>NZ_JBWKYW010000020.1:0-108436 GCF_059423965.1 Variovorax sp. GW458-11-26-14-LB1
ATCCAGATCCCGCGCATCGGGCAGGAAGTCATCGTGAGCTTCATCGCGGGAGATGCGGACCTGCCGATCTGCATGGGCAGGGTGCACAACCAGGTGAACCTGCCGCCGTGGCAACTCCCCGGCCAGAGCGCATTGAGCGGGTTCAGGAGCCGGGAGTTGAACGAGGCTGGGGGCAACAGTGCGGCGGGAAGGTCGAACCACCTGATCCTGGATGACACGGCCGAAAAAATCCAGGCGCAGCTCAAGAGCGATCACCAATCCAGCAGCCTGAGCCTGGGGGCGATCACGCGCATCGAGGACAACGCGGGCAGAAAGGACCCCAGGGGCGAAGGGTTCGAGCTGCGCACTGACGCCCATGGCGTATTGAGGGCGCAGGACGGCATGCTCATCACCACTGAAGGCCGCCCCGATGCCGCTCGCCACGCCAAGGACATGGGCGAAACCATCCAGCGCCTGACGAGCGCACGCGACCAGATCGAAGGCCTGGCCGAAGCGGCCCGCACAGCCGAGGCCCAGGACGACAACGACGACCAGTCCACCGTCGCCCATGCCATCAAGCAGCAGAACGAAGACCTCCGGGGCCACGGCAGCCCATCGACCGAAGGCCGCTTTCCCGAACTGGCCACACCGCATCTCGCGCTCGCCAGCCCCGCAGGCATCGCTGCCACCACCGCCACGCACCTGCATGCGCACACCGGCGCGCACATCCAGCTCACCAGTGCCGGCCACACCTCCTTGAGTGCCGCCCAGCGCATCCTCGCCAGCGTGGCGGAAGGCATGCGCATCTTCACGCTCAAGAGCGGCATCAAGGCCTTTGCATCGCAGGGCGACATCCGCATCGAAGCCCAAAGCGACGCCATCGAGGCCACGGCCTTGAAAGACATCGACATCGTGAGCACCGAAGACACGGTCTACATCACCGCCAAGAAGAAGGTCACGATCAACGGCGGCACCAGCTTCAGCGAATGGAGCGAAGGCGGCATCCGGCACGGCACGCTGGGCACATGGATCGAACATGCCGCGATGCATGGGACGCCGGGGCCGGACAAGAAGTCAGGCCCCACCGCACCGACCGTGTGCTGGGAGTGCATGCAACGCGCCATGCGCCGCGCGACCGCGGCTGCACCTCGGGAGTGACATGCCGAACCACACCGCGCAACAGTCATCCGACCTCACACACGCTGCACGAACCAGACTCGATGTGGCGCTGCATCGAGCCATGTCGACGCAGATCGAACACTGGCTCAGTGCCGAAAGCGCTGCGACCGCCACGCCCATGCACCGCTACGCACTCGTCAGTGCGGGGCAATGCGAAGAAGGCGTCGTCGCTCGCATGGTCGCGATGCAAGAGCTCGCCTGCGAACGCTTGTTCATGCAGACACCCGAAGCGGAGATGGCCGACATCGGCCCCTGGCTCATCGAGATCCCCGCCTCATCTTCCGAGTCGCTGCGCCATGCGCTTGCGCATCAGGCTGCGGCCGAAGCGCTCACCCTGATGGCCAGCCCGCTGCGCTTGCAGAAGCTTTCCGCGCATCTGCGCGGTTTCCTGTCCGGCACATTGCTCGATGGATCGTCCGTTCTGTTGCGCTACTTCGATCCCCGCATCGGCTTCGACATGTTCGCGCACTGGTCAGACCCCGTGCAGCGCAAATTCAGCCGTCCGCTCGCCTGGTGGGCAGGCTGGGACGGTGACCTTCGCATTCGGTACATCAAGGGTGGCGCAGACACCGAGATCACGCCGTCGAACGAGGGAGTCGAACTTACTGCCGAATGGGTCCATGCCATCGACAAGGCAGGGGAAGCGAATCTTGTCATCGCCCTGCTCTGCGAAGAACTGGAAACATCGAATCCCCCCGCGGCCGACCTGCTCGCACAGATGCATCCATTGCTTCGCCGAAAGATCGCACAAGCCGCGCTGGCATTCACCCGTCGTGTAGGCCTGGCGGGTTGGGACAACAAGGCACACGCATGCCGCCTTGCCTTGCTCAAGCACGCGCGCTTCCACACCCACCCCGGCTTCCTCGACGCTTTGTCGGTTGCACGCACTCCGCTGAATCTCCGTGATGTCTTGGCGCACACGCCATCGGCAGTGCAGCAAGGCTGGGCGTGCGACCGCGACGCGATGCTGGTTCGCCTCTGCGACGAACAGTCCAACGCCCTTCTGTCTGCCTTCAACACGACGGGCGGTGGCTTCATGTCCGACGCCAAGACCTTCTGATCCATGGCAAACGAACCCAAGACCGGCGCATCGGTGTGCGATTGCAGCGACTCGGCGCAGCAAGTGCCCGTGATCCTCTATCCCAGCCTCGGCACGCCGATGCTGATCTCTTCCAGCCAGAAAAAGTGCAGCCTCTTCATCGCCACCGCGACGCTCGGCGTGGCCAACAGCGCTGGCCGACGAACCACGCATGACAAACGCGCAGAGGTCGTCTCTATGGATGGCGACGAAGAGCAGGCCGCCGCGGCCACCGTGGCGCGTCACCTGCGCCTCGTCGGCATGAAGGGCACCAAACCTGACGCCGACATCCGCGTGGGTGGACTGACCGGAGACGGCGCAGACTGCGCCAAGGCCAAGGGCGCCATCAAGGTCTGGCGCGTCGCCAAGTTCGAAGCCGGCGCGCTCATCTACAACCAGAAAGGCGAAATCTTCGCCACCCTCAGTCCGCAGGCTGCGAGCGCGTACACCGCCTCGGGCTTCGCGGGCGGGCACATCTACGAAGTGGAGCTCGACATCGAAAAACTGGCCGTCCAGCCCGAGACCGACAGCTTCAAGAGCTTCGCCTGGATGGTCGAACCTACCCGCCAGCAAAAGGAAAGCTTTCCCACGCTGTGTGCTGCCAGCACGGTGCATTCTCAAGACCTGCTGGTCGAGTCCTTCCTTGCCGCCCAGGTCAACGACCTGCGGCACCGGCACCAGCCCACCAACACCAACGGCGCGCCCAAAGGGAAGGAAACCAACCTGATGGAATACGACGTCGCACAAACGGCACAGAAAGCCCGCACGCTGGCCCTCGACGACTCCCAGCGCTTGGCGGCGTGGCACCCCGTCATCCGACTCGCCAGTGACGGACCACTGAAGCTCGGGCACCTGAGCGACGTTCACATCAACGTGCGGCACAACGCGCTGGCCAAGTCACCGGCGCGCATCATCGAAGACAACAGCAGCTTCGACGGCCCTGCAGTGGGCGCACGCGTGTGCAACAGCTTCAACGCGCTCAAGGAGCTTTTCGACAAGATCGGTGCCGGCAAGAAGCCCGACACGGCCCTGCTCTTCACCGGCGACCTGATCGATTTCAATCGCAACATCGATCCCCGGCAGGTCGGCGACGGCATCGGCGAGCAATGGAAGAAGTTCAACGTGTTGAACCACTTCAACACGCCAGGCCTGTACCCACGCGGGCAGGACGACATGCTCGCCTTCAGCCTCGTTCGCTACGCCTACAACGAACTCAAGCTGCCTGTGTTCATGACCAGCGGCAACCACGAGGCATACACGGTGCCCTACGGCATCAGCCCGCGCATCAACGACTGGGGCGCCGCCATGGGCGTGCTCGAAGACACCACCGACACACTCGACACCGATGGCTGGGGCAGGGAACGCGCCTTCGAGCCCACCACCACCGTCGCTACGCACGCAGGTACGCACCAAGCCCGCCGGATCGGAATCAAGGCCGAGATCGGTCGACGCGTCGTCAACAGCAACAAGAACCTCCATATCGGGGATCTGGCGGAAACCTACCGGGACTTCGACAAGGCCAGCCAATGGCACAACAACAAGGCCAACGAAGGCATCTCGGCCGACCACAACATGAGCATCTACGAGACCACGCTGGCATATGGCCCCACCTATGCACAGGCCCTGACCGGCAACAACTACAGGACCGAGAACTACGACTGGTTCTACGCCCTCTTCACGCCGCTCGAGGACGTGCTGATCGCGCTGGGCGTTGAACCCGACCGGCCCGGACCGGCCACCCAGGTGATCGCGGCGCTGGGCTGGGGGCAAGGGGAGAACTTCAAGAACCTCACGGTGAGTGGCCTGCTGATCACCTCGACCGACCGCCAGGGAACCGGCATCCTGCCCCGCGCAACCCAATCCTTCAGCAACAAGCAGCTGCAGTTGCTGGGGCAGGCCCAGAGCCACAAACGCGCAAGCCCGAGTGCCAGCCTCACGGTGGCGACGCACTTCACCATCATCAACTACGACGAACCGCTGCCCTACTCGGCCACGCCCGAACAGGCACGCTTTATTCCTTCGAGCAGTCCCTTGGGCGCCCCTCTTCGCGGGCAACCCGGATTCAATCACGTCAACACCGGCACGTGCGAAGTCAACCAGGATGTCTATTTCGAGCGCTTCGTGTGCGTCGACGGTGGCAGCACGGGCAAGGCAACACCCGAGACCGCGGTGGATTGGCACTTCAGTGGCCACAGCCATCGCAGCGGCGTTTACGACGTCGCGTGGTGCCAGCCGTCCAGTGGCGCGCGCATGGTCCAGGTCACCAGTGCTGTCGACCCCGGCATCCGCAAGGAGACCGTGAAAGCGCCGGCACGCCAGCGCACGCGCTTCATCGTCAGCAGCAGCGGCGGTCCGGTCGGCAAGCAGAACCTCGACCGAGAACTCGACAGCTGGACCTTGCGTCCGCCCTCGGGCACGCTCCTGGACCCCGCGACGGGCGTCATCACCCAGGTCATGACGCAACGCTCAAGCAAGAGCGCCGGCGCCCCACTGAACGAGAAGCCGCGCCTCGCGGTGGCACTCGACTACATGGCCGTGATGAGCCGGCATCCAGAAAAAGGCATTGATCCGCCCTTGGCCTTTGCGCCCACACCGCTCATACAGGCAGGGTGGAAGGTGCCGATAACGTTGAGTGGAACCGTGGCCAAGCTGGAGTGCATTTCGGGGATCAGGTTTTGGGTTTTCGAAAGTGGCAAAGATGAAGAGAAGCGCGTCGTGAAGCAATGGAACATGCTGACAACCACATTCAACCCGGACACCAAAGCGCCCTCCATCGCATTCACAGCGGAAGATCATGCCGTGCTGATCCGAGCTCTAGGCGAAGGCTCGATCACCACGCAGGCCTTTTGCGAAGTGCTGCTCAAGCAACCTAAGGTCGGCAAGGACGATTGGAGCAAGGACATGGACTGCACCGACCCTTGGATGTTTCCACTCGAGATCGGCGTTTTCGGCACGGCGCTCAAGGGCGGAGGCATGACCTACGGAGCAACGGGGAGCTCGAAGTGGTTCTTCCGCAGACCCGCGGAAGAACGAGGGGAAGTTCCCGATTGGAAGTTCTTGGCGAAGTACTACGCGGGCAAGGGATATACACCGGCGGATGAGGCCATCGATCCCGCCAAAGCAAGCGAGAAAAAACAATGAGGGGGCAGCCATGCAACGTCGTTTTTTTCTCGAGAGCGCGGCCGCCCTTGCCGGAGGAGCATCTGTGTCACCTGGGTTTTGTTCTATGAAAAACCCAAACATCAAGAGCTTTGGCAAGAGCTACAGTTATTTGGCAGACCCAACGTTGCGCGCCAGAGAAATCGGTGACAGCGTGCTCACCATCGAGAACGCGGAGTTCAGCGACGTTAACTTCATGGACTTGACATGGCGAAAAGTCAGGCTGGTGAACTGCGATTTCATTGGGGCCTATGAAACCAAACTCGAACGCTTGGAGCAGGCCCTCCTCGAGAATTGTCGATTCGTCGGAATTCACAGTTTCGGCAACATGGTCGACGTCAAATTTTTGCGATGTCAGGTCCGGGGACGCACCTTTCTACAAGGGCAATCCGATAGCAAGAATCTCGTCTTCGAAGAGTGTTCCTTCACGGGGAATTCCGCTGAACCCAATGAATGGGGTTCTGTCGGGAGCTATGCCCAAGCCATGTTTTTGGCCTGCAAGGCAAAGTGGTTCAACTTGCGTGGTCACACAAAACTCGATATCGTCGATTGCAACATTGAGGATGTGAATGCAGCGCCTTGGCATGAACATGGCGGCTCCCACGTACTTATCGACAAGTGCAAACTGAAGGGCCTCGTCGATCTATCGGGGGCCGGCTCACTTTTGCATTCACTCACTGTTCGCGACACCTTGCTGGAACGTCTGGACCTGAGCGACACCACCATCAAAGGTGACTTGGTTGTGGAGCGAGTTAAGGGCGGCTACATCAACGCCTATGTCAAACAAGCTCGCAGCCTTCGCGTACGCAACAGCCAGATTCAGGGCAACGGCAAGAAGATCTTCGAGGCCTATGCCGGAGGGATTCTGTCGATCGAAATCGACGGGGTCGTCTTTGGCGGCGACCTCTCCTCCGAGCCAGTGATGATTGCGGGTGGCTTCTCGCTCAAGAGCGCCGACCGGATTTCGAATGTCAGTCAATCGATCGACATCAGGAATTCGACCATCCCCACGCTTGACGCAAGCTACCTCAACACCCAGCGTTTCGTGCTGACAAACAACCAGATCACGCGTGCCAACATTTCGAACAGTCGCATTGGAAATCTGGAGGTTTCCAGCACCAGCATCACCGGCAAACTCGATTTGCGTGGAACCCAGGCCGTGAAGCAGAAAGTCGATTTGCGCGCTGGCAGTACCCTCGGACGCGTCGATCAGATGGATGGCTCGAACATCGAGTTAGAGCCTCGCGCCCAGCGCTGAAGTGCTCATTCCGGATTGCCACCCAGGACGTCCGCGCATACCCTCGGCGCCTGTCCATCACGCGCCTCCGACCATCGCCATGCCTCGCATCACCGATCGCCTCACTGCGTTGGGCCTCGCCCTTCCTCCCCCTGTCACGCCACCACCCGGCGTCGTCCTTCCCTTCCAGTTCGTCCGCCTCGTCGGCCGGCGCGCCATCGTCTCGGGCCATGGTCCGCTGGATGCCGATGGCCGCATCGCCGCGCCGCTCGGCAAACTCGGCACCGAGCTGGCCGTCGAGCAGGGCTACGCCGCCGCGCGCCTCACCGCGCTCGCGATGCTCGGCAGCCTGCAGCGTGCGCTGGGCGATCTGGACCGCATCACCGCATGGACGCGCGTGTTCGGCATGGTCGCTTCGGCACCCGGCTTTCAGCAGCAGCCGGCGGTCATCAACGGGTTTTCCGATCTGATCCTCGAGCTCTTCGGTCCCGAGGTTGGCGCCCATCCGCGCAGCGCCGTGGGCATGGCCGAGCTGCCTTTCGGCATCCCGGTGGAGATCGAGGGCGAGGTCGAGTTCGACGCGTGAGCGACAACGCTGCACCCTGGCATCTGCGCCGCGCCACCGCCGACGACGTGGCGGCCGTCACCGCGTGCGCCGTCGAAGCCTTCCGCACCTACATCCCGCGCCTGGGCCTCACGCCGCGGCCGATGACGCGCGACTACGCGCAGGCCATCGCGCACCTGCAGGTCTGGGTGGCCGAGCGGCCGGAGCAACAGATCGGCGCGGCGCTGCTGCTCGACGTCACCGACGAAGGCTTCCTCATCGACGTGATCGCGGTCCGCCCCGACCACCAGGGCAGTGGCGCGGGCCGCGCGCTGCTCGAACTGGCCGAGCGCGAAGCGCTGCGCCAGGGCCACGCATCGATCTACCTGTTCACGAACGAGAAAATGACCGAGAACCTCGCGCTCTACCAGCGCATCGGCTATGTCGAGTTCCGGCGCGAATCGCTCGACGGGCGCACGCGCGTCTATCTGCGCAAGCCACTGACAAGCGCGTGACCTGTCAGGCGTCGTCCCCGAAGGTCACGCTCACGCGCAGGCCCGTGGGCTCCGCGGCATCGAGCCGCAGTTCTGCCCCCAGCAGCTCGGCATAGCGCGCCACGATCGACAGCCCCAGCCCCGCGCCCTGCCCCAGCTTCTGGCCCGCGGGCCCTTGCGCCCAGCGTTGCATGAGGTCGCGCTGCGCCTCGAGCGGAATGCCGGGCCCATCGTCGATCACGCTCAGCGTGCGGCCCGCGAGTTCGACGGTGATGGTGCGCCCGCCGTAGCGCAGCGCGTTGTCGATCAGGTTGTCGAGGATGCCCTCCACCAGCGCTTCGTTTGCAAGCACCGTCACGCCGTCGTCGAGGCCGCGCGCGCCCAGGTCGACGCCGCGCGCGTCGGCACGCGCCAGGTGGCGCAGCACGGTCTGCTCGGCCAGCATGTCGAGCGACACGGGCGTGCGCTGCAGGTCGGTGCGCGCCTCGTCGGCCAATGCCAGCGCGAGCAGTTGGTCGATGAGGTGGCTCGCACGCGCCTGCCGTTCGGACACGCGTGTGAGCTGCTCGCGCCACACCTCGGTGTCGTGCTGCGCGAGCCCGTACTCGGCCAGCGCGCGAATGCCGGCGAGCGGCGTGCGCAGCTCGTGCGCCACGTTGCCCACGAACTCGCGTTGCGCGCGCACGCTGTAGCGCAGCCGGTCGAACAGCGCGTTGACGGCATCGCCGAGGCGCTGCAACTCTTTCGAGGTCTGCGCCACGGCCACCGGCGAGAGGTCGCGCACGTCGCGGGTGTCGAGTGCACGCTGCAACTCGCCGAGCGGTCGCAGATCGCGCCGGATGCCGTGCCAGAGCCACACGGCCAGCAGCACGAGCAGCAGCACCTGCGGCGCCATGGCATAGAACAGCAGCCGCTGCACCAGGGCGGCGCGGCTCAGCGTGGTCTGCGCCACGATCACGCGGTAGGGCATGTGCAGGCCGGGCTCGGCGTCGTGATCGAGCACGACGGCACGCAGCACGTTCCCGTCGTAGTCGATGTCGGAAAAACGGTAGCGCGAACCTTCGTCGGGCAACGGCGCCTTCAGGTCGCCCCTGCCGGAGATGAGCGTGCCGTCGAGCCGCTGCACCGAGAAGTAGACCTTGTCGGTCTGGTCGAACAGCACGGTCGCCACCTCGCGCGGCGTGAGCAGCAGCTCGATGCCGCGCTCGCCGGCCTGCACGTTGGCCGACAGCGCATAGGCGTCGTCGAGCATGCCGCGGTCGAAGGCCTGCTCGGAGAAGTAGTTGGCGATGACCAGCGCGATCACCGCACCGGCCATCCAGGTCAGCGCCAGCGGCACCAGCACGTTGCGCAGCACGCGCCGCGTGAGCGAAGGTGCAGTGCGCGTGACCGGTGGGGTGGTGGCCTCGCTCACGGGTCGCTTCTCACACCTCGGCTTCGAGCAGGTAGCCGATGCCGCGCAAGGTGCGGATGCCCGCGCCCGAGCCGAGCAGCTTCTTGCGCAGGCGCGAGATGAAGGCCTCGAGCGCGTTGTCGCCCAGCGATTCGTCAAAACCCGAGAGCTTGTCCGACAGCGCCCGCTTGCTCACCGTGCGCCCCGGCGGGCTCATGAGTTCCCACAGCACCTCGAACTCGCGCGCCGGCAGGTCGAGCGGCGCGTTCGCGACCGCGAAGCGCCGCGCCTTGCGGTCGAGCTTGAGCTGGCCGAGCACCACGATGTCCTCGGTGCCCTTGGCGCGCCGCACCAGGGCGCGCAGCCGCGCCTCCACCTCGGCGAGGTCGAAGGGCTTGCCCAGGTAGTCGTCGGCGCCGGCGTCGAGCCCGGCGATGCGTTCTTCGGTGCGCCCGCGCGCCGTGAGCACGAGCACCGGCGTGCGGTCGCCGCGCGCACGCGCCTGTCGCAAGGCCGTGAGGCCGCTCGCCAGGCCGCTGGTGGGGCTGGCGGTGGCGGGCAGGTTGAGGTCAAGCAGCACGGCATCGAAGGGCTGCACGCGCCACAGGTGGTCGGCATCTTCGACGTTGGTCGACACGTCGACCCGGTGGCCCGCGTCGGCGAGGCTGCGCAGCATCACGTCGCGCAGCACGGTGTCATCTTCCACAAGCAGGATTCGCATGGTGAGTGAATGAGTGGTGGGTGATTTGTGGGTCTGCCCTGGCGATGGACGCGTCAGCGGCCGGTCAGTCGCTCACCGCGATAAACGCGACATGAGCATACGACACACCTTCCGATGAGTGCACGCGATCCCTCCGATCCCTTGAGCCTGGTGTCCCCCGCCGTGCAGCGCACCGCGGTGGTTCTGCTGCATGGTTTATGCAGCACGCCTGACGAGCTGCTGACCGTGCAATCGACCCTGCAGCGCCACGGGTATGCGGTGCAGCCGCTGTGCATCGCCGGCTACTCGTTCGACGCCGCCGCGCCGCTGCAGCAGGCCGTGCCCTTCGAACGCTGGCTCGACACCCTCGAGGCGCACGTGAAGGCGCTGCGGTGCACGCACGACCGCGTGATGCTGGTCGGTATCTCGGCCGGCGCCTCGCTGGCCCTGGGCGGTGCCATCCGCTGCGGGCGCGAGGTGGACGCGCTGGTGCTCATGTCGACCACGCTGCGCTTCGACGGCTGGGCCGTGCCGCGCACGCGCTTTTTGCTGCCGCTGGCCTTCTACACGCCGCTGGGCCGCCTCTGGCAGTACCGCGAGCGCCCGCCCTATGGCGTGAAGAACGAGCGCGTGCGCACCTGGATCGAGCGCGAGCTGCGGCATCGCCAGGTCTCGCGCGCCGGCAGCGCGGTGATCGGCGTGGGCCACCTGCGCGAACACGACCGGTTGATCCGCCACGTGCGGCGACGCTTGAACGACGTGCAGTGCGAGCAGGTGCTGGCGCTGCATGCGCGCGAGGACGAGGTGGCCAGCCTGTCCAACCTCGACCTGCTGGTGCGCGGGCTGCGCTGCGCCTCGCTGCGCACCGTGGTCCTGAACAACAGCTACCACATGATCAGCATCGACAACGACCGCCAGCAGGTCGTGCGCGAGACCCTCGCCTTCGCCGAGACCGTGGCCCACGGCCCGGTGCCCGAACCCGTGTTCCGCGTCCGCGGACTTGCCCTTCACGCCTGAAAGAAAGGAACCTCCTCATGTCTTCCTCTCCCACCTTCAACAGCATCGCCACCATCCTCGAGACCGATTTCCGTGTGGAACGCGTGAACATCTCGCCCACCACCGCGCTGTCGGACCTCGGCCTCGATTCGCTGGCACTCATGGAGTTCGTCTTCGCGGTGGAAGACGCCTTCCACCTGCGCATTCCCGAAGACCGGCTCGACCCGCGCGAAGCCGGCATCACGCTGCAGCGGCTGTGCGAGGTGATCGACGCCGAGGGCGAGGCCGCCGCCGCACGCGCCGAACCCATGGCAGCGGCCGCATGAGCAGCGGCGCCGCCCATGCCGTGCTGGCGGCCACCGCCACGGCCCACACCGCCGCCGCGCCCGTGCACGTGAGCGGGCTCGGTTTCATCACGCCGCTCGGACGCAGCATCGAAGCTTTCGACGACGCGTTGTTCGCCGGCCGCTCCGCGGTGCGCGCTCAGACCCTCGAGATCCCGGGCATGGACCCGATGGCCATCGCCGCCGCCACCTGCGACTTCGACGCCAGCAGCGTGCGCAGTGCCTCGCGCCTGCCGCTGGACCGCGGCACCGCGATGGCCCTGGCCGCAGCACAAGACGCCGCGGCCGATGCCGGGTTGAACCTCGACACCATCGACCGCGACCGCCTCGGCGTCTTCTGGGGCAGCGGCCTGGCCGGCGCCGGCACTTTCGACGCCACCACGCGCGCGCTCTACGGCGAACAGCGCCGCATGCGCCCCACCACCGTGCTCACCGTGATGCCCAACGCCGCGGTCGCTGAACTGGCGCTGCACTTCGGCGCACGCGGCGCGGCGCTGGCCTATGCTTGCGCCTGCGCTTCATCGGCAGTGGCCATCGGCGAGGCCATGCGCGCCATCCGCGGCGGCTGGATCGACATCGCCATCGTCGGCGGCCACGACGCGATGCTCACGCCCGGCGTGATGGCCAGCTGGCACGCGATGCGCGTCATGGCGCCGCCGCCGGCCGATGCGCCCGCCACCGCCTGCCGTCCGTTCTCGGGCGACCGCGCGGGCTTCGCCATCGGCGAGGGCGCGGCGGCGCTGGTGCTCGAATCGGAAGCCCATGCGCGCGCCCGTGGCGCCGGCGCGCAGCCCTTCGTGCTCAGCGGCTACGCCAGCAACTGCGACGGCACGCACATCACCAACCCCGACCCAGCCGGCCAGGTGCGCGCGATGCGTGCCGCGCTGCGCGACGCCGGGCTCGTGCCCTCGGACATCGGTCACATCAACGCCCACGGCACGGCCACGAGCGCGGGCGACGCGGCCGAGGCCGCATCGATCGGCGAACTGTTCGGCGACGCCGCACCGGTCAGCGCGACCAAGGCGATCCACGGCCACGTGCTGGGCGGCGGCGGTGCCATCGAACTCGTGGCCGCACTGCGCGCACTGGCCCGCGAGACCTTGCCGCCCATCGCCCACCTGCACACGCCGGACGCTGCGTTCGGCGACGTCGACTTCGTGCGCGGCGCGGCGCGCGAGGCGCGGGGGCTGCGCCATGTGCTGTCGAATTCCTTCGCCTTCGGCGGCACCAACGCGGTGATCGTTGCGAGCCAGCGCGTCTCGGAGGGCTGAGCTTCGGGGGAGGACAAAAGCGGTGCGGTCGTCGGCACCGCCTTGCTATGCTCGGCCGCATCCTGCCCTGCAGACCTCACGGAAGAAGCGCGACATGCCCCTGCACCGCCCTGCCGCCCCCTCGGACTTCGACGCCGTCTTCGATCTCTACATGCATGAGCGGGTCGTGCCCTACCTGGGCTACGACCCGATGCCGCGCGATGACTTTCGCCCGATCTTCCAGGGCTTGCTCGACAGCGGTGCGTTCTTCATCTTCGAAGTCGATGGGCAGCTCGCCGGCTTCTACCGCGTCACACGCTACCCGGGCCGCGCGCAGCATGTGGCGAGCCTGGGCACGCTCGCGGTCGATCCCGCATTCCATGGCCGCGGCATCGCGCAGACCATGGTGAGCGACGTGCTCGCGCGGCTGAAGGCCGAAGGCGTTCGCCGCGTCGAGCTGATGGCCGAAAGCGACAACGCCACGGCGTTGCGCTTCTATGCCCGGCTGGGCTTCGTGCAGGAAGGCACGCTGCGCCAGTTCTACCGCCGGGCCGGTGAAGCGGACTTCATCGACGAGCACCTGATGGCGCTGCTGTTCGACTGATCCGCTGTCGGATCAATGTTGTTGGTGCTTCGGCTTCCAGCGCCGCAGCAACAGCGCATTCGCCATCACGCTCACGCTCGACAGCGCCATCGCCGCACCGGCCACCACCGGGCTCAGCAAACCGAAGGCCGCGAGCGGGATGCCGGCCACGTTGTAGGCAAAGGCCCAGAACAGGTTCTGCCGGATCTTCGCCACCGTGCGGCCCGAGAGCTCGAGCGCTTCGGCCACGAGCGCGAGGTCGCCGCGCATCAGCGTGATGCCGGCCGCTTCCATCGCCACGTCGGTGCCACCGCCCGAAGGCGCCATCGCGATGCCCACGTCGGCCGCGGCCAATGCGGGCGCGTCGTTCGCACCGTCGCCGACCATCGCGACCACATGGCCGTTCTTGCGCAGCGCGCTCACCTGCTCGGCCTTGTCGGCGGGCAGCACGTCCGCGCGCACGTCCTCGGCCGGAATGCCCAGGCGCGCGGCCATCGCCTGCGCCGCGCGCAGGTTGTCACCCGAGATCATCACCACGCGCAGGCCACGACCGCGCAAGGTGCGGATCGCTTCGGCGGCTTGCGGCTTGGGTTCGTCGGCGAAGGCCAGCAGCGCCTGCACATGTGCGGAGCCGGCGTCGTCGAAGCGCAGCAGCGCGGAGACCGTGGCGCCTTGCGACTGCAGGCGCTCGATGTCGGCTTCGGCGGGCATCGCATCGAGTTCGCGGCACCAGCGCAGGCTGGCGATGGCCCAGGTTGCGCCGTTCACCTCACCGCGCACGCCGCGACCCGGCATCGCCTGCATCGCACCGAGCGGCGGTGCCTGCACGCCGCGTTCGGCAGCGGCAGACAACACGGCGCGTGCGAGCGGATGCTCGCTGCCGCCTTGCAGGCTGGCGGCCGTGGCGAGCAGGTCGTTCTCCTTCGCCAGCGCACCGGCCGCGGGCAGCAGCGCCGTGAGCACGGGGCGGCCCACCGTCAGCGTGCCGGTCTTGTCGAAGGCCACGGTGTCGACGCGGTGTGCAATTTCCAAAGCCCGTGCGTCCTTGATGAGGATGCCGTGCTTCGCGGCCACGCCCGTGCCCGCCATCACCGCCACCGGCGTCGCCAGGCCCAGCGCACACGGACAGGCAATGACCAGCACCGCCACCGCATGGATCAGCGCGGTCTCGACGCCGGCGCCCGCGACCATCCAGCCCGCGAAGGTGACCAGCGCAATCACCAGCACCACCGGCACGAACACGGCCGCCACCTGGTCGACCATGCGCTGGATCGGCGCCTTGGCGGCCTGCGCGTCCTCGACCAGCCGGATGATGCGTGCCAGCACGCTCTCGGCGCCGACCGCGCGCACTTCGATCACCATGCGGCCGTCGCCATTCACGGCGCCGCCGGTCAGCGCGTCGCCGGGGTTCTTGGCCACGGGCAGCGGTTCGCCCGTGAGCATCGATTCGTCGACTTCGGACTGCCCTTCGAGCACGCGCGCATCGGCCGGCACGCGTTCGCCGGGACGCACGGCGAGCCGGTCGCCGACCATCACCTCGGCCAGCGGCACGTCGCTTTCCTTGCCGCGTGCGTTGATCAGGTGCGCCACTTCGGGCCGCAGCTGCTGCAGCGCGCGGATCGCCGAAGTGGCCTGGCGCTTGGCGCGCGCCTCGAGCCACTTGCCCAGCAGCACCAGCGTGATCACCACCGCCGAGGCCTCGAAGTACAGGTGCGGCACCATGCCGTGCCCCGCATGCTCGCCGGTGGCGGCGCGCCACCACAGCCACAGCGACAGGCCGAAGGCCGCGCTGGTGCCCAGCGCCACCAGCAGGTCCATGTTGCCAGTGCGGGCCTTGGCCGCATGCCAGCCCGCGCGGTAGAAACGCGCGCCGAGCCAGAACTGCACCGGCGTCGCCAGCAGCAGCTGCACCCAGGGCGGCAGCATCCAGCTCTGGCCGACCAGGTCGCCCAGCATCGGCGCCATCAGCGGGATCGACAGCGCCAGGCCGATGGCCACGGGCATGAAGCCGTGCCAGGGCGACAGCGCGGCGGCCTCGTCCTGCGCGGTGCTTTCGGCACGCGGCTCGTAGCCGGCGGCGCGCACGGCGCGGCGCAGCAGCAGGGCCATGTCCTCGCCGCCGGTGGTCACGATGCGGGCCGACTCGGTCGCGAGGTTGACGCTCACGTTCTGCACGCCGGGCACGTTCTTGAGCGCGCGCTCCACGCGCATCACGCACGAGGCGCAGGTCATGCCGCCGACCGAGAGGTCCAGCGTGGCGGCGGCCGCGGAAGGTTGAGGCTGAATGTGTTCCATGGTCCCGAGGCTAAAGCCTGACACCATGGCAAGGTCAAGCGCGGTGGCTTCAAAGCCCTTGGCTGGACGTTGACATCGTGAGAGGGTTGAAACTGGCGTTGTCCCCGATTCGGGTGTTCAATCCTTCCACCCTTCATTCATTCCGACAAGGAGCAACGACGATGAGCCAGAAATTCCAGGTCTCCGGCATGAGCTGCAACCACTGCGTGGAGGCGGTGCAGGACGCGGTACAGACGGTCGACCCGCATGCGCAGGTCACGGTCGATCTCGAAACCGGCCATGTGGACGTGTTGAGCCAGCAGCCGCGCCAGGACATCGTGGTCGCGATCGAGAACGCCGGCTACACCGTTCAATGATGACGGCGACCTCCGCCCACGGCCGCCAGATCGCCATCGGCGAGGCCGCGCGGCTGTCGGGCGTGTCGGCGCGCATGGTGCGCCACTACGAAGGCCTGGGCCTGCTGCCCGCGGTGGCGCGCACCGAAAGCGGCTACCGCCAGTACAACGACGCCGACATCCACACGCTGCGCTTCATCAAGCGCTCGCGCGACCTGGGGTTCTCGATGGAAGAAATCGCCGAACTGGTCGGCCTGTGGCACAACCGCCGCCGCGCCAGCTCGAGCGTCAAGCGCATCGCGCAAAAGCACCTGGGTGAACTGGAGCAGCGCATCGCCGACATGCAATCGATGCGCAGCACGCTCGCGCACCTCGTGCATTGCTGCCACGGCGATGCGCGGCCTGACTGCCCCATCCTCGACGACCTGAGCCAGGTCTAGCCGGCGGTCCCTTCGTGGAACACCGAGGAACCGGCTTTGCCGGGCCTCAGGTGTTGCCCCCGGTAGGGGGTTGGAGAAGCGACACGAAGTGCGCGAAGCCTGGGGGCGAGCCCGCGATCAGGCGTTCTTGACGAGCGACAGCACCTGGCTCGTGTCGAGGGTGCGCGCGCGTTCCTTGATCGCCGGCAGGTACTGCGTCTGCAGGCCCTGCCCTTCCTTCACCACGCTGGAGAACGCGTCCTTCAGCATCTGCGTGGAAAGCGTGCGCCCGCCCGCGTAATAGCGCTTGGCCACGTGGCCCAGCGCATAGGTCGACGCGAAGCTCATGCCCGAGCTCACGGCCTGCTTGCCCAGACCGCCCAGCAAACCGCCGCCGACCTTGCCCAGCAGGCCGCCGAGCAGCTTGCGACCCGCCTGCTCCAGGTACTGCGAGGTCAGGCCCACGCCCACGGTGGCCAGGAAATCCTTGATGTGGCCGGTGTCCAGCTGGTAGCCGTGCGCCTGCCCGATGCGGTAGACCAGCTTCATCTGCAGCGGAATGATCGCCATGGTCGACAGCGTCTCGGGCAGCAGCTCGAGCGCGCCGTTGAGGATGGCGGCGTTGAGGATCGCGCGGTCCAGCTCGGTGCTGTCGGGCGCCTGCGGCGCCGCGGAGGTTGCCGCCGCTCCGGCCGTCACTGCCACCGCCGCCGGCACCGCGGCGGCAATGTCTTCCGCCCGCTGCGAGAACTGCGCCGCCGAGGCGTCCAGGCCGAGCGAGCTGCGCACGTCCATCAAAAAGAGCCGCTCCGGCTCCGACTGCACGCCGTCGGCGTCGCACATGCACACCGCCATCTCGTACGCCAGCTGGCGCGACTCGGCGCTTTTCAGCTCGCCGGCCACCGAGGCCAGCGACACCCGCTTCATCAGCACGTCCTGGTAGATCGTCGGCAGGTTCACGCCGTCGGCCTGCGACAGGCCCTCGGCAATGCGCTTGATCTCGGCACGCTCGCGCTCGTGCTTTTCGCCATCGACGAAGGCCGCCAGCAGGCTCAAGGTGACGATCGCTTTTGTTTCAGAAGGTGTCATGTTCGAGTTTTTTCGTCATGTGAAGGAGCGGATTGGGTCCGCCCGGCGCCCGAAGGTTCCTCCACGCGTTCTCCCCACAAAACTGGGGCAACTCTGTGGATAACCCCGGCACTGCTCTGTAGGGGCGTCGCAAGTCATTGATTTGCAAGGGAAATCTACAGCCTGCTCAATTAACAGGCAATGAATTTCTCGACCCGAAAACCGTCTTTCGCAGAATTCCGGAGGGCTGTCAAAGGACAACTCTGGGGAGAGTTTTTGCACAAGCCATCGGTTATCCACAGGGCCGGCGGGTTACCCCATGTTGTCCAAGTTGCGGGTACACCACGGAAGCGCGGGTGCGCACAGTGACGCGGGCATGACAAGTCGTTGTCACGTCAAGGAAAAAGCGACCTTTCCACAGACGGGTGCGACCCTTATCTACTACTACTAATTTGAATAAGAAGAATAAGAAGACAGGAAGAGGAAAAGCCGCGCCCGAAAAAAAAGCCGCGAAAGGCCGCGCCGGTCGCCGGCGCCTCGGGCGGAAAACCGGGCACGGGTCGTCCGTGGCCCTCGCTAACATCGCCGGATGAGCTTCAAACCCCGGATCCTGATTGCCGAAGACGAATCGGGCATCGCCGACACGCTCCAGTACGTTTTGAGCAGCGACGGTTTCCAGCCGATCTGGTGCGCCACGGCCGAAGAAGCCATCGCGCAGTTCGCGCAGGAGCGCCCCGCCCTCGCGATCCTGGACATCGGATTGCCCGACCTGAACGGCTTCGAGCTCTTCAAACGCCTCCAGGCGCTGAACCAGTCGATGGGCGGCCCAGAGGTACCGATGGTGTTTTTGACGGCCCGCAGCGACGAAATAGACCGCGTGGTGGGCCTCGAACTGGGTGCGGACGACTACATTGCCAAGCCGTTTTCCCCCCGCGAGCTGGTCGCCCGCGTGCGCACCATCCTGCGGCGCAGCGCCAGAAACGGCCCAGGAAGCCCGCCAGTGGCCGCAGCGCCGATTCATGGGGTACCCCATCAAAACGCGCCGACGCCGCCTTCAGCGGCGCCACAGACCCCCACAACCCCCTTTGCGCTCGATAGCGAGCGCATGCAGATCCGGTATTACGGACGGCTGCTCGAACTCTCGCGCTACGAATACGGCCTGCTGAAACTCATGGTCCAGCGCCCGGGGCGCGTGTTCACGCGCGACGAACTGCTGCAACTCGTCTGGGACGACGCCAGCGACAGCTTCGACCGCACGGTCGACGCGCACATCAAGACGCTGCGCGCCAAGCTCAAGACCATCGCGCCGGAGGTGGAGCCGATCCGCACGCTGCGTGGTACGGGCTACGCGCTGCACGAAGATCTGCCGACCAGCCCATGACATCGGCGCGGGCCCGCTTTTTCGTGGAATACCGCGGAACCGGCTTTGCCGGGCCGCTGGTATTGCCCCCGGTGAGGGGGAAGGAGGCCACACGAAGTGGGCAAGCCTGGGGGAGAGTCAAAACTTGACCCGCCGGACCCGGATCTTTATCGGCATCCTGCTGATCTACACGGCGGGCATCGCCTTCCTGCTGTACCGCGTCGTTTCCGACATCGACCCGCGCTACCGCGAGTCGGCCGAGGAATCGCTGGTCGAGACCTCGCAGCTCATGGCCAGCCTGGTCGAGCAGGACGTGATCGCCGGCGCCATCAACACGGCGCGGCTGGAGCCGCTGTTTCGCAGCGTCTACACCCGCGAGTTCTCGGCCCAGATCTACAACCTGCACAAGAGCCGGGTCGAGCTGCGCGTGTACGTCACCGACCGCACTGGCCGCGTGATGTTCGATTCGCTCGGCCGCCACCTGGGCAACGATTACTCGCAGTGGAGCGACGTGAAGCGCACGCTCGGCGGCCTGTACGGCGCGCGCACTTCGCGCGACGTCGACGGCGACCCGCGCACTTCCGTGATGTACGTCGGCGCACCCATCCGCTGGAACGACGAGATCGTCGGCGTCGTCAGCGTCGGCAAGCCGGTGCAGAGCTTCGGCCAGTTCGTCGAGGACGCGCGCGTGCGCACCATCTGGGTCGGCGTGGGTTCGGCGCTGGCGCTGCTGCTGCTCACGGTGATCGTCTCGGTCTGGCTGGTGCGGCCCTTCGGCCTGATCCGCGACTACTGGACCTGGGTGCGCGCGCAGCGCAGCCTGAGCCTGTCTCGCATGGCGCGGCGCGCGGTCGATGCCGTGCGCACCGGCTTCGGCGAAATGCGCGATGCGCTCACCGGGCGCAACTACGTGGCCGACTACGTGCAGACCTTCACGCACGAAGTGAAGAGCCCGCTGTCGGCGATCCGCGGCGCGGCCGAGCTGCTGCAGGAACCGCAGATGCCGCACGACCAACGCGAGCGTTTCCTGAAGAACATCGAACGCGAAACCCAGCGCATCCAGGAAATCGTCGACCGCATGATGGAGCTCACCGCGCTCGAGACGCGGCGCACGCTCGACCGCACCGAACCGGTGGCGTTGGGGCCGCTCATCGAGGACATTGCCGCCAGCGCGCAACCCGCCGCGTCGCGACGCAACATCCGGTTGATCGTGAATATTCGAGAGCCTGCGCGTGTCGAGGGCGATCCGTTTTTGCTGCGCCGCGCGATCAGCAATCTGCTCGACAACGCCCTCGACTTTTCACCGCCCGACAGCGAGGTGCTGCTGACGCTGGAAACCACCTCGCGGCTGGCGCGCATCAACGTGCGCGACCATGGCCCGGGCATTCCGGACTACGCGCAGGAAAAAGTCTTCGAGAAGTTTTATTCGCTCGCCCGGCCGCACAGCCAGAAGAAGAGCACGGGGCTGGGCCTGGCGTTCGTGAAGGAAATCGCGACCCTGCACCGGGGCCGCATCGACCTGGGCAACGCGACGCGTGGCGGCGCCGTGGCGACGCTCACGCTGCCGCTGCTGTCAACCCATCACTGACCCACGAGCGCGCGATACGCCTCGCGCGTCTCGGGGCTCACCGCGTCGAGCAGCTGCTCGTACGAAGTCTGGTGCCGCGCCAGCATGCGCGCCGAGGCCACGGCCTTCGATTTGCAGAACCAGTGGCAGGTGTGCTGCATCAGGAACAGCTCGGCCGACATCGTGAAGGCCTTCGATTTCGGCGAGCGGCCGGCGGCGTTCTTCGCCACGCCCGCGATGCCGCGCGCATGAATGCGCAGCGCTTCGCGCAGGTTGAAGCTGGCGGCGGGGAACAGCGTGGTGGCGAATGGAAGGGCCACCGGCAGCCGGCTCACGCGCGTGTCGGCTTCGGGTTCGCGCGCCAGTTCGGCAGCGAAGGTTTCGAACTGGGCGGCGAGCTTTTCCTCGGTGGCGTCGAGCAGGTGCCAGATCTGCTGGCGGCGCTCGGCGTCGTCTTCGCCGAGGCAGCGCAGGTAGCCCTGGGTCAGGCTCTCCATCAGCTTCTCGATCTGGTAGCGGCCCAGATGGCGACCGAGCAGCGCGATGCGCTGGCGCTGTTCCTTGGACTTGAGGATGTAGAAGCCGGCGGCGATCAGGGCCACCAGGGTGAGGATTTCCATGGATGCGAGAAAAGGGGAGAAAAGAGAAGAGACGAAAAAAACGCGGGGGCCGCGGCACCGAGTGTAGGCACCGCAGACCGCCCGCGTTTTCCTTCTGCTGGATCGTCTTTTCGTGAAACACCGCGGAACCGGCTTTGCCGGGCCGCTGGTGTTGCCCCCGGCGAGGGGGTTGGCGTAGCGACACGAAGTGCGCGTAGCCTGGGGGAGTGCCGTTACCTGAAGAAATCAAGGATGCGGTTGCGCTCTTCAGGCGGCGGCGGCGCGCCGACCGGCGCGCCCGTCAGCACTTCCACCGGCTGGATCGGCTGCTCGGCGCTTTCCAGGCCCAGGCTCGCCACGTTGTGGCCCGGCGTGAAGTCGTCGAAGTACCACTCGCCGTCGATGCTCACCACGCCGGGCGGTTCGGCCGGCAGGGTCACGGGCACGCCGCGCAGCGCCGACTGCATGTAGCCGATCCAGATCGGCAGGCTCAGGCTGCCACCGGTCTCGCCGCGCACGCCGAGCTGGCGCGGCGTGTCGTAGCCGACCCAGGCGATGCCCACGCGCGTGGGCTGGAAGCCCGCGAACCAGGTGTCGAAGGAGTCGTTGGTGGTGCCGGTCTTGCCGTACAGGTCGTCGCGCTTGAGCGCCTGGTAGGCCTTGAAGCCGGAGCCGCCCTTGACCACGCTCTGCAGCAGCGATTCCATGATGAAGGCGTTGCGCGCGGGAATGGCGCGGCGGCTTTCGTCGAGCACCGGGGGCTCGGTTTCCATCAGCACCTTGTCCTTGAGGTCGGTCACGCGCGTCACGAGGTACGGGTTCACGCGGTAGCCGCCGTTGGCGAACACCGAATAGCCCACCGCCATCTGCATCGGCGTGACCGAGCCGGCGCCCAGGCCCATCGGCAGGTTGGCCGGGTGCTTGTCCTTGTCGAAGCCGAACTTGGTGACCCAGTCTTGCGCGTAGGGCGCGCCGATCGACTGCAGCACGCGCAGCGTGACCAGGTTCTTCGACTTCATGAGCGCGTTGCGCAGCGGCATCGGGCCTTCGAAGCCGCCATCGAAGTTCTTCGGGTCCCAGGGCTGGCCGCCGTTGGCGGCGGCATCGAACACCAGCGGCGCGTCGTTCACCACGGTGGCGGGCGTGAAGCCCTTTTCGAGCGCGGCCGAGTAGATGAAGGGCTTGAAGCTGGAGCCCGGCTGGCGCCAGGCCTGCGACACGTGGTTGAACTTGTTCTTGCCGAAGTCGAAACCGCCGACCAGCGCCGTGATCGCGCCCGTGCGCGGGTCCATGGCGATGAAGGCGCCCTCCACTTCGGGCAGCTGCGTGATCTCCCAGGTGTTCTTGGGCGTCTTCGCGACGCGGATCACGGCGCCGCGGCGGATCTTGATGTTCGGCGGCGCCTTCGCGGCCAGGCCGGACTGCGCAGGCTTGAGGCCCTCGCCCGAGATCTCGAAGGCTTCGCCGTTGGCGCGCACCGCGGTCACTTCTTTCGCGCTGGCTTCCAGCACCACGGCCGAGATCACGTCGCCGTTGTCGGGGTGCTCGGCCAGGGCTTCGTCGACCGCCTCGTCGATTTCCTTCTGGCCGCTGGCCGGCAGGTCGACGAACTTCTCGGGGCCGCGGTACACCTGACGGCGCTCGTAATCCATGATGCCCTTGCGCAGCGACTTGTACGCCGCCGCCTGGTCGGCCGCCACCAGCGAGGTGTAGACCTTCATGCCGCTGGTGTAGATGCTGTCGCCGTACTGCGCGTACATCATCTGGCGCACGGTCTCGGCCACGTACTCGGCGTGCAGCCGGTTCGGGTCGGCGGCGTCGCGCAGGTGCAGTTCTTCCTTCTTGGCTTCGGCCGCCTGTTCGGCGGTGATGAAGCCGGTCTCGTGCATGCGGTCGATCACGTAGAGCTGGCGCGCCCGCGCGCGGCGCGGGTTGGCCACCGGGTTGTTGGCGCCGGGCGCCTTCGGCAGGCCGGCGAGCATGGCGGCCTCGGCGATGGTCACCTGCTGCAGCGGCTTGCCGAAGTAGGCCTCGGAGGCGGCGGCGAAACCGTAGGCGCGGTTGCCCAGGTAGATCTGGTTCAGGTAGATCTCCAGGATCTGGTCCTTGCTCAGCTGCTGCTCGAGCCGGAAGGCCAGCACGATCTCCGAGGCCTTGCGGCTGAGCGTGCGCTCCGAGCTCAGGTAGACGTTGCGCGCCACCTGCATCGTGATGGTCGAGGCGCCCTGCTTGCGCCCGCCCTTGAAGCTGGCCACCGCCGCGCGCGCGAAGCCCTTGTAGTCCACGCCGCCATGGTCGTAGAAGCGCGCGTCTTCCACGGCCAGCACGGCATCTTTCATGACCTTCGGAATGTTCGCGAAGGGCGTGAGGTTGCGGCGCTCCTCGCCGAACTCGCCGATCAGCGAGCCCTCGGCCGTGTACACCCGCAGCGGCAGCTTGGGCCGGTAGTCGGCCAGCTCGGAAATGTCGGGCAGCTTCGGGTAGATGGCGACCACCCCCACGATGGCGGCGCCCAGCAGCGCGACGGCGCCGGCACCGGCCGCGATGGCGCTCCAGCCGGCGATGCGTTTCCACGGGAGCTGGCGCAGCGCACCGGCGGGTTGGGAAGGGCGAGGTTCTTGGGACATGGGATGGGGGCTAGCGAAGAGGTTGGAGCCGTGGCGCGCGCGGGCGTTCCGTCACCCGGGGATCGAGCGCGCCGCGCCGCACGCCTTCCAGCGCGCAGTGCATGGCATCGAAATACTTGTCGTGGTCGTAGGCGATGAGCAGCAGGTCCACCCCGGCGTCGAGTGCGCCCAGCGTGGCGTTGCAAAGACCTCGGTTGTAGGCCCCGCCCATCGTGAGGTCGTCGGTGACGAGCAGGCCCTGAAAGCCCCATTCGCCTCGAATCACCTGCCGCACGATTTTGCGTGAGAAAGAGACCGGCGCGTCCGCGTCGAGTTCCCGAAGGATGACATGGCCGAGCATGATCGCGGCATCCGAATGTTTCGACACGTCTTGAAACGGCTTCCAGTCGTGCGCGGCCAGCCGGGCCACGGGCGTGCGCAGTTCGGCACCCATGTGGTGCGTGTCTTCGGTCACGCCCGCCAGGCCGGGAAAGTGCTTGAGCGTGCCGCGCACGCCAGCCGATTCGAGGCCTTGCTCGTAAGCGAGCGCCACCTGCGCGGTGACGTCGGGGTCGCTCGAAATGGCGCGTTCCTCGATGCGGGTGTGCAGGTCCCAGCGGCCCGGGGCGCGGCCGGGACGCAGGTCGACCACCGGGCTGAAGTTCAGCGTGATGCCCAGCGCGGCGAGCGCCCCGCCCTGCTGCGCGCCGTAGGCGCGGGCACGTTGCAACAGTTCGTGTGCGGGCACGTCGGTCTCCAGCAGGCTGGCGAGTGCCGGCTGGCGGGGCACCATCGGCGACAGGCGCGAGACGCCGCCGCCTTCCTGGTCGGTCGCCACCACCAGCGGCGGCAGGCCGGCCGCCTGTCGCAGCGCCTGCAGGCTGGCGATTTCCGCGCGCAGCGTGTCGGCGCTGCGGCCCTTCACATTGCGGCCGGTGACGAAGATGCCGCCGATCAGACCCCGGCGCGCCAGCTCGCGCAGGTCGTTCGCGTCGTCGTAGCCGACGATGAAGCGCGCGTCGAGTGCCTGCGCCACCGGGCCCGAGGCCGCGTTCACTTCCAGCCGGTGCTGGCGCGAGGCCAGCTCGTGGCCCAGCGCCGTCAGCATCGCGCCCACCGTCAGGGCCAGCGCCACGACACGGCGCGCACCGCGCGCGCTGCGCCAGGCGATCGCGGCGGCGGCGCACAGCGCGGCGAGCAGCAGCGGCAGCTCCTCCTCGCGCAGGAAGCGCAGGTGCGGGTCCTTCAGGTGCCAGGCCCAGGCGCACAGCACGGCCAGCAGCAGCCAGCCGAGCACGCCGGGGATGGCGCGCAGCAGCCTCATGCGTCCACCGTGGCGGCTGGCGCCGCCTCGTTGCGGCGCGACAGCGCATACCAGTCGACCTTGCGCGTCACGAGCATCAGCGCGGCCAGCATGCCGAAGATCAGCAGCGCGCCCAGCAGCAGCGCATTGCTTTCCGAAGCCAGCAGGCCGTAGAGCGCGCCGTACAGCAGCCCCACGAAGGCGGCGAACGACAGGCCGCGGCGCCAGCCTTCGAGCACCGCGCTGAAGTACATGGCCAGCAGCGCCACGCTGGCTGCGGCCGCACCCGCGTAGGCCATCCAGAAGGCGAACTTCTCCGACAGCGCGAGCAGCAGCAAAAAGAACAGCGCGATCGACAGGCCCACCAGCCCGTACTGCACCGGGTGCAGGCGCAGCTTGCGGAACAGCTCGAACATGAAGGCCGCCATCAGCACCAGGCCGATGAAGAGCGCGCCGTACTTGCCGGCCCGCGTGCTCATCGAATACACGTTGACGGGCTGTGCGAGCGACACGTCGAAGGTCTGCAGCGGGCCCGAGGCATGGCGTGGCGGGGGCGCCGTGCGCACGACCGCCGCCGCGGCGTTCTGCGCGGCATCGCCTTCGCCGCCCCACAGGCCGGCGCGCACCTGCTCGCGCGCCGTGGTCACCAGCGAGGACACGCGCCAGTGCGCGTCGAAGCCCTGCGGCGTCACCTCGCGCTGCGTGGCCAGGAAGCGACCGCCGAAGCTGGGGTGCGCCCACGGCGAACGCAGGTGCGCGGTGGTTTCCTCGGCGATCGGCACCATCGAGAGCGTGTCCTGGCCCACCAGCGAGAGCTTCATGTCGAAGGCCAGCGGCTTGCCCGTCTGCCAGGCGGCGAGCGCGGCGCCCGTGAGCGGCGCGTGGATGCCGTCGGCGTACGTGGCGTTGTCGGGCAGGCCGGGCACGCGCTGGCGAAAGCGCAGTGCCTCGCCGTTGACGGTGAGCGCGGGCGAGCCGTCGAGGCCGCGCAGGTCGCTCACGTGGAAGGCGATGAACGGCGGGCGGAACTCGATCGACGAGCCGCTTTCGCTGTGCGGCACGGCCTGCGGGTCGAAGCCCGCGAAGCCGCCGCCGAGCGCGGCCGTGAGCGTATAGAACGGAATGCGGAAGATGCCGCGGTAGCGCTCCTGCGGCGCCATGTCGCCTTCGATGTGCAGCTTGTCGGGGAACACGGCGTGCACCATCTCCTTGCTCTGCGGGGCCTGACCGATCACCTTGCCCTGCGCGTCGCGCAGCGGCTCCATCCAGCGCTCCACGTACGGCACCAGCAGCAGCGGGCCGACCATGGCCTGCGGCCCGGCATAGGACTCGGCCAGTTCGCGCGCGGCCTCCTGCTGGCTTTCGCCGCGGGCGCGGTTCAGGTCGTCGATCCGCGCCAGCGGGATGCACAGCACCAGCAGCAGGAAGAACAGGCCGGCCACCTTGACCAGCACCGAAGCCTGCAGGGCCTTCAACAGTTGAAGCATGGGTTTCTCCCCTCCTTTCCGGGTTTTTCGTGATGAGGCGCCGATGCTCTCCGGCCGATCCGAAGGCCGTATGAAGCCGCCGCGCCGCGCACTTCACACAGACTTCACACAGCGGCGCATCCGCTTGTGGCGACTTCAACGCGCCTTCCAACTGCCTTCTCGCACGCTCACGACAGTGAGGGCCGTGCAAGTTCGCACGCAGAAGGACACCCGCCATGGACACCCCCACCACCCCACGCCCCGGCCGTTGGCTCTGGCTCGCCACCGTGAGCCTGGCCACCGTGGGTTTCATCGCCATGGGCGCCCGCCCGGTCCACGCGCAGGAAGCGCCCGCCGGTCCGCGCCTGAAGACCGAGAGCCCGTACTTCTTCGTCAAGAGCGACGACCCCTCGGTCGACCGCCTGCCGCTGAAGGGCACCGAGGTCTCGGTCAAGATTTCGGGCGTGATCGCCGACGTGACGGTCACGCAGACCTACCGCAACGAAGGCCAGCGCGCCATCGAGGCGAAGTACGTGTTCCCCGGTTCCACCAAGGCGGCCGTGAGCGGCCTCAACGTTCGCCTGGCCGACCGCCTGATCACGGCGCAGATCCGCGAGAAGCAGCAGGCCAAGATCGAATACGACGCCGCCAAGAAGGAAGGCAAGACCGCCGCGCTGCTCGAGCAGCACCTGCCCAACGTGTTCCAGATGAACGTCGCCAACATCCTGCCGGGCGACGACGTGAAGGTCGAGCTGCGCTACACCGAGCTGCTGGTGCCGCAGTCGGGCAACTACCAGTTCGTGTTCCCGACCGTGGTCGGCCCGCGCTACAACTCGCCGCAGTCTGAGAACGCCAAGGCCTCATGGCCGGCGCAGCCCACGCTGCGCGCCGGCGTGGCACCGAGCACCAGCTTCAAGCTCACGGCAAGCATCGACACGCCGATGGGCCTGAAGGAAATCCGCTCCGCCACGCACACCATCGACGTGAAGAAGCGCGACGAAGACCAGCACGCCGACATCGCGCTCAGCGCCGACGGCCGCCCCGCCGACAACCGCGACTTCGTGCTCGACTACCGCCTGGCGGGTGAAAAGATCGAATCGGGCCTCATGCTCTACAAGGGCCAGGGAGAGAACGCAGAAAACTTCTTCCTCGCCATGGTCGAGCCGCCCAAGGCCGTGACCGCCAGCGCCATCTCGCCGCGCGACTACATCTTCGTGGTCGACATCTCGGGCTCGATGCACGGCTTTCCGCTGGACACGGCCAAGACCGTGCTCGAACGTCTGATCGGCGGCCTGCGCCCCAGCGACACCTTCAACGTGCTGCTGTTCTCGGGCAGCAACAAGATGCTGTCGCCGCAGTCGGTGCCGGCCACGCGCGCCAACATCGAGCAGGCGCTCGCCACCATCAAGAACTACAGTGGCAGCGGCAGCACCGAGCTGATCCCCGCGCTCAAGCGCGTGTACGCCGAACCCAAGGCCGCGAACGTGTCGCGCACCGTGGTGATGGTGACCGACGGCTACGTGACGGTCGAGCGCGAAGCCTTCGAGCTGGTGCGCAACAACCTGTCGAAGGCCAACGTGTTCGCCTTCGGCATCGGCTCGTCGGTGAACCGCAGCCTCATGGAAGGCATTGCGCGCGCCGGCATGGGCGAGCCCTTCATCATCACCGACCCGGTGCAGGCACCCGAGCAGGCCGCGCGCTTTCGCCGCATGGTGGAGTCGCCCGTGCTCACGAACGTGAAGGCCACCTTCGGCGGCCTGGACGTGTACGACGTGGAGCCGCAGGCGCTGCCCGACGTGCTGGGCGAGCGCCCCGTGATCGTCTTCGGAAAATGGCGCGGTGAGCCCAAGGGCCGCGTGATCATCGAAGGCCAGAGCGCCACCGGCCCGTACCGCGAGGAGGTGCGCATCACGCCGCAGACGCGCCAGGACACGGCCGCGCTGCGCACGCTGTGGGCACGCCACCGCATCCAGAGCCTGAGCGACCAGGAAGCGCTCGAGGGCAGCGCCGCCTTCAAGGACCGCATCACCGAGCTGGGCCTGAAGTACAGCCTGCTCACGCAGTACACCAGCTTCATCGCGGTGGACAAGGTGGTGCGCAACGTCGCGCCGCAGAACAGCGTGGACGTGAACCAGCCGCTGCCGATGCCGCAAGGCGTGAGCGACCTGGCACTGGGCGCCGAGGTGCCGAGCACGCCGGAGCCGGAAACGCTGGGCGCGATCGCCGTCGTGCTGTCGATGCTGGCCATGCTGCGCCGCCGCGCACGCCGCAACGATCCCCGTCGTTTCACGGCTTGAACACAGGACGCACGACCATGTCTCTGGCAACCCTGGCCCACCACCATCCGCGCGTCGTGGACTGGGCCATCCGCATCGACCGCACGCCGGCCTTCGGCTGGCTCGCGCTGCAGTGCGCCGCGCTCGCGCCCACCTGGGCCTGGATGGCGCGCCGCCTGCAGGACGGTTCCGACGATCCGCTGGGCCTCGTGGCGCTGGTCGCCCTGGCCGCGCTCGCCTGGCAGTGCCGGCGCGAGCTGCGCGCCTCGCCGCGCCTGGGCTGGCTGGCGCTGGCCGGCGCCGGCACCGTGCTCGCCACGCTCCTGCGCACGGGCGGGGGCGGCCTGCCCGCGCTGCCGCCGCTGGCCTCGGGCTTGGTGGCGGTGCTCTCGCTCGCGGCCGGGCTGCTGGCCTTCCTGCCGCGCGGCGTGGCGGCGCTGCCGGTGGCCGGGCTGTCGGTGCTGGCGCTGCCGCTGCTGTCGTCGCTGCAGTTCTACGCCGGCTACCCGCTGCGCGTGGTGACGGCCGAAGCCAGCCGCTGGCTGCTCGCGCCGGGCTTCGAGGTGGCGCGCGAAGGCGCGACGCTGATGGTCGACGGGCGCCTGGTGATCGTCGACGCGCCCTGCTCGGGCGTGCAGATGGTGTGGCTGGGCTACTTCACGGCCTGCGCGGTCGCGCTGTGGGCGCGGCGCAGCGACCGCACCTTCCTGCGCCGCCTGCCGGCCGTCGGCCTGCTGGTGCTGGCCGGCAACATCGTGCGCAACAGCGTGCTGATCGCTTTTGAAGGCGCCGGCCACGCGCTCGCGCCGTGGGCGCACAACGCGCTGGGGCTGGTGCTGCTGGCCGTGGTGTGCGGCGCCATCGCGCGCCTGATGGTGCCGGCGCGCGTCGCACCGCGCATCGAATTCGACCGCCCGCTGCCGGGCCTGATCACCGCCGAAGGAGGCCACCGTGTCGATACCGTTCGTTGAGCGCTGGTTCGCCAACCATTTCATCAACCGCGTGGGCCACAAGAGCGCCTTCGCGTTGGCGATGCTGCTGTGCGTGCTCTGGTCGGCCGCCGCGGCGCTGCGCGCGCCGGTGGCCGAAGCCGACGCGGTGGGCGCCCACGAATGGCCCAGCCAGTGGGACGGCGTGCCGCTGCGCCCGCTGGCGCTGAGCGAGGTGGAGCAGCGCTTTGCCGATCGCTTCCCGGGCGCCATCGGCCGCATGACCGACGGCCACCAGACGCTGGTGATGCGCGCCGTGAACCGGCCCACGCGCATGCTGCATCCGGCCGCCGACTGCTACCGCGCGCTGGGCTACCGCATCGAGCAGGCGCGGCTGGAACGCGACGCGCAGGCGCGGATGTGGCGCTGTTTTGTGGCGCAACGGCACGGTACGGCAAATTTCCGCGTCTGCGAGCGCATCGTCGACGCCCAAGGCACGGCTTTCACCGACACTTCGGCCTGGTACTGGGCGGCGGCCAGCGGCCAGTCGCACGGTCCGTGGCAAGCTGTCACCGTGGCAAGACCGATGTGATGAGAACGTGTTTGTGAAGAAGACCCTGCGATTCGTGCTTTTCGGGCTGCTGGCCCTCGTCCTGACCGCCCTGGTGGCCATCTTCCTGATCGCCAAGATCGCCCTTGCGCCGGCGGCGGGCGAATGGAGCACCACGGTGAAGGCCGGCCCGCTCTCGTTCGAGATCGGCGTGCCCACCGCGGTGCGCCTGGCCACTTCGTCCTGGTTCGCGCCGCGGCTGAACGGCCACGCGCTGGACACCCGCTTCGGCACCGTGCATTTCACCTGGGACGAGAAAACCGGCCAGCAGCAGATGCGCTGCGCGCCGTGCAGCGCCGACGTGCCTGCGCTCGGTACGCAGCCGATCAAGGTCGAGCGGCTGGTGGCCACCGTGCGGCGCGACGGCAACACGCTGGCCGGCACCTTCGAGGCCACGCCCCAGGCGGCCGACAGCAACGCCCTGCTGCAGGGCACCTGGACCGGCCGCCTCGCGCCGAAGAACCTGCAGCTCGACGTTCGCGTGCAGGACGCGCCCATCGCCCGCTGGTACGCCGTGCTGGTGCCGGCGCTGCCCGAGCTGCAGCGCGCCCGCATCGGCGGCACGCTGGCGCTGCAGGCGCAGCTGCTGCTGCCCGACGCCACCTTCGCGGTGCAGCCGACCATCGGCCAGTTCACGGTCGAAGGACTGGGCACTGAGGCCATGCTGGGCGCGCGCACCAGCTGCGGCCCGTCGGGCAAGCTGGCCAACGACAGCTGGCTGGCGCGCGCCGTCATCGCGGCGGAAGACCAGCGCTTCTTCAGCCACGCCGGCTACGACCTGACCGAAATCCTCGCCTCGATCGACCACAACCAGAAGCCCGGCCAGACCCGGCGCGGCGGCAGCACGCTCACGCAGCAGCTGGCCAAGCTGCTGGTCACCGGCAGCGACCGCACGGCCGAGCGCAAGCTGCGCGAGCTGCTCTATGCGGTCGAGATGGAGCAGACGCTGGGCAAGGCCCGCATCCTGCAGCTGTACCTCGACAACGCCCCGTGGGGTGGCAACCTCTGCGGCGGCGAGGCCGCGGCGCGGCGCTACTTCAAGCGCAGCGCGCGCACGCTCGAACCGGCGCAGGCCGTCTGGCTCGCGGCCATGCTGCACAAGCCGCAGGCCGTGCTGGAGCAATGGCGGCGCGACGGCCACATCGATGCCGACCGCACCAAGTGGGTGGCCGAGAGCGTGCGCGGCATCAGCCGCAACCAGCGCGAGGCGCTGCTCAAGAGCGTGGCCGCGGCCAAGTACGCGCCGCCGGAGGCCGTGCAATGAGCATTGCCCCGCACGACATCGAAGCCATCGAGCGCGCCACCGTCGCGGCGGTCGCACCCGAAGCCTGCGAGGAACTCGACGGCTGGCTGCTGCCCTTCGACCGCGGCACCGTCAAGCGCGCCCGCTCGGCCGTGCCGCTGCACCGCGACCCGGTCGAGCCCGCCACGCTCGACCGCATCGAAGACCGCTGCGACAGCCGCCAGGTCGCGCCCGCGCTGCGGCTGGCCGACGCCGCCTGCTTCGACACCCTGCGCGCCGAACTCGCGCGCCGGCACTACATGGCCGACAGCCCGACCTGCGTGCAGACCGGCTCGGCGCGGCGCATGCGCGACCTCGTCGCGGCGGACGCGCGGCTGGCCGACGTCGACGCGACGCCCGATCCGGACTGGGCCGCGCTGTTCCTGGGCGAGGGCTTCGACCCGGTCGACGGCGTGCACCGCGTGCGTTCGCTGTCGCGCGCCACGGGCTCGCTTTTTGCCAGCGTGCGCGAAAACGGCGCCACCGTGGCGGCCGGCGCCATGGCCTTCGGCCACGGCTGGGCCAGCGTGCATGGCATGCGCACCGAACAGTCGCAGCGCGGGCGCGGCCTGGCCGGGCGCGTGCTGGCGGGCCTGGCGCAGGCGGCGCTGGCGCGCGGCGTCGAGCGGGTGTTCCTGCAGGTCGACGCGCAGAACCAGCCGGCGCTGGCGCTGTACCGCCGCGCGGGCTTCGAGACGCGCTGGCAGTACTGCTACTGGCAGCGCCAGCAGTGGCCGCGCTGAGCTGAACGGCTCCGGGCGGCGGGCATCCCCACCGGTGGCGCGGTCGGGGCTTTGGTGCCACCATGGGCGGCATGACGAACGTTCATGCCCACCACCACCCCACCGATCCCGTCGCCACCCCGCGCGGCATCGACCACATCGTGGCCGGTGTTTCCACCAGTGACGGCGACGGCGTCAAACTCACCCGCGTGCTGCAGCAGCCGCTGCAGAAGCGGCTCGACCCCTACCTGATGCTCGATGCCTTCGGCAGCGACAACCCGGGCGACTACATCGGCGGCTTTCCGAACCACCCGCACCGGGGCTTCGAGACGGTCACCTACATGATCGCCGGGCGCATGCGCCACCGCGACAGCGCGGGCCACGAAGGCCTGCTCGAGAACGGCGGCGTGCAATGGATGACGGCCGGCCGCGGCCTCGTGCACAGCGAGCTGCCCGAGCAGGAAGAAGGCCTGATGGAAGGCTTTCAACTCTGGCTCAATCTGCCCGCCAAGGACAAGATGCGCGAGCCCTGGTACCGCGACATCCGCAGCAGCGAGATCCCCGAGTTCACGACCGCCAGCGGCGCGCATGTGCGCGTGATCGCCGGCACCAGCCACGGCGTCGTGGGCGCGGAGCAGCGCGCGCACACCCAACCGCTGTACCTGGACATCACGCTGCCGCCCGGCGCCGAGTTCGCGCAGCCGCTGCCGCCTGACCACAACGCGCTGGTCTACGTGTTCCGCGAATCGCTGTGGATCGCGGGCAGCGAGGTGCCGACGCGGCGCATGGCCATCCTCGCGAACGACCCCGGCAGCGACGGCACGGTGCTGCGCGCCGGCGCCAGCAACCACAGCCCGGCGCGCGCGCTGCTCATCGCGGGCCGCCCGCTGAACGAGCCCATCGCGCAGTACGGGCCCTTCGTGATGAACACGCCCGAGCAGATCAAGCAGGCGGTGCACGACTTCCAGAACGGCAAGCTGGGCTGAGCCCGAAGCCTCTGTAGTCGCTCGCCTACCGCAAGTCGGCGTCGCGTGCGGTTCGCGCCGGCCGGTGCGCGGCCTAGATTGCGGTCATGCCTCCCACGATACGCAAGGGACAGGCGCCGCCCATGCTGCAGCGCGCCGAGTTCCACGACCGCTTCATGCAGAGCTTCCACGACCCGGCGTTCCGGGCCGAGACCGAGGCGCTGCGTCGCCTGGAAGACATCGCCTGGAAAGCCTACGACGAAGGCCGCAAGGCGCCCGTCACGCGCCGCGCCGGGCCGGGCTATGCCGACCCCGACTACGAGCTCTCGGTCGACTGGCTCGACGCCCGCGCGCGCATCGACGCGGCGCAGGACGCCTGGGGCCGGCCCGAGACGCGCTCGCGCGTGCTGCTCGTCAACGGCTCGCCGCGCAACGACGGCACCTGCCCCGGCGAAATCTCCAAGACCTGGCGCCTCACGCAGTGCGCGCGCGAGGTGCTCGAAGGCGGCGGCATCGAGGTCGACGTGCTCGACCTGAGCCGGCTCACGTCGGACTACGGCCGCCACATCCACCCGTGCAAGGGCTGCGTCTCCACCGCGATGCCGCTGTGCCACTGGCCCTGCAGCTGCTACCCCAACCACGCGCTGCGCCAGACCGGCGACTGGATGAACGAGATCTACGAACGCTGGGTGGCCGCGCACGGCGTGATCGTGCTCACGCCCACGCACTGGTACCAGGCCGCGAGCCCGCTGAAGCTCATGATCGACCGCCTCGTGTGCGCCGACGGCGGCAACCCCGACCCCACCAGCACGCACGGCAAGAAGCCCGACGAGGCCAAGGCCCTGGAGCTCGAAGGCTGGGGCTATCCCAAGCACCTGGAAGGCCGCGTCTACGGCGTGGTGGTGCACGGCGACGTGGCCGGCCCCGAGGGCCTGCGCCGCAACCTCACGGACTGGCTCGACTGGATGGGCCTGGTCGACGCGGGCGCGCAGGCGCGGCTCGATCGCTACATCGGCTACTACGCGCCCTACGCCACCAGCCACGAGGCGCTGGACGCCGATGCCGACGTGCAGGAAGAGGTGCGCAATGTCGCGCGCGCCGTGGTGTTGGCGGTGGCCGCGCTGCGTGCCGGCAAGCTGCAGGTGCCCGACCGCGGCTTGAAGGCGCCCCGGCCCAAATAAGTCACGCTGCAGGCGGCAGGCCCGCGCTGCGGTTCATGCTTCTTTACGCACGCTCACGTTCGGCTCACGGACGCGTTACAGAGGCGCTCCACACTTCGTCTCACCCGCTGCCCTTTGGTGGCGGACTTCTTCGAAAGGAAGCGACTCTCATGATCTCTCTTCGCCAACGCATCGTCTGGGCCAGCCTGCTGGGTTCGGCCGCCCTCGCCTCTTCGGGTGCCTTCGCTCAGGCGCCGGCCGCCACCGCGCCGTCGACCGCCGCGCCCACGGCCGCCACGGCCCCCGCCGATGCCACCGCCGCACCCAAGGCGCAGCACAAGCGCATGGACCCGGCCCAGCGCATGGAGCGCATGAAGGAGCACCGTGCCAAGCGCCTGGCCGCGCTGAAAGACAAGCTCAAGCTCACCAGCGCCCAAGAAGGCGCGTGGAGCAGCTTCACCGAGGCCAGCCAGCCGCCGGCCGGTGCCGCCCGCCCGCAGCGCATGGACCGCGCCGAGTTCGCCAAGCTGACCACGCCGCAGCGCCTGGAGCACATGCAGGCCCGCCAGGCCGAGCGCAGCGCCCGGTTCGCCAAGCGCGCCGAAGCGACCAAGACCTTCTACGCCGCGCTGACGCCCGAGCAGCAGAAGACCTTCGACGCCGAGACCGCGAAGTTCGCAGGCCACGGCCATCGCTTCCATCGCGGTGGGCATGAAGGCCACCACGGTGCAGCGCCTGCCAAGAGCTGAGGCTGACCAGGCGGCCGGCTGAAGGGAGCCGGCCTCCAGGAAAGGGCAGGAAAAAAGCCCGCGATGCGCAAAGCATCGCGGGCTTTTTCGTGGGCGCGCGGTGTTACTGCGGCGTGCCCGTCTTCTCGGTCGGGTTGGTCGGCACCGCCGGGCGTTCACCCGGCTGGCCGAAGCGCGGCTTCACGTGCTGCGTCTCGGCGCGCACCTCTGCGCGCGAGCGCTCGCCGGTGGGCGACGGCATCGCGTTGGGCTGGTGGTTCACGGTGGTGCTGGCCTCGCCCTTGGGTACCACGCTGTTGGCGTTGTTGCGGTTCTGTGCGCGGGCCTCGGCCTTCACGGCTTCGCGCGAGACGGGCATCGAGCTGTCGCCCGCCATCGGTTCGACGGGCGCCGGTTTCTGAGCCTGGGCGACGCCCGCGCCCAGCAGGGCGGCGAGCAGCGCGGTGGGGATCGTCAGGCGTTGCAGGGTGGTCATCATGGAAAGCTCCTTTGCAGATGGAAAAAGGCACAAAGCACGAGCGCGTTGGCATCGGCTTTGAAACCACCGTAGGAGCCTCGATTAGGGCGTGATGTGGGGGTGCGGCAGGCCTGCCTGTAGGAGCCCGCCGCCCTTGCGTGAAAGGCACGCGAAGAAGGTGGCGCGTTCCTACAGTCGGCGCGGGCGCGGGCACGTACAACGGGAACACCGATGTCCTCCCCCATCACTTCCCCGCTGCCCGAGGCCGCTGTCGCCGCCGCACCGGCCTCGCTCAAGGTCATGACCGTGAACACCCACAAGGGCTTCACGGCGCTCAACCGCCGCTTCATCCTTCCGGAGCTGCGCGACGCGGTGCGCACCGTGGGTGCCGACGTGGTGTTTCTGCAGGAGGTGATGGGCACGCACGCGCGCCATTCGCGCACCGTGAACAACTGGCCCGAGGCGCCGCACTACGAATTCCTGGCCGACACGATGTGGCCGCAGTTCGCCTACGGGCGCAACGCGGTGTATCCGAAGGGGCACCACGGCAACGCCGTGTTGTCGAAGTTTCCGATCGTGCATTTCCGCAACCACGACGTGTCGGTGAGCGGCCCCGAGAAGCGCGGCCTGCTGCACTGCGTGCTGCGCCTGCCCGGGCGCACGGTCGACGTGCATGCGATCTGCGCGCACCTGGGGCTGGCCGAGGCGCACCGCCAGCAGCAGCTGGAGCTGCTGTGCCACATCGTGCGCGACGAGGTGCCGGCCGACGCGCCGCTGATCGTGGCGGGCGACTTCAACGACTGGCGCGCCCGCGCGCACGACGTGCTGGCCGAAGGCGCGTCGCTGCGCGAGGTGTTCGTGCATGCCCACGGCCGCGCCGCGCGCACCTTTCCGGCGCGCCTGCCGCTGCTGCCGCTGGACCGCATCTACGTGCGCAACGCGGGCGCGCACGCGCCCGTGGTGCTGCCGCGCCGGCCCTGGTCGCACCTGTCGGACCATGCCCCGCTGGTGGCGGACATCGACCTGTGAGCAGCGAGGCCCCCATGCGCGACACCCCCGAGCGCGCCGGCCACTGGACCGGCGGCAATCGCATCGACCTGCTGGAGAACGGCGAGGAATTCTTTCCGCGCGTGTTCGAGGCTATCGGCGCGGCGCGGCGCGAAGTGATCATCGAGACCTTCATCCTGTTCGAGGACAAGGTGGGCCTGGCGCTGCACGCGGCCATGCGCGCGGCGGCGCAGCGCGGCGTGAAGGTCGACCTGATGATCGACGGCTTCGGCTCGCCCGATCTCTCGCACGCGTACCTCGAGAGCCTGGCCACGGCCGGCGTCAAGGTGCGCGTGTTCGACCCGGGCCAGCGCTTCCTGGGCCAGCGGCTCAACGTGTTCCGCCGCATGCACCGCAAGATCGTGGTGGTCGACGGCGAACGCGCCTTCGTGGGCGGCATCAACTACTCCGAGGACCACCTGCTCGACTTCGGTCCCAAGGCCAAGCAGGACTACGCGGTCGAGCTGGCCGGGCCGATCGTGGCCGAGATCCATCAGTTCGTGCTGCGCGCCATCGCGGTCGGCGGCAAGGGCGTGGGCTGGTTCCGGCGCCGGCTGAAGCAGGCACCGCCCGCGTCGCAGCTGCAGGCCGCGGCGGGCGAGGCCGACGCGATCTTCGTCACGCGCGACAACCGCCGCCACACCAACGACATCGAGCGCCACTACCGCGCCGCGATCCGCGCCGCGCGCGAGCGCATCGTGATCGCCAACGCGTACTTCTTTCCGGGCTACCGGCTCATCAAGGAGCTGCGGCGCGCGGCGCGGCGCGGCGTCGATGTGCGCCTCATCCTGCAGGGCGAGCCCGACATGCCGATCGTGAAGACGGCCGCCGGCATGCTGTACCACCACCTGCTGCACGCGGGCGTGCGCATCTACGAGTACTGCGATCGCCCGCTGCACGGCAAGGTCGCGCTCATGGACGACCGCTGGAGCACGGTGGGCTCGAGCAACCTCGACCCGCTGAGCCTGTCGCTGAACCTCGAGGCCAACGTGGTGGTGCGCGACACCGCGTTCAACAAGGTGCTGTGGGAGCGCATGGACCATCTCATGCAGCACAGCTGCAAGCAGATCGGCACGCACGACCTGGCCAGCGAATGGAGCGGCTGGCGGCTGGTGCGCAGCTTCTTCGTCTTCCACTTCTTGCGCTGGTACCCGTCGTGGCTGAACCGCCTGCCGCGCCATGCGCCGCGCCTGACGCCGGCCGAGGCGACCGATCTCATGGCGCAGCAGAAGAAGCGCGGCGACGAGGGCACGGCGCGCACGGAGACGGCATGAGCGCATCCCTCGCCCTCACGCACCGGCCCTGGTGGCCGTGGGCGCGGCGCGTGGCGATCTGGGCATTCTTCGGCGGCATCGCCTGGCTGCTGCTGAAGCAGGCGCGCACCATCGACTGGGCCGAGGTGTTCGCTGCGCTGCGCGCGCTGCCGGCCCTCACGCTGCTCGCGGCCGGCGCGCTGGCCGCCGCCAGCTTCGCGCTCTACAGCACCTACGACCTGCTTGGGCGCCACCTCACGAAGCACCGTCTCGGCGCGGGCACCGTCATCGGCGTGACCTTCATCAGCTACGCCTTCAACCTCAACTTCGGCTCGCTGGTGGGCGGCGTGGCCTTCCGCTACCGGCTGTACTCGCGCCTGGGGCTGGGCAACGAGACCATCACGCGCGTGCTGGGCTTCAGCATGCTGACCAACTGGCTCGGCTACCTCGTGGTGGCCGGCGCGGCGTTCTGCTTCTGGCCGATGGCGCTGCCGCCCGACTGGAAGATCGACGGCGGCGGCCTGCGCATGCTCGGCGCGGTGCTGCTCATGGTGTCGCTGGCCTACCTGGCGCTGTGCGCGTTCTCCGATGGCCACGTCTGGCGCGTGCGCGGCCATGCGCTGCGCACGCCGAGGTTGCCGATGGCCTTGCTGCAGCTGGCGATGTCGTGCGTCAACTGGTCGCTCATCGGCGGCGTGATCTGGGTGCTGCTGCAGGGCGAGGTCGGGTATCCGCAGGTGCTCGCGGTGTTGCTGGTCGCGGCGGTGGCGGGCGTGGTCACGCACGTGCCGGCGGGGCTCGGCGTGCTGGAGGCGGTGTTCGTCGCGCTGCTCGCGCACGAGGTGCCCAGCGCCCGGCTGCTGGGGGCGCTGCTGGCCTACCGCGCGCTGTACTACCTGCTGCCGCTGGCCGTGGCGCTCGTCGCCTACCTCGTCACCGAGGCGCGTGCACGGCGCTTGCGCGCGGATGCCGGCAACAACCACAACAAACGTCAAATATTGCCCGCAGAAAGCAATCAATCGGTGAAATGACGGTCAGGAATTGTTGCACTGCAACAATTTTCACTTTGCAGGCCTATAGTGGCCCTCTGTTCCCCTACGTGCCCTCTTCCCATGTCGTCCTTCAGTACCACCGCCCGCGTGGCCAGCCCGCTGATGCAATGGGTCGACCTGGCCCTCAAGACCCACGAGACCCTGCTGTCGTCCGGCACGGTGATCCGCATGCGCACCGAGCGCATCGCCAAGGCCGGGCTCACGCCCAGCGCCGCCGACCTCGCGGAATTTCATTTGATGGGCCACGAAAAGCTCGCCGCGGCGAGTGAATCGGGCCTGGCGATGGCCCGGCAGTGGCACAGCAGCCAGGCCTCGCTGGCCCAGCGGGCATGGCAGCAATGGCTGCAGGGCGCCACGGCGCTCTTCTCACTGGCCGGCAGTTTCACGCCGGCGCAGGCGGCCACGCATGGCGACGCGCTCGTGCAGGCCACGGCGCGCGGTGCCAGCACGGCGGGTCAGCTCACGGGTGTGGCGGTGCGCATTGCGCGCGAAGGCCTGAAGCCGATCCACGCGGCCGCCACGTCGAACGCGCGGCGACTGCTGGCCGAACTGCAGGCCTGACGCCGCTGCGTTTCAGGGTTGCGCCGGGACCAGCGTCACCAGCGTGATTTCCGACGGCGCGCCGAAACGCTTCGGCGGCCCCCAGTAGCCGGTGCCCCGGCTCACGTAGATCCACATGTCGTGCAGCTTGTGCAGGCCGGCCGTGAACGGCTGCTGCATCGGCACGAACAGGTTCCACGGAAAGAACTGGCCGCCGTGCGTGTGGCCCGACAGCTGCAGCTGGTAGCCGGCCGCGGCCGCCACCGGCGCGCTGCGCGGCTGGTGCGCCAGCAGCACGCGCGTGTGCACCAGCGGTGGCGCGTCGTACAGCGCCAGGTGCGGGTCGCTTGCGTGCGCGGCGTCGAAGTGGCCGGCGGTGAAGTCGGTCACGCCGGCCAGCACCAGCGCGCTTTCGAACAGCTCTTCGTCGGTCTGCGCGCCGCGCACGTTGCGCGTCTGCAGCACCACGTGCTCGTTCAGCAGCACCTTCAGGCCGAGGCGGCGCAGCTCGTCGATCCAGGCGTGCGCGCCCGCGTAGTACTCGTGGTTGCCCGTGACCACGAAGGTGCCGTGGCGCGCGCGCAGCCCCGCCAGCGGCGCGATGTGATCGCGCAGCTCGGGCACGCTGCCGTCCACCAGGTCGCCGGTGATCGCGATGGCGTCGGCGCCGAGCCGGTTCACCGCGTCGACGATGCGCTGGATGTAGCCGTTGCGGATCGTCGGGCCCACGTGGATGTCGCTGAGCTGGGCGATCGTGAAGCCGGCCAGCGCCGCCGGCAGGCCGCGAATGGGCACATCGACCTGCTTCACGCCGGCCGTGCGGCGCGCGTTGACGAAGCCGACCAGCGACACGCCCGTGGCCAGCGCCAGCACCGCCAGCGCGCTCCAGGGCGTCACCCGATCCCAGGGCACCTGCAGGCCGCCGAGTGCGCTCGCCAGCCAGGCCAGCAGCAGGCCGAGGTCGCGCACCAGCGTCAGCACGAACAGCGAGGAGAACCAGCCCATGCTGATCAGGCCGATCCAGTGCAGCGTCTCGCCCGCCGGCTTCGCCTTGCGGTCGGCGCGGTGGCTGCGCGACACGAAGGGCAGCGGCATCGTGACCGCCGACACCGCCAGCAGCACGAGCGCCAGCGGCCACGCAGGCGTGAGCGACGCCAGCGCGGGCAGCAGGCGCAGCGCGATGTAGACGTGCAGCAGCGCGGTCAGGACGCTCAGGGGACGGATCGGCATGAGGACTGGGGGGACGCGGGCATTGCCCGGGACACGTCATCTGCAAGGCGCATGCCGCGCATTCAAGGCGTCGAAAGCTGCCTGGGTCGCTATTTTTTCTATAGCGCAGGGCAACCGGATAGCGGGCGTTATGGCGCCTCGGGCGTGACGTTTCGGTGTCGGCTGCGGCGTGGCGGCGCCGTGCTTACCGCACCGCGCGCGTGCCGGCCGACGCCATGTCGGTGCCCGCCGGCCATTCGAAGAGCGCCTTGGCCGGCGCGCCGGGCGACACCAGCAGCGTCTGCTTCAGCGTCTGGCCGCCGATGCGAGCCTCCACTTCATAGCGACCCGGCTCGAGCCGCGCCACCATGAACGGTCCGCCCGAGACCACGTTGTCGAGCAGCGCCGTGCCGTGGCTGTCGCGCACGGTGACGTGCACGCCGGCCGCGAAATCGGCGCGGCGGCCGTCCTTGATCGCGAATTCGAAGCTCGCGGGCCAGCGCGGCGACACGGTTTCCATCAACTGCGCCTCGTCCTGGCCGATGCCGCCGCTCATGTACTCGACGCCGTGCGCCATGTGGATCGGTGGGTTCATCGCGGCCTGGGCCGGCTGCGCCGAGAGCGCGCCGCCGAGCAGCACCAGCAAGGCGGCGCCGGCCGCCGCGGCCACGGGCCGGGCGTGCGAGAACAGAAACAGGGGATTGGTGGTGAGAGACATCGGAGCCTTCCTTTCCGGGCGGTGGTGGCGACACGCCACGCAGGAAGGCACTGTGCCGGGCACGACTTAAGGAAGACTTAACTGCGCGCGGGCCGCAGCGGCCCGCGTCCGGTGATCAGCGCGCGGCGGTTTGTGCCAGCGCCTGGGGCAGCGGTGGCGCGACCGAGGCCATGTCGAAGTTCGACGGCCAGACGAACGAGGCACGTGCCGGAATGCCGGCGATCACGACCAGTTGCTGCGTGAGCGTGAGCCCGCCCAGCGTCACGTCGACGTCGTAGGCGCCCGGTTCGAGCCGCGCGAGCATGTAGGGCGCTTGGGTCTGCACTTCCATCACCGTCTGGCCCGTGTACTTCTGGCGCACCTGGATCGAGGCCTTGGCCGGGAAGCCGGCCTGTTGCGCGCCCTTGCCGTCGTTCACGCGCAAGTCGATGGTCGCGGCCCAGCGCGGCGCGACCATTTCCAGGAAGGCGGCCTCGCCCTTGGCGGCACCGCCGCACATGTATTCGATGCCCTGCGCGACCTGGATCGGCGGGTTCGAGAACGCATGGGCCGGCGACACGGCCACGAGGAAGGCCGCGGCGACCGATGCGGCGCCCAGAACCAGTGCAGCCACGGGCTGTTGGAAACGCTTGGGGTTCATTGCTCTGTGTGTCCTCGATCTTGCGTGACAGGAAATCCGTCAGGAATTTTGCTTAGCAAGAGTCGGGCTAGATATAGCGTTTACGAGGAAGCTTCTGCGTTGCGCAGGTGAATGCTATTGTTTTCATAGCTGGTGACGCCCGTGTGACGGGCGCCAGTCCCGCTTTTCGGGAGTCTTTCATCGGAAACCCTGAGACGGGGCTCGCGGACGCGCCGAGAACGAGCGCTTTCCGATCCGGCGCCAGCCTCACAGCCTGTGCTGAATTGGCAACACAAGACGGAATTGGTGCGCAATTGACTGGGCATTCCCTAGCTATTGGAGGGCGCGCAAAGAAATTAGGCTCGGCGCTTCCTTTCAAAGCGCGCAAACCAAATGCTTCATTCAAATCGCCGATTCGTTTTTTTGCTGATGGCTTTGGGACTGGCCGCCCAGGCAAGCGCAGAGCAGCCGGTGCCGATCCGCATCGGCGTCATCGGCCCTTTCACCGGGCCGTCGGCCGATTTCGGCCTGCCCATGCTCAACGGCGTGAAGATGGCCGTCGACGAAATCAATGCCGTGGGCGGGTATCTGGGCCGCTCGCTCGAACTGGTGATCAAGGACGACCAGGCCAATCCGGACACCGGCCGTTCGCAATCCCAGGCATTGGTGAGCGAAAAAGTGGTCGCCACCATCGGCTTCTGCAATACCGGCGTGGCGATGAATTCATTGGCCGTTTTCAATGACGCGAAATTGCCGTTGATCGTGCCTTGCGCCACCGGCTCGCCGCTGACCTCGACCTATCCGCCGGCCACGAGCTACGTATTTCGCACCTCGCCGAAAGACAGCATCCAGGCCCCTTTCGTGGTCGACGACCTGCTGGCGCGCGGCTGGAAACGGGTCGCCGTGTTGCACGACAGCACCGGCTACGGCGAGGCGGGCGCCAAGGATGTCGAGAAGGCGCTGGCGGCCAAGCACCTCAAGCCCGTGTACGTGGGGAAATTTCCGCTCGGCGTGAAAGACCTGACGAAGGAACTGTCGGAGGCCAAGGCGGCCGGCGCGGACGTGATCTTCAGCTACACCGTGGGCCCCGAGAACGCCGTCATCGCGCGCAGCCGGCAGGCCTTGAACTGGAAGGTGCCGCAGGTCGGCGCCTGGACGCTGTCCTTTCCGTCCTTCATCGAGGGCGCCCGCGAAGCCTCCGAGGGCGCGCTGATGGCGCAGAGCTTCATCGCCGAGCCGAGCAACGAGCGCCGCTCGTCGTTTCTTTCCAATTACGCGCGGAAATTCAACACCAAGCGCATCCCGGTGCCGATGGCCGCCGCGCAGGCCTACGACGCCACCTACCTGCTGGCCCACGCGATGTTCAACGTGCCCAGCGGCAAGCTCGAAGGCCCGTTCATCAAGGCCGCGCTCGAGCAGCCCAAGCGGCCCTACTACGGCGTGGTCACGACCTACGACAAGTCGTTCTCGGAAAACGACAAGGATGCGCTGTCGCCCAACATGCTGGTGATGGGCGTGGTGCGCAACGGGCAGATCAGCTTCGCGTACCCGGAGGACGCGAAGCGCAACCTGTTCGTGCAGCGCAAGCAGTAGGAGGAGGCAAAAAAAAAGGGGCGCTTGCAGGCGCCCCCTTGGTGAACAGCGCGACACCGCCGGTGCCGCGCCATCGATCGATCAGACGTCGATGTTCGCCGCGCGCAGCGCGTTCTGCTCGATGAACTCGCGGCGCGGTTCCACCTCGTCGCCCATCAGCATCGTGAACACGCGGTCGGCTTCGATCGCGTCGTCGATCTGCACGCGCAGCAGGCGGCGCACGGTCGGGTCCATGGTGGTTTCCCACAGCTGCTCGGGGTTCATCTCGCCCAGGCCCTTGTAGCGCTGGCGCGAGGTGGCGCGTTCGGCTTCACCGATCAGCCACTTCATGGCCTGGCGAAAGTCGTCGACCTTTTCTTCCTTGCCGCGCTCGCCCTCGCCGCGCTTGACCAGCGCGCCTTCGGCGCTCAGCAGGCCGCGGAAGGTGTTGGCGGCCTGCGCCAGCGCGTCGTAGTCGGCGCCGTGCACGAAGTCCTGCGAGATCACGCTGGACTTGATGTTGCCGTGGTGGCGGCGGCTGATGCGCAGCAGCGGCTTGTCGGTGCGAGCGTCGAACTCGCTGCTCACCTCGGCCGGCACGCCGGTCGTGTTGAGCTCGCGCAGCTTGGCCTGCAGCGCCACGGCCGAGGCCTCGGCGGCGGCCGGCGTGTCGAGGTCGAGCGCCACGCCGTCGGCGATGGCGCGCAGAGCTTCGGCGTCCATGAAGTTGCGCAGGCGCGCAATCACGGCCTCGGCGACCTGGTGCTTGCGCGCCAGCTCGGCCAGGGTGTCGCCCGACAGCGTGGTCGAGGCGGCGCCGCCGGTCTCGATGCTCGCGTCTTTCAGTGCCACCTTGAGCAGGAAGGCGTCCAGCGCGGGGCCGTCCTTCAGGTACTGCTCTTCCTTGCCGACCTTCACCTTGTACAGCGGCGGCTGCGCGATGTAGATGTGGCCGCGCTCGACCAGCTCGGGCATCTGCCGGTAGAAGAAGGTGAGCAGCAGCGTGCGGATGTGCGCGCCGTCCACGTCGGCGTCGGTCATGATGATGATGCGGTGGTAGCGCAGCTTGGCGACGTTGAAGTCGTCCGCGCCGCCGCCCGCGGTGGTCGCGCCGGCGCGGCCGATGCCGGTGCCCAGCGCGGTGATCATCGTCAGGATTTCGTTGCTGGTGAGCAGCTTCTCGTAGCGTGCCTTCTCGACGTTCAGGATCTTGCCGCGCAGCGGCAGGATGGCCTGGAACTTCCGGTCGCGGCCCTGCTTGGCGGAACCGCCGGCGGAGTCACCCTCCACCAGGTAGACCTCGCACAGGGCGGGGTCCTTTTCCTGGCAGTCGGCCAGCTTGCCGGGCAGGCCCATGCCGTCGAGCACGCCCTTGCGGCGCGTCATTTCGCGGGCCTTGCGGGCGGCTTCGCGGGCGCGGGCGGCCTCGACGATCTTGCCGCAGATGATCTTGGCGTCGTTCGGACGCTCCTGCAGGTAGTCGGTGAGCAGGCGGCCGACGATGTCTTCCACCGGCGCGCGCACTTCGCTGGACACCAGCTTGTCCTTGGTCTGGCTGGAGAACTTGGGCTCGGGCACCTTCACGCTCAGCACGCAGCACAGGCCTTCGCGCATGTCGTCGCCGGTGACCTCGACCTTCGCCTTTTTCGCGAATTCGTTCTCTTCGATGTACTTGTTGATGACGCGGGTCATCGCGGCGCGCAGGCCCGTGAGGTGGGTGCCGCCGTCACGCTGCGGGATGTTGTTGGTGAAACAGAGGACCTGCTCGTTGTAGCCGCTGTTCCACTGCATCGCCACTTCGACGCCGATGTGCGTGCCGGGGATGCCGCCGTAGGTGTCGGCCGGCTTCTCGCCCGCGGCGTAGAACGAGTTCGGGTGCAGGACGGTCTTGCCCTTGTTGATGAACTCCACGAAGCCGCGCACGCCGCCGGCGCCGGAGAAATCGTCTTCCTTGCCGGTGCGCTCGTCGAGCAGGCGGATGCGCACGCCGTTGTTCAGGAAGCTCAGCTCGCGCAGGCGCTTGCTCAGGATTTCGTAGTGGAAATCGTTGTTTTCCTTGAAGATTTCCGTGTCGGGCAGGAAGTGCACTTCGGTGCCGCGCTTGTCGGTGTCGCCGATGACCTTCATGGGCGAGACCTCGAAGCCGTTCACGGTCTCGAGCAGGCGGTTCTGCACGAAGCCGCGGCTGAATTCGAGCTCGTGGATCTTGCCTTCGCGACGCACGATGAGGCGCAGCTTCACGCTCAGCGCGTTCACGCAGGAGACGCCCACGCCGTGCAGGCCGCCCGACACCTTGTAGCTGTTCTGGTTGAACTTGCCGCCGGCGTGCAGTTCGGTGAGCGCGATTTCAGCGGCCGAGCGCTTGGGCTCGTGCTTGTCGTCCATCTTCACGCCCGTGGGAATGCCGCGGCCGTTGTCGGTGACGGAGATCGAGTTGTCGGAGTGGATCGTGACGACGATGTCGTCGCAATGGCCCGCGAGCGCTTCGTCGATGGAGTTGTCCACCACTTCGAACACCAGGTGGTGCAGGCCCGTGCCGTCGGAGGTGTCGCCGATGTACATGCCCGGGCGCTTGCGCACGGCTTCCAGACCTTCGAGGATCGTGATCGCACCTTCGCCGTAGCTGGAGTCGGCGGGGACGCCTTCGGGCGCCACGATCTGGATTTCGGGGGTATAGACCGGCTCGGTGTGCGGCACGTCGGGCTTGTTCTCTTCTGCACTCATTCGGATATTCCTCTGTCTCTCACGGGTTTCCCGTGATTTTTCGGGCTCTCAAAAGCTCAATTCGCCGCCTCTTGAAAGCGCAAACCCGCGGGGGGCCGCGGGTCGTGTGCGCAAGGCGCTGTGTTTTCCAGGGTCTAGATGCGCATCGGCATCACGACGTACTTGAAAGATGCGTTCTCGGGGATGGTTAACAAGGCCGAGCTGTTGGAGTCGGCCAGGTCCAGCTTGACCATGTCCTGGTCCATGTTCGACAGCGCGTCGATCAGGTAGGTGACGTTGAAGCCGATCTCGATGCTGTCGCCGCCGTAGTCGATGTCCAGCTCGTCCTGGGCTTCTTCCTGCTCGGCGTTGTTCGACGCGATGCGCAGCGTGCCCGGCTCGATGTTCAGGCGCACGCCCTTGAACTTCTCGCTGGTCAGGATGGCAGTGCGCTGCAGGCTGGCCAGCAGCGGCGCGCGGCCGAGCGTGACGGTGTTCTTGTGGTTCTTGGGAATCACGCGGTTGTAGTCGGGGAACTTGCCCTCGACCAGCTTGGTGACGAATTCCATGCCGCCGAAGCTGAACTTGGCCTGGTTGTTCGCGAACTGCATCTCGATGGCGCCTTCGGCGTCGGACAAGAGGCGCTGCATTTCGAGCACGGTCTTGCGCGGCAGGATCACTTCCTGGCGCGGCACTTCGACGTCGAGCATGGCCGAGGAGAACGCCAAGCGGTGGCCGTCGGTGGCCACCAGGCTCAGCTGCTTGCCTTCGGCCACGAACAGGATGCCGTTCAGGTAGTAGCGGATGTCGTGCACGGCCATCGCGAACGAGACCTGCGAGAGCAGGTCTTTCAGCGTCTTTTGCGGGACGCTGAACACGGGGCCGAAATTGGCGGCTTCCTGCACCAGCGGGAAGTCTTCGGCGGGCAGCGACTGCAGCGTGAAGCGGCTCTTGCCACCCTTGAGCACGAGCTTGCTGGCGCTCGACTCGAGGCTCACGGTCTGGTCGGCCGGCATGGTGCGCAGGATGTCGATCAGCTTGCGCGCGCCGATGGTGGTCGTGAAGTTGCCCTCGTCGCCACCGAGTTCGGCGGTGGTGCGGATCTGGATCTCGAGGTCGCTGGTGGTCAGCTGCAGCTGGCCGCCGGTCTTGCGGATCAGCACATTGGCCAGGATCGGCAGGGTGTGACGCCGCTCCACGATGCCGGCCACCGACTGCAGCGCGGCAAGAACTTTGTCTTGGGTTGCCTTCAAAACGATCATGTCTTCTTCCTCTTCTCTTATCTCTTTGAATCAGCTTTCAGGACGCCATTCTCCGCTGTCGCGAGGGGCGTTCTTGATGACATTCGGCTTCAGCCTTTGAGGGTCTGTTCGAGGACGTGCAGCTGCTGGTTGAGTTCGGTGAGCTGCTGGCGCTCGCCCGAAATCTTGCGCACTGCGTGGAGCACCGTCGTGTGGTCGCGACCGCCGAACAGCTCGCCGATTTCCGGCAGGCTCTTCTGCGTGAGCTCCTTGGCCAGGTACATCGCGATCTGCCGCGGCCGCGCAATGCTGGCCGGGCGTTTCTTGCTGTACATGTCGGCGACCTTGATCTTGTAGTAGTCGGCCACCGTCTTCTGGATATTTTCGACCGATATCTGCCGATTCTGGATCGACAGCAGGTCGCGCAGCGCCTCGCGCGCCAGGGCGATCGAGATCTCCTTCTGGTTGAAGCGCGAGTACGCCAGGATCTTGCGCAGGGCGCCTTCGAGCTCGCGCACGTTGGAGCGCACGTTCTTGGCCACGAAAAAGGCGACTTCCTCGGGCATTTCGGTGCCTTCGACGCGGGCCTTGTTGATCAGGATCGCCACGCGCATCTCGAGCTCGGGCGGCTCGATCGCCACCGTGAGGCCCGAATCGAAGCGCGACACCAGCCGCTCGTGGATGTCGGCCAGCCCCTTGGGGTAGGTGTCGCTGGTCATCACGATGTGCGACTTCTTGGCCAGCAGGGCCTCGAAGGCGTTGAAGAACTCTTCCTGCGTGCGGTCCTTGTTGGCGAAGAATTGCACGTCGTCGATCAGCAGCAGATCGAGCGAGTGGTAGCGCTCCTTGAACTCATCGAAAGTCTTGCGCTGATAGGCCTTGACCACATCCGACACGAACTGCTCGGCGTGGATGTAGAGAACTTTGGAATCGGGCCGGTCGGCCAGCAGCCGGTTACCCACAGCGTGCATCAGGTGGGTCTTGCCCAGGCCGACGCCGCCGTAGATGAAAAGCGGGTTGTACAGGTGGCCCGGCATGCCGGCCACGTGCATGGCCGCGGCGCGCGCCATGCGGTTGGCCGTGCCCTCGACCAGGGTGTCGAACGTGAGCCCCGAATTGAGCCGGTTCTTGAAGCCGGCCGCCGCCGGTTCCTCGCCTGGGCCAGCCACGTCGCGCGGCACATCCGTTTCGGCCATGATGGCCATGGGTGCAACACGGACGGGGGTTTCTCGCGGAGCGAGCGCTAACTCGATGGTGACCGGCTGGCCGTACATCTTCTCGGCCATGGCCGCGATCTTGCCCGCGTACTGGGCACGGATCCAGTCGAGCTTGAAGCGGTTGGCGACGAACACCGTCATGCGCGAAAGGTCGTCGGCGACCTGCGCGGTGAGGGGCTTGATCCAGGTGTTGAACTGCTGCTCGGACAGCTCCTGCGCGAGCTGGTCGACGCAGGCCTGCCACAGGCTTTCGCCGATGCCGTCAGTCGACATGGGCGCTTGAAAAAGTGATGGAACCCTCGGGCATTTCTTGTATAGGTATTGTGGATATTCTCTGCTGGAAGGCGCTGGGCATTCTAACTTGTCAAAACCTTATCCACATGCTGCGCTGCACATGGAAAGGCCCGCAAATCCAGTCGAAGATTGTTCCGGCGGCCAATGTTTGCGATAATTGCGGGTTTCCCTGAAAAGCCTTCACAGCGTCTTTCGGGGGCCATCCGAAACTCGCTCCCCCAGCGCTCGCCGGGTTTTTGCATGCCTTCATGCGGAAACCGGCGCAAACAGGGAATCAGGAAACCATCATGAAACGCACTTACCAAGCATCCAAAGTCCGCCGCGCCCGTACCCACGGCTTTCTGGTCCGCATGAAGACCCGTGGCGGCCGCGCCGTGATCAACGCACGCCGCGCCAAGGGCCGCAAGCGCCTGGCCGTCTGACGGCACCCCACCTGCCGTTGTCAGCCGCCGACACGTCCGCGCAGGCTCCTGCAGCCTCTGCGCCTGGCCCCGCCAGCAGCGACGTCCGCGGCCCGGCTTCCTTGCAGCGGCTCAAGACCCGCGCGCAATTCCAGGCCGTCCTCGCAGGTGCCACCGTGGCGCGCACTGCCCATTTCGCATTGCACCGCTGTGCGCTCGATGTTTCTCCATCGGGCGCCGCTTCGCTGTTTCCGTCCGATGAGGTCTGGCTGGGCGCCATGGTGCCCAAGCGCTGGGCACGCCGCGCGGTGACGCGCAACGCCATCAAGCGCCAGATCTACGCCGTGAGCGCCGCGCCCGGCGTCGTGTTGCCGCGTGCCGCGCACGTGGTGCGTCTGCGCGCCGGTTTCGATCGCAAGGCGTTCGTGAGCGCCTCCTCGGACAAGCTCAAGGCCGCCGTGCGCGCCGAGCTCCAGCAATTGCTGGCGCGCGCCGGGCGTCCGCCAGCACCGGCTGCCGCCTCCCCCGCACCCGCCTCCGCATGAAACGCCTGCTGATCGGCCTCGTGAAGGGCTACCGCCTGCTGCTGAGCCCCTGGCTCGGGCAGTCGTGCCGCTTCACGCCGACCTGCTCCGTGTATTCGATCGAGGCGCTGGAAGTGCACGGCGCGCTCAAGGGCAGCTACCTGACTCTGCACCGCATCGCGCGCTGCCAGCCCTGGTGCCAGGGCGGCCACGATCCGGTTCCACCGAAATCACAGCGTCGCACTGACAAGTCAGGATCGCTGTTTTCGTCTCTTCTCTCCTCCGACAAGAAGTCTTCGTCATGAACGATATCCGCCGCACGATCCTGTGGGTGATTTTTGGTTTCTCGCTCGTGCTGCTGTGGGACCAATGGCAGGTCTTCAACGGCAACAAGCCGACCTTCCTGCCGTCGACCAAGCCCGCCGCCACGGCACCGGCCACGGGCAGCGCTGCCAACAACGGCGTGCCGACCGCGGCAGCCGCAGCCGGCGGCACCGCGGGCGCCGTGCCCACGCAGGCGGCCCCGGCCGCACCGCGCGAGCAGGTTGTGGTGACCTCTGACCTGTTCAAGGCGACGATCGACAGCGAAGGCGCCACGGTCAACCACCTCGAACTGCTCAAGTACGACGAAGCCGACCGCACCAAGCGCGTCGTGCTGTTCGAAAACGGCTCGCCCGCCACGCGTTACGTGGCGCAGACCGGCCTGTTGAACCCCGTCGCCGGCGACGCTTTCCCCAACCACCTGACGGCCATGACGCCCAAGGCCGGTCCGCGCACGATGGCCGACGGCCAGAACACGCTCGAGGTGAGCTTCGAAAGCGCCCCCGTCGGCGGCCTGAAGTACATCAAGACCTACGTGTTCAAGCGTGACGACTACGTCATCGGCGTGCGCCACGAAGTGGTCAACGTGAGCGACCAGCCGCGCGACGCGCAGCTGTACATGCAGCTGCTGCGCCACGGCACCGTGGCCGCCGGCACCATGTTCGGCACCAACACCTTCACCGGCCCGGCCGCGTACACCAACGAGAAGAAGTTCCACAAGCTCGACTTCAAGGACATCGCCAAGGGCAAGGTCGAGCCGCCGCCGCCGGCCAACGACGGCTGGATCGCGATGGTGCAGCACTACTTCGCGTCGGCCTGGCTGCTCAAGGGCGATCCGGCCAGCGAACAGCTGCGCCGTGAATTCCGCGTGAAGGACCTGGGCGACAACCTCTTCACCGTCGCCATGGTGGCCACGCTGCCGAAGATCGCCCCGGGCGCCACGCAGGTCGTGAACAGCGCGCTGTTCGCCGGCCCCGAAGAAGAAAAGAAGCTCGAAGCCATCGCCCCCGGCCTGGACCTGGTGAAGGACTACGGCATCTTCGCGATCATCTCCAAGCCGCTGTACTGGCTGCTCACCCAACTGCACGGCATCCTGGGCAACTGGGGCTGGGCGATCGTGGCGCTCGTGGTGCTGCTGAAGGCGGCCTTCTACTGGCTCAACGCCAAGGCCTACGCCAGCATGGCCAAGATGAAGGCCATCAACCCGAAGATCATGGAAATGCGCGAGCGGCTGAAGGACAAGCCGCAGGAAATGCAGCAGGAAATGATGCGGATCTACAAGACCGAGAAGGTCAATCCGATGGGCGGCTGCTTCCCCATCGTGATCCAGATCCCGGTGTTCATCGCGCTGTACTGGGTGCTGCTGTCGTCGGTTGAAATGCGCCACGCCCCGTGGATCGGCTGGATCACCGACCTGTCGGCACCCGATCCCTGGTACATCCTGCCGATCGTCATGACGGCCACCTCGCTGTTCCAGACCTGGCTCAACCCGACGCCGCCCGATCCGATGCAGGCCAAGCTGATGTGGATCATGCCGCTCGCGTTCAGCGTGATGTTCATCTTCTTCCCGGCCGGCCTGGTGCTGTACTGGATCACGAACAACGTGCTGTCGATCGCGCAGCAGTGGTTCATCAACAAGCGACTGGGCGTGCTCGGCAAATAAGCCCGCCGGCCTCCGCCACCCGCAAAGGGCCGCATCCGCGGCCCTTTGCTTTTTGCTGAAAGAATCGCGCTGTCATGACCCTCGCCCGCACCACCGATCCCATCGTCGCCATCGCCACCGCCCCGGGGCGCGGGGCGGTCGGCATCGTTCGCGTGTCGGGCGCCCGGCTGGCGCCGCTGGTCCAGGCGCTGTGCGCCCGCGCCCTCAAGCCGCGCGAAGCCACCTACCTGCCCTTTCGCGATGCGCAGGGCGAGCCGGTCGACCACGGCCTGGCGATCCATTTCCCGACGCCGCATTCCTACACCGGCGAAGACGTGCTCGAACTGCAGGCGCACGGCGGCCCGGTCGTGCTGCAGCTCTTGCTGTCGCGCTGCCTCGAGGCCGCGGCCGAAATCGATCCGGCCACCGGCCGCCCGCGCCTGCCCGGCCTGCGCGTGGCCGAGCCGGGCGAGTTCAGCCAGCGTGCCTTTCTCAACGGCAAGATCGACCTGGCGCAGGCCGAGGCCATCGCCGACCTGATCGACGCGAGCACCGAGGCCGCCGCGCGCAGCGCCGGGCGCTCGCTGTCGGGCGCCTTCTCGCGCGAGATCCACACGCTGCGCGACGCGCTGATCCACCTGCGCATGCTGGTCGAGGCCACGCTCGATTTCCCCGAGGAAGAGATCGACTTCCTGCAGAAAGCCGACGCGAACGGCCAGTTGGAGCGGCTGCAGGCGCAATTGGCCGCCGTGCAACAGCGCGCCAAGCAAGGCGCGTTGTTGCGCGAAGGCATCAAGGTGGTGATCGCGGGCCAGCCCAACGCGGGCAAGAGCTCGCTGCTCAATGCGCTGGCTGGCGCCGAGCTGGCCATCGTGAGCGCCATCGCGGGCACCACGCGCGACGTGGTCTCGCAGACCATCCAGATCCACGGCGTGCCGCTGCATGTGGCCGACACCGCGGGCCTGCGCGACAGCACCGACGAGGTCGAGCAGATCGGCGTGGCGCGCGCCTGGGGGCAGATCGAAAGCGCCGACGCCGTGCTGTTCCTGCACGATCTCACGCGCGCCGGCCAGCCCGACTACACCGCCGCCGACGCCGAGATCCTGGCCGGCCTGCAGCGCAAGCTGCCGGCGAGCGTGCCGGTGCTCGATGTGTGGAACAAGCAGGACGCGGCGGCGTCGGCCGCGCCGCCGTCCGAAGGCATCGCCCTGTCGGCCAAGACCGGTGCGGGCATCGAGGCGCTGCGCGACCAGCTGCTGGCCATGGCCGGCTGGCAGGCCGTGCCCGAAGGTGTCTACCTGGCGCGCGCGCGCCATGTGCAGGCACTGGCCCGTGTCGAGACGCACCTCGCGCTGGCGGCCGCCCACCTGGCGGCGCAGGCCCAGCTGCTCGACCTGCTGGCCGAGGAGCTGCGGCTGGCCCAGAACGCGCTCAACGAGATCACCGGCGAGTTCGGCGCGGACGACCTGCTGGGGGTCATCTTTTCGCGCTTCTGTATCGGGAAATAGCGACACATGCGTGCGCTTCGCTGGTGAAAGCGTAAACAGTTGTAGCCGAACCTCGGGGCCTTCGCGGATACTTCGGATCACTTGCGGGGGTCGAGAAAAACATGTCCATCCAGAACCTGAGCCGCTCCATTGCGGAGAACCTGAGCGCCGACGCGTTCGCGCTGACCTTGAGCGTCGCGCAGTGGGACACGCTCGCGGGTTATCTGCAGCCCATCGAAACCGCGATCGGCGACGTGCTGATCTCGCAGGGCACGCACGACCGCTCGGTGTTCTTCGTCGAAAGCGGCGCCATCAGCGTGCACCGCGTCAGCAGCAAGGAACAGATGCGCCTGGCCGTGCTGTCGCCGGGCTCGGTGGTGGGCGAAGGCTCGTTCTTCTCGCGCGAGCCGCATGCGGCCAACGTGGTGGTCACCGGCGCGGGGCGCGTGTGGCGCCTCACGGCCGTGCGGTTCTCCGAGATGTCGAACCGCCAGCCCAACATGGCGCTGGACATCGCGATGGCGCTCGGCGCCGTGATCGCCAAGCGCATGGCGCACCGCTCCAAGCGGGTGGCCGTCACCTGAGCCTTTCGGCTCGCCGCGCGCTGCCAGCCGCCCCACAACAACAAGAACAAGTCTTCGTTTCCGATCCCGAGAATTGCTGGTGAGCCATGGCCTTGATCTGCCCGGTCTGTGACGCGGACAACCGCGAGGGTGCCAATTTCTGCAGGAACTGCGGCGGCCGGCTGTCGGCCGCCGACCGCGTGCCGCCCCCGGCGCCCAGCCCTTCCGACCGCGAATGGGCCACCACCGCGCCGGCCCAGCTGCGCGCGCCGACCATTCCCGCGCCGCTGTTCGACCCCGCCGAGTCGAAGCGCGCGTCGTCGCCGGCGTCCAGTGGCTGGAGGTCCGAGCCGCCACCACCTCCTCCGCCCGCGGATGAAAAAACCGTGATCGTCGCGCCGGGACGCGGGGGTGCCGCATCGTCCTTGCCTCCGTCCCCGCGGGCCGACCGGCCAAAGACGCGGATCAAGGTCAAGCGCATCAAGCCGCCCGAACCGGTGCTGCGCCCGCGCGGCATCGGGTTGTGGCTGGGGCTGCTCGCGGTCGCGCTGCTGCTGGTGGTCGCGGGCTGGCTGGGCTACGGGACCGGCAGCAAGGCGCCCGAGCCGGCCGTGGCACCGCCTCCTGTCGCAGCGCCGGCGCCCGCCGCGACGCCGCCGGCGGTCGAAGCACCACCGGCCGCGACCGAGCCTGCGCCGCCCGTGGCCGAAGCGCCACCCGCGGAAGCGGTCGCCGAGCCGGCGGAAGCCGCACCCAAGCCCGCGCCCGCCGCGAAGCCGCGCAAGCCTGTGACACCTCCCCCACCGACGCCGCAGATCCCAGCCGCAGCGGCGCCCGTGGCGGCTGCACCGGCACCTGCGCCCGCGTCACCGGCCCCGCCGGCCGACCCGCAGGCCCAATGCGGCGACCGCAACTTCATCGCCAAGGCGCAATGCATGGCGGCCCAGTGCGTGAAGCCCGAGTACAGGTCGCACGCGCAGTGCGAAGCGGTGCGCCGTCAGCAGCGCATCGAAGAAGAAAAGCGCAACCCGTCGCTCTTGAACTGAGCCCGCGCCGGCGGCCTCAGCCCTTCTGCAGCCGCTCGATGGCAATCGCCAGCGCGGCGGGCTTGCCCGACAGCACGAGGGTGTCGCCGTCCGACAGCAGCGTGTCGTCGGCCGGCACGCGCGCCTGGCCGTCCTGGCGGCGCAGGCTGGCCACCCGCACACCCAGCGTCGGCAGCGCAATCCGTCCGAGCGTCTGGCCGATGGCGCGTGCGCCCGGCGTGAGCGTGAAGCTGTTCAGGCGCTCGTGGTCGATCTCGTCGGCGTTGTCGTCGTCGGCGCCGTGGAAGTAGCCGCGCAGCAGGTTGTAGCGCGCGTCGCGCTGGTCCTGCACCACGCGGATCACGCGCCGCATCGGCACGCCGACCAGCGCCAGCGCATGGCTGGCGAGCATCAGCGACCCTTCGATGGCCTCGGGCACCACCTCGGTCGCGCCGGCGGCCTGCAGTTTCTCGAGGTCGTGGTCGTCCTGGGTGCGCACGATCACCGGCACGTGCGGCGCGTGGGCGCGGGTGTTGGCCAGCACCTTCATCGCGCCGCCCACGTCCAGGTAGGTGACGACCACCGCGCTGGCGCGCGCCAGGCCCGCGGCCATCAGCGCCTGCAGCCGCGCCGCGTCGCCGAACACCACCGAATCGCCGGCGGCTGCGGCCTGGCGCACGCGGTCGGGGTCCAGGTCGAGCGCCATGTAGGGGATGCCTTCGCGCTCCAGGATGCGCGCCAGGTTCTGGCCGCAGCGCCCGTAGCCGCAGATGATCACGTGCTGCGCGGTGTTGATGGTCTTGCGCGCGATGCTCGTCATCTGCAGCGACTGCTGCAGCCAGTCGCTGGCCACCAGCTTTCGCACGATGGCGTTGCTGTACATGATGATGAAGGGCGTGGCCAGCATCGACAGCACCATCGACGCCAGCACCGGGTTGGCCAGCCACGGCGGCAGCAGGTTGCGGTCCTGCGCGAGCGCCAGCAGCACGAAGCCGAACTCGCCGGCCTGCGCCAGGTACAGGCCAGTGCGCAGCGACACGCCCGAGGTCGCGCCCAGCACCCGCGCCAGCACCGTCACCAGCCCCAGCTTGAACAGCAGCGGCACCAGCAGCAGCACCGCCACCAGCAGCCAGCGCTCGACCACGATGTGCCAGTCGAGCGACATGCCGACGGTGATGAAGAACAGCCCCAGCAGCACGTCGTGGAAGGGGCGGATGTCGGTCTCGACCTGGTGCTTGTATTCGGTCTCCGACACCAGCATGCCGGCGATGAAGGCGCCCAGCGCCAGGCTCAGGCCGGCCAGCTCGGTGAGCCAGGCCAGGCCCAGCGTGATCAGCAGCACGTTCAGGATGAACAGCTCCTCGCTGCGCCGCCGCGCCACCAGCGTGAGCCACCAGCGCATGATGCGCGGCCCGCCGTACAGCAGCACGCCGATGAGGAAGGTGGCCTTCACCAGCGCGAAGCCCAGCGCCTTGGCCAGCGCCTCGGGCGGCGCGCCCAGCGCGGGAATCAGCACCAGCAGCGGCACCACGGCCAAGTCTTGAAACAGCAGCACGCCCATCACGCGCTTGCCGTGTTCGCTCTCCAGTTCGAGCCGCTCGGCCATCAGCTTGACCACGATGGCGGTGCTGCTCATGGTGAGCGCGCTCGACAGCGCCAGCGTGGTCTGCCACCCCAGTTGCCAGGCCGGCGGCAGCTGCGTGGCGATGATCAGCGCGCCGACGGTGGCCAGCGCCATGGTCAGCAGCACCTGCAGCAGACCCAGCCCGAACACGTGCTTGCGCATGGCGCGCAGCTTGGGCAGGCTGAATTCGAGCCCGATCACGAACATCAGGAACACCACGCCGAATTCGCCCAGGTGGCGGATGCCTTCGGAGTTCTGCGCCAGCGCCAGCGCATGCGGGCCGATGAGCACGCCGGCCGTCAGGTAGCCGAGCATCGGCGGCAGCTTGAGCGACCGGCAGGCCACCACGCCGATCACCGCGGCCAACAGATACAACAGCGTGAGATCGAACGAAGACATAGGCGCCGATGCTAGAGCAATGTCCGTGCCCCGGGCTTCCCCGGGCCATGTGATCGCCGACCGCGCCCGCCTCGTAAAATCCGGCGATGAGCTCCCGCCCCGCCCCGACCCACGTGGTCGACCCCGACGCCATCCTGGCCCGGGCACGCGTCACATTCGACATCGAAGCCGAAGCCGTCCTCGGCCTGAAGGCCCGCGTCGGCCCGAGTTTCGTCGAGGCCGTGCGCAAGATCCTCGAAGTGCGCGGCCGCGTGGTCGTGATGGGCATGGGCAAGAGTGGCCATGTCGGCCGCAAGATCGCCGCCACCCTCGCCTCCACCGGCACGCCCGCGATGTTCGTGCACCCGGCCGAGGCCAGCCACGGCGACCTCGGCATGATCAAGGCGGTCGACCTCGTGCTGGCCATCTCCAACAGCGGCGAGGTCGACGAACTCACCGTGCTGTTGCCGGTGGTCAAGCGCCAGGGCGTGCCCCTGATCGCCATGACCGGCCGCCCCGACTCCACGCTGGCGCGCCATGCCGACATCGTGATCGACGCCGGCGTCGCCAAGGAAGCCTGCCCGCTGAACCTCGCGCCCACCGCGAGCACCACCGCGCAGATCGCCATGGGCGACGCGCTGGCCGTGGCCCTGCTCGACGCGCGAGGCTTCGGCTCCGAAGATTTCGCCCGCTCGCACCCCGGCGGCGCGCTGGGCCGCAAGCTGCTCACCCACGTGAGCGACGTCATGCGCTCGGACGACGAGGTGCCGTGCGTGCCGCCGACGGCCACCGTCAGCGAGCTGATGCGCGCGATGAGCATCAAGGGCTTCGGCGCCGCCGCGGTGGTCGAGCCCGACGGCCGGGCGCTGGGCATCTTCACCGACGGCGACCTGCGCCGCCTGATCGAGGCCGGCGCCGACCTGCGCACGCCCAAGGCGGCCGACATCATGCACCGCGACCCGCGCACCATCCGCGTCGACGCGCTGGCGGTGGAGGCGGCCGAACTCATGGAGCAATGCGGCATCACCCGCCTGTTCGTGATCGACGGCGCGGGGGTGATCGTCGGCGCGGTGAACACCAACGACCTGATGCGCGCGAAGGTCATCTGATGCCGCTTGATTTCCAGGCCGAGACCCTGCTGGCCGCGCAAGACGTGCGCATCGTCTTCTTCGACATCGACGGCGTGCTGACCGACGGCGGCGTGTACTTCACCGAGCACGGCGAGACGCTCAAGCGCTTCAGCATCCTCGACGGCTACGGCCTCAAGCTGCTGCGCAAGGCCGGCATCACGCCGGCCGTGATCACCGGGCGCGACTCCAAGCCGCTGCGCGTGCGGCTCGAGGCGCTGGGCATCGAGCACGTGCGCTACGGCACCGAAGACAAGCTGCCCGCCGCCGAAGCCATGCTGAAGCAGCTGGGCTTCATCTGGGCGCAGGCCGCCGCCATCGGCGACGACTGGCCCGACCTGCCCGTGCTGACCCGCGTCGGCTTCGCGGCGGCGCCGGCCAATGCGCACGCCGAGGTGCGCGCCGTGGCGCGCTATGTCACCACCGCACGCGGCGGCGAAGGCGCGGCGCGCGAATTCTGCGACCTGCTGTTGACGGCCTGCGGCCAGTACCGCCCGTTGCTCGACGCTGCCCTGGGCCCCCGACCATGAGCCCGCAGCTGCGACGCGCCTGGAACCTGACGCGCGATGTGCTCGACCGCACCACCATCTACCTGCCAATCATCCTGATGGCGGGCGTGGCGCTGGGCACCTACTGGCTGGTGCGCAATGCGCCCAAGCTGCTGGAGCCCACCGTCAAGGCCGCGCCCACGCACGAGCCCGACTACTTCATGCGGGACTTCGTCATCAAGAACTTCCTGCCCAACGGCGACCTGCGCAGCGAGCTGCACGGCACCGAGGGACGGCACTACCCGGACACCGACACCATCGAGGTCGACCAGGTGCGCATGCGCTCGGTGTCGCCCGAGGGGCTGGTCACGCGCTCGTCGGCGAACCGGGGCCTGTCGAATTCCGACGGCAGCGAGATCCAGCTGTTCGGCAACGCGATCGTGATCCGCGAACCCGCGGTCAGCGCGAGCGGCAAGGCCACGCCGCGCCTCGAGTTCCGCGGCGAGTTCCTGCATGCCTTCCTCGACACCGAGAAGGTGCAGTCGAACAAGCCGGTCACGCTCATCCGCGGCAGCGACCAGTTCACGGGCGATACGCTCGACTACGACAACCTGAGCGGCGTGGCCAACCTCACGGGCCGCGTGCGCGGCGTGCTGGTGCCGTCGGCCGCCGCGGGCAAGCCGCGCTGAGCAGCTGCCACACAAGAACAAGTTTCCGGGAGACGATCCACGCATGACCACCGCCGCACCGCTCGTCTTCATCACCGGCGCCTCCAGCGGCATCGGCCAGGCCCTGGCCGCGCGCTTCTACGACGCCGGCTACCGGCTGGCGCTGGTCGCGCGGCGCACGGGCGAGATCGACACCTGGGCGACAGGCCGCCAGCTGGACGCGGGCCGCTACCAGGTCTACGGCGCCGACGTGGCCGACACCGACAGCATCGTGGCCGCCGGCGCCGACTGCATCGCGCGCCAGGGCGTGCCCGACGTGGTGATCGCCAACGCCGGCATCAGCATCGGCATCGACACGGCCGAGCGTTCGGACCTCGACGTGCTGGCGCGCACCTTCGCCGTCAACAACGTGGGGCTGGCCGCCACCTTCCATCCCTTCGTGCAGGCCATGGTGCAGCGCGGCAGCGGGCGGCTCGTGGGCATCGGCAGCGTCGCCGCCATCCGCGGGCTGCCGGGGCACGGCGCCTACTGCGCGAGCAAGGCCGGCGTGGTCGCGTACTGCGAGAGCCTGCGCGGGGAACTGCACAACAGCGGGGTGAAGGTCGTCACGCTCTGCCCGGGCTACATCGACACGCCGCTGACGCAGGGCAACCGCTACGGCATGCCCTTTCTCATGCAGCCCGAGGATTTCGCAGCTCAGGCGCTGCGCGCCATCAAGGCTGGCACGAGCTACCGCGTGATTCCGTGGCAGATGGGCGTGGTCGCCAAGGTCATGCGCCTGCTGCCCAATGCCGTGCTCGACCGCGCGGTGCAGGGCCGGGCGCGCAAGAAGCGCAGCGGCGAAGCCTGAGCTTCATTGCCGATTGCACAGCGGGCACAGCGCGCAGGCAAAGAAAAAGGCTCCCGAGGGAGCCTTTTGTGTTTGTGTGCCGTGAGGCATGCGAAGGAGTGAACGGGGTTCAGTACCCACCGTTGCCGCCGCCGCCGTAGCCGCCGCCACCGCTGCGGGGGGGACGTGCTTCCATGGGACGTGCTTCGTTGACGACCACGCTGCGACCGCCCAGGGGTTGGCCGTTCATGCCGTTGATGGCGGCCTGTGCTTCCGCGTCACTGCCCATCTCGACGAAGCCGAAGCCCTTCGAGCGACCCGTGTCGCGCTCCATCATGACCTTGGCGCTGGTCACTGCGCCGAACTGGCCGAAGGCCTGCTCGAGATCACCGTCGCGCACCGAGTAAGGCAGGTTGCCGACGTAGAGTTTGTTGCCCATCAAGGGACTCCTATAAACACATCAAGAAAAGCGATGGAGTCCCGAAAGCATCACTCAAACGAGAGCCGCCGAGCCGCGCGAAACTGACCGATCACCGAATTGCTCCCGCCCAAAATCAAGAGGGATGCTCGTGCATTATGGGTGAAATATCAAAAAAGCAAGCAGGAATTTGCGTCTTGAGGTAGCACCTTTCGAAACTAGTAGAAGTTAGCGCACGCCTACCTGTTTGAGCCGGGGGAATTGACGATGCGGCTACAATTCGCCGGTCATTGGGGAGTAGCCGCCTTCCGCATACGAGAAGGGCCCGCGTCAACAGACTTGTCCTTGCCCCACGAGGACATGGCGCGTGCAGTGAACACACCTGGCGAGACCTTTGACCGCACAACTTCGGGAATATGGCCGAAGGTGTTGTGCGGTCAATTGCGTCCTTCGGCCCAAGGAACCCCACATCCATCATGGAAGCTTTTCTCGTTGCAACGGGCGTGGTCGCGCTCGCCGAAATGGGCGACAAGACCCAACTCCTGGCCCTTTTGCTGGCCGCGCGCTTCAGGAAACCCTGGCCGATCGTGTTCGGCATCTTCGTCGCCACGGTCATCAACCACGCGCTGGCCGGCGCGGTCGGCAACTACATCACGCGCTGGCTCGGCCCCGAGGTGCTGCGCTGGATCCTGGGCGGCTCGTTCATCGCCATGGCCGTCTGGATGCTGATTCCCGACAAGCTCGATGAAGACGACGCCCCCGGCGTCTCGAAGTTCGGCGTCTTCGGCACCACGGTGATCGCCTTCTTCCTGGCCGAGATGGGCGACAAGACCCAGATCGCCACCGTCATGCTGGCCGCCCGCTTCACGCAGGACTACGCCTGGGTCGTCGTCGGCACCACGCTGGGCATGATGCTGGCCAATGCGCCGGTCGTGTGGCTGGGCGACAAGATCGTGCGGCGCGTACCGATCAAGCTCGTGCACGGCATCTCGGCGGCGATCTTCCTGGTGCTGGGCGTCGTGATGATCGTCGGCTGGTAGCAGGAAAAAGTCACGGGGCTATACTTGCCCTGCGCCGATTTGCTTCAGCTTGCGGGCGCTTTATAAATTCTGCTAAAGACGGCTGCCGAACCCGGCTCGTTTTTGGCGAGGCCGGGTTTTTCATTCATGTCGTCGTCGTCACCTTTGGTCGTCACCCCTCAGTCGATGCAGTTCGCAGGCCCGCTGGCCCTGCGCAGCGGCGCCTCGATCAGCGGCTACACGCTCGCCTACGAAACCTACGGCACCCTCAACGCCGAGCGCAGCAATGCGGTGCTGGTGTGCCATGCGCTCAACGCCTCGCACCACGTCGCGGGCGTGTACGAGGGCCAGGCCCGCTCCGAGGGCTGGTGGGACAACATGGTGGGCCCGGGCAAGCCGCTGGACACCGACCGCTTCTTCGTGATCGGCGTCAACAACCTCGGCTCCTGCTTCGGCTCGACCGGGCCGATGCACGTGAACCCCGCCAACGGCCGCGTCTATGGCGCGGACTTCCCGGTGGTCACGGTCGAAGACTGGGTCGACGCCCAGGCCGCGCTGCTCGATGCGCTCGGCATCCAGACGCTCGCGGCCGTGATGGGCGGCAGCCTCGGCGGCATGCAGGCGCTGTCGTGGACGCTGCAGTACCCCGATCGCGTGCGGCACGCCGTGGTGGTGGCCAGCGCGCCCAACCTCACGGCCGAGAACATCGCCTTCAACGAGGTGGCGCGCCGCGCCATCGTGACCGACCCCGACTTCCACGGCGGCCACTTCTACGAATACGGCGTGATCCCCAAGCGCGGCCTGCGCATCGCCCGCATGATCGGCCACATCACCTACCTGAGCGACGACGTGATGAACGCCAAATTCGGGCGCATTTTGCGCAGCGCCGTCGAGGGCGAAGCGGCGGGGCTCGACTACCGCTATTCCACGCAGGACATCGAGTTCCAGATCGAAAGCTACCTGCGCTACCAGGGCGACAAGTTCAGCGAGTACTTCGACGCCAACACCTACCTGCTGATCACCCGCGCGCTCGATTACTTCGACCCCGCGCGCCACCACGGCGGCCAACTCAGCACCGCGCTGGCACAGGCGACGGCCAAGTTCCTGCTCGTGAGCTTCAAGACCGACTGGCGCTTCTCGCCCGCGCGCAGCCGCGAGATCGTGAAGGCGCTGCTCGACAACCGCCGCAACGTGAGCTACGCCGAGATCGACGCGCCGCACGGCCACGACGCCTTCCTGCTCGACGACGTGCGCTACATGGGCGTGGTGCGCTCGTACTTCGAACGCGTCGCCAAGGAATTCCAATGAGCGACCTTGCACATCAACGACTGATCGCCGAGCTCGTGCCGAAGGGCTCGCGCGTGCTCGACCTGGGCTGCGGCGACGGCGCCCTGCTCGACCTGCTGCAGCGCGAGCGCGGCTGCACCGGCTATGGCGTGGAGATCGCCGACGGCAACGTGCTGCAGTGCATCCGCCGCGGCGTCGACGTGATCCAGCTCAACCTCGACGAAGGCCTGGCGATGTTCGACGACGCCACCTTCGACGTGGTGCTGCAGATCGACACGCTGCAGCACCTGCGCAATGCCGAGGTCATGCTGCGCGAGACCGCGCGCGTGGGCCGCTTCGGCATCGTCGCCTTTCCCAATTTCGCGCACTGGCCCAACCGCCTGAGCGTGGCGCGCGGGCGCATGCCCGTGACGCGCCGCCTGCCCTACCAGTGGTACGACACGCCCAACATCCGCGTCGGCACCTACAAGGACTTCGAGGTGCTGGCCGGCAAGAACAACCTGCGCGTGCTCGACGCCTTCGGCCTGCAGAACGGGCGCGACGTGCGCTGGCTGCCCAACGCGCGCGCCAGCACGGCGGTGTTCAAGTTCGAGCGGGGCGGCTGAGCACGCCGCCGCTGCACCCCACGGACATCGGGTCGGAATGAGCTTCACGCTCGCGCAGCCGGTTCACAGCGACCTGCTCATCAAGAAAAGCCGCTTCATCGGCTGCGTGCAACCGGTGCCCGACCGCGCGGCCGCGCTGGCGGTGGTCGCCTCGCTGCGCGCTGAACACCCGGGCGCTGCGCACGTGTGCTGGGCGCTGATGGCCGGCGGCCAGTCGGCCGCGAACGACGACGGCGAGCCCGGCGGCACGGCCGGGCGCCCCATGCTCGAGGTGCTGCGCCACCAGCAGGTGGAAGGCGCGCTCGCGACTGTGGTGCGCTACTTCGGCGGCGTGAAGCTCGGCGCCGGCGGCCTCGTGCGCGCCTACACCGACGCCGTGGCCCAGGCCCTGCTCGGCGCCACGCTGGTGCCGCTCGTGCGCCAGCGCCACCTGCAGTGCGCCGTGCCCTACGCGCTCGAGGGGCTGGTGCGGCGCGAGCTGGCCGCCATCGGCGCGGTGCTCGAAGACGTGCAGCACGGCGACGACGTTCGGTTGGCCTTCGCGCTGCCCGCGCCCGAGGCCGATGCCTTCATCGCGCGCCTCGACGATGCTGCGCAAGGGCGCGTCGTCTGGCCGACGGCGTGAGCCGCTTCGCCGGCACCTTGCCCGGGGCCGGCTCCACCGCCAGGGCGAGCACGCCGCGCGATGCGAGCGCGATCGGCTCGGCCAGGTCGTCGTCGACACCGCGCCGCGTCATCTCGGCGGTCACGATGCCGGTGGGCACGGCCAGCACGCCCCAGCCCAGCAGCATCATCACGGAGGCGATCGCGCGGCCCAGGTCGGTCTTGGGCACGAGGTCGCCGAAGCCGACCGTGGCCATGGTGGAGATGGCCCAGTAGATCGCCACCGGAATGCTGGTGAAGCCGTGCGTCGGCCCTTCGACCACGTACATCAGCGTGCCCATCACCAGCACCACGAGCATCACGAAGCCCACGAACACCGTGATCTTTCGGCGGCTCGATGCCACCGCCGACACCAGTGCGCGGTACTCCACCGAATAGCGCGACAGCTTGAAGATGCGGAACACGCGCAACAGCCGCAGGATGCGCACGTCGATCAGGTACGCCAGCTCGGGCGCGAAGGCCACGAGAAAGGTCGGCAGCAGCGCGAGCAGATCGATCACGCCGTAGAAGCTCAGCGCGTAGCGCAGCGGCTTGTTCACGCAGCACAGCCGCGCGATGTACTCCAGCGTGAAGAGAATCGTGAACACCCATTCGAGGGCATTGAACAGTGGGCGCCACTGGTCGCGGATCGACTGCACGCTGTCCAGGATGACGACCAGCACGCTCATCACGATCACCGCGATCAGCGTCAGGTCGAACCACAGGCCGGCGGGCGTGTCGGCCTCGAAGATCACGGTGAACAGCGTGCGCCGCCAGCCGCGCGCGGGCTTGTCGAACCGCGAGTCGGTGGCGGCGGGCGTGGACAGGGCTTCGATGTTCGGTCGGATCAGGCGGGTCATGCGGGGCATTGTCAGGGGCCCCGGGCGACTTATTCAGTTACGCTTATTGCGCAATGAAGTGCCGCATGCCGTGAGTGCGTTCTTACGATAGTCCCCTTTCTTGAGGAGCTCCCCATTGGCCACACAGTCCCCCTTTTTCGGCAAGCGCGATCGTGACACCGATTCGCTGACGTCCCGTCCCGCACCGCTGGTTGGTTCGGGCACCAATCTCTCGGGCACTCCCGTCAATCCCTCCTCGTTGACCGCGCAGGCCGGCCTGGCCCCGGCGGCTGCGCCCGCCAAGGAAGGCGGCAGCAAGCTCACCGTCGGCCCGAACATCAAGCTCAAGGGCGTCGAGATCACCGATTGCGACACGCTCGTGGTCGAAGGCCTGGTCGAGGCGACGATGGATTCGCGCCTGATGCAGATCGCCGAACAGGGCGAGTTCAAGGGCTCGGCCGAGATCGACATCGCCGAGATCCGCGGCGTGTTCGACGGCAACCTCACCGTGCGCGAAAAGCTCGTCATCCACTCGACCGGCAAGGTCACCGGCAAGATCCGCTACGGCAAGATCGTGATCGAAGAAGGCGGCCAGCTGTCCGGCGAAATCAGCTTCGGCGCCAAGCCGTCGCTGCAGGCCGCCGCCTGAGGCACCTGACGCGCCTGGTCTGACGACCGTCGATCAGGGCGCTTTCTTTTTCGGTGGGGCCTTCTTGGCCGCCGGCTTCGGCTTGTCCGCGGCGGCGGCCATTGCTGCGTCTGCGGCCGGCGGCGCCCACCCCAGGCGTTGCAGCAAGGCACCGGCCGCGGCCGGTGCCCTTTCCTTGGCGCCGTTGATGAAATACACGAACACATCGCGCGCCTTCGGCGTCGTGGTCCAGCCTTGCGCGCGCGCGGCCCAGGTGTCGAGCGCCTTGGGCGCGTAGCCGGTCGCAAGCGACGCGTCGGCCATCATGAGCCGCGCGTAGGCGACGTCGCCCTCGGGCTCCTCGAACGACGGAAACTTCTCCGCGTCGGTGAACACGGTCGACACCTTGTGCTTCTTCGCGAGCGCCTTGTAGGCGGGCGTGATGAAGCTTTCATGGCGCACGTCCATCACGTGGCGCAGCACGCGGCTGCCTTCCTTCTTGGGCAGCAGTTCCAGGAAGGCTTCGAAGTCTTCCGCATCGAACTGCTTGGTCGGCATGAACTGCCAGACGATCGGCCCGAGCTTGTCTCCGAGCTCGGCCACGCCGCTGTCGATGAAGCGCTGGATCGACTCGCCCGCGGTCGCCAGCACCTTGCGGTTGGTGGTGAAGCGCGAGGCCTTCATCGAGAACATGAAGTCGTCGGGCGTGTCGTCGCGCCACTTGCGGAAGGTCTCGGGCTTGAAGGTGCTGTAGTAGGTGCCGTTGATCTCGATGGCGCTCACCTGCCGGCTGGCGTGGTTCAACTCCTTCGCGTGAGCGAGGCCCTTGGGGTAGAAGTTGTCGCGCCAGGGCTCGAAGGTCCAGCCGCCTATCCCTGCCTTGATCCGCGTCGATGTTGCCTTGCTCACATTGCGCTCCGGGTTTTGAGATCGCCCGCACTCTACGCGCGCTCGCCGTGAGGCGCAAAATGCGTTTTTTCGTCCCCGCGGAGAACCCCCCGATGAACGCCCCCCTGCACCGTGAAATGCCCGCCGGCACGCTCGACGCGACGCGCGCCCTCTCTGATGTCACCGCCCAATGGGACGGCGACATCGTCAAGCAACTCACCGACTACATCGCCATTCCCGCCAAGTCGCCCGGCTTCGACAAGGACTGGTCGGCCAACGGCTACCTGGAGACCGTGCTGCGCAACGCCGCGGCCTGGGTCGAGGCGCAGAAGGTCGAGGGCCTGAAGCTGGAGATCGTGCGCCTGGAAGGCCGCACGCCGGTGCTGTTCTTCGAAGTGCCGGCCACCGGCACGAACATGACCGAGACCGTGCTCATGTACGGCCACCTCGACAAGCAACCCGAATTCACCGGCTGGCGCAACGACCTCGGCCCGTGGACGCCCAAGTACGAGAACGGCCTGCTCTACGGCCGCGGCGGCGCCGACGACGGCTATGCGGTGTACGCCAGCGTGGCCGCGCTGCAGGCGCTCAAGGCGCAGGGCGTGGCGCATCCGCGCATCGTCGGCCTCATCGAGACCTGCGAGGAAAGCGGCTCCTACGACCTGCTGCCCTACGTCGACGCGCTGCGTCCGCGCCTGGGCGAGGTCGAGCTGGTGATCTGCCTGGATTCGGGCGCCGGCAACTACGACCAGCTGTGGCTCACGACCTCGCTGCGCGGCATGGCCAGCGGCACGCTCAAGGTCGAGGTGCTGACCGAAGGCATCCACTCGGGCGACGCCTCGGGCCTGGTGCCCTCGAGCTTCCGCATCATGCGGCAGGTGCTCGACCGCCTCGAAGACAGCGCCACCGGCCGCCTGCTGCCCGCGAGCTTCCATTGCGAAGTGCCGGCCGACCGGCTGGCACAGGCCAAGGCCACCGCGGCCATCCTCGGTGACGAGGTCTACAAGCGCTTCCCGTGGGCGCACTACGACTGCGGCGGCTCGACCATGTTCGCGCTGCCGACCACCACCGACCCGGTCGAGGCGCTGCTCAACCGCACCTGGAAGCCCACGCTGTCGGTCACCGGCGCCGAAGGCTTCCCGGTCCTGAAGGACGCGGGCAACGTGCTGCGCCCCTACACCGCCTTCAAGCTCTCGCTGCGCCTGCCCCCGCTGGTCGATGCGGCCGAGACGGTGCAAAAGCTCAAGGCCCTGCTCGAAGACAACGCGCCCTACCAGGCACGTGTCACCTTCGAAAGCGGCGGCGGCGCCACCGGCTGGAACGCCCCCACCATCACGCCGTGGTTCGAGGACGCGCTCAACAAGGCCTCGCGCGCGCACTTCGGCGCTTCGTGCGGCTACATCGGCCAGGGCGGCACGATCCCGCTGATGAACATGCTGAGCGCCGGCTTCCCGACCGCGCAGATGATGGTCTGCGGCGTGCTGGGCCCGAAGAGCAACGCGCACGGCCCCAACGAGTTCCTGCACGTGCCCTACGCCAAGAAGCTGACGGCCGCCGTGGCCGAGGTCATCGCCGCCCTGCCCGTCGCGCACCGCGCCGCGGCTGCGGAGCCGGTGGCGGCTTGAGCGCCGCGCCGGGCCGCCCCAAGCCAGCTCGCTCCCGCTTGGCGGGACGGCGCGCAGCGCCAAGGGTGCACCAATGATCGCCGCGCCGGGCCGCCCCAAGCAAGCGCGCTCCCGCCTGGCGGGACGGCGCGCAGCGCCAAGGGTGCACCCATGAGCGACGCGCTGCCCTTGCCACATCGCGTGTCGCTGTCCACGCCGGACGGCGAGACGCTGGCGCTGCGGCGGCTGCCCGCCGCCGGCAGGCCCCGCGCCGTGGTGGTCGTGGTGCACGGGCTGGGCGAGCACGCGGGGCGTTACCACGGCCTGGCCAAGCAGTTGCACGGTTGGGGCTTCGCGGTCTGGGCGCACGACCATCACGGGCACGGCGAATCCACCGGCGCGCGCGGCGGCCTGCCCAGCGAGCTGCGGCTGGTCGACGACCTGGCCCTGGTGATCGACGATGCGCGCCGCGAGAACCCCGGTGTGCCGCTGGTGCTGCTGGGCCACAGCCTGGGCGGCCTGGTCGCCGCGAGCCTGGTGGCGCGCGGCGTGCGGCCGGTCGATGCGTTGGTGCTCTCGTCGCCGGGGCTCGATCCGGGGCTGAACGGCTTCCAGAAGGTGCTGCTGGCGGTGCTGCCGCGCATCGCGCCCAACCTGCGCGTGGGCAACGGGCTCGACGACAACTACCTCTCGCACGACCCGGTGGTGGTGCAGGCCTACCGCGACGATCCGCTCACGCACGACCGCATCGGCAGCCGGCTGGCGCGTTTTCTTGCGTACGAAGGCGCCACGGTGCAGCAGCACGCGGCGCGCTGGCCGGTGCCCACGCTGCTGATCTACGCGGGTGACGATCGGCTCGTGCGGCCGGCGGCCAGCCGTGCCTTCGCGGCCGCTGCGGCGCCCAGCGGCAACGTCGAGGCGAAGTGCTTCGACGCGCTGTACCACGAGCTCTTCAACGAGCTCGATGCGGAGCCCGTGTTCGACACGCTGCAGCGTTGGCTCGACCGGCGGTTTCCGGCGGCGGCTGTCCCTGCGCGCGTGGCCTGAGGCTCAGGCCTTGGCCACCGGCGCGCGCCGGCGTTGCGTCTGCGCGAGCCAGAGCAGCGCGGCGCCGGTCAGGGCCACCGGCACCAGCGAGCCGTAGTTCAACAGCTGCCAGCCCTGCGTGGTCACCAGCACACCCGAGGCGAACGAGGTCAGCGCCAGCGTCGCGAACACGCAGAAGTTGAGCGCGCCCTGGGCGCGGTCGCGCTCCTCGGCCGTGTAGGCCGTGAGCGACAGCGTCGTGCTGCCGGTGAACAGGAAATTCCAGCCCACGCCCAGCAGGAACAGCGCCACCAGGAAGTGGTGCAGGTCCACGCCCGACAGCGCCACCACGATGCAGCCGAGGTTGAGCGCCAGCCCCACCCCCATCACCGGCAGCGTGCCGAAGCGGCGGATCAGGTGGCCGGTGAAGAAGCCCGGCGCGAACATGCCGATCACGTGCCATTCGAGCACCAGCGCCGCGTCGGAAAACGGCAGGCTGCAGATCTGCATTGCGATGGGCGTGGCGGCCATCAGCAGGTTCATCACGCCGTAGCTCAGAGCGCCCGCAGCGGCCGACACGATGAACACGGGCTGGCGCATGATCTCGCCCAGCGGCCTGCCGCCGGCGGCTTCCTTGCGTGTCGGTGACGGTGGGAACTCGATGAAATGCATCACTGCCATCGAGAGCAATGCCACCGCCGCCAGCGCGATGTAGGCGCCGGCGAAGGGCACGGAGAGCGCTTCGCGCGTGAAGGTCGCCAGGTTCGGCCCCGCCACCGCGCCGATCAGGCCGCCGGCCATCACCATCGACACGGCCTTCTCGCGCCAGGCCGGCAGTGCCAGTTCGGCCGCCGCGAAACGGTAGAGCCCGGCGTTGGCGTTGTAGTAGCCCGCGACCACGGTCGCGAAGCACAGCAGCCAGAAGTTCTTCGAGGACGCCGCGTAGGCGCACAGCAGCGCCGAGCCGACCGCCACCGCCAGCCCGATCTGGAACGAACCGCGGCGGCCGAAGCGCTGCTGCGTGCGCGCCACCAGCCCCGTGCTCAGCGCGCCGCCCACCACATAGCCCATCACCGGCAGCGTGGCCATCCAGCCCTGCGGTGCGATGCCCAGGCCCACGAGACCGTTGATGGCGATGAAGGTGACGTTGTTGGTCAGGAGCAGGCCCTGGCAGATGGCCAGGAGCCACAGATTGCGATTCATGGGGCGCGGTTCTACGCGATTGGGCGACGAAGGCAAGGCGCCGGCCAAAAAAAAGCGCCCTCGCGGGCGCCGGAATTCTGAGAATGAAATTCGCCGGGTGGCAGGTCAGGTCGGCTTGTTGCCTTGAAGCAGTCCGCTGAGCGAGCCCAGGAGGTCGTCCTGGTTGCCGAGGCCTTGCTCGGGCACCTTGCCCTGCGGCGTGAGCTGGTTGATGAGGGCCGGCAGCATGGTGGCCAGCATCGGCAGCAGCATTTGTGCGTTGATGCCGAGTTTGGAGGCGATGGCGGCGATCGTGTCGCCGCCCAGCGCGTTCTGCAGCTGATCGCCCGACACCGGCTTGTTTTCACCGTTGCCGATCCACGAGCCGATCACGTCGCCCATGCCCGCCTGCTCGAATTTCGAGACCATGCCGCCGAGGCCGCCCTGCCCGCCGTTATTGGCAAGCAGGCCGCCCAGGGCACCGGCGAGGCCTCCGAGATCTCCCAATCCCCCGAGGCCACCGCCTTGCGGTTGCTGCTGTTGTGCAGCGCCTCCTAGCACCTGACCGAGTACCGAATCGAGCAACCCCATGACCATTCCTTGGTGTGTGACAGAAACGCTCACATTTTCCAATGTGGCGACCCGCTTGCCGAAAGTGGCGCGGCCACTTTCGAACTGGCAACGTGACAAATTACTTGCTGCGTGCTGCGCGTTTCGGCAGGAGCGCGGGGCTGACGCCCTGCACACCGACCAGGCCGAGCACGGTGACGAGCGAATTCTGCGCGCCTTTCCATGCATCTGTCACGTCAATCGACTCGGCCAGCGAGTGGAATCCGCCCGACTTGCCGCCGCCGCCGATGATGATGGCCGGGATGCCCAGCGAAATGGGAACGTTCGCATCCGTGCTGCCGCCGCGCAGCAGCGTCTTGTGGCCGAAAGCACTGTTGGAACGCGTGGCGGCCTCGACGATCACCGAGTCGGGCGCCGTGCGGCCACCCGGGCGGTCGCCGATGAGCTTGGTGCTCACGCTCAGGCTGGTCACGTTCCAGCGCTTGTTTTCTTCCGCCACGGCCTCGTCGAGCGTGGCGAGGATCTTCTTCTCGGTCTCCAGCAGCGAGACCATGTCGTCCGAGCGGATGTCGATGGCCATGCGCGCATCGGGCGCGATGGTGTTCACCGAGGTGCCGCCGCCGACGGTGCCGACGGTGAAGGTGGTCTTGGGGAAGCTGGGCGTGCGCACCTCGGCGATCTTGGCGATGGCGCGGCCCATGCCGTGGATCGCGCTGGGCACCTGCCCGAAGGCGCCGAAGCTGTGGCCGCCCGGGCCCTTGAAGGTGACTTCGTAGCGATGGCTCGCGGTGCCGAGCACCAGCACGTGGCCGTCGGGCGAGGGCTCCAGGCCGACCATGCCGTCGATGTCCAGGTGGTCGCGGAAGATGGCCTTCATGCCGCGCAGGTTGCCCAGCTCTTCCTCGCCGACGTTGGCAACGATCATCAGGTCGCCCACGGTCTGGATCTTGTTGTCGTTGAGCACCTTGAGCCACGACAGCAGCACCGACAGGCCGCGCGTGTCGTCACCGATGCCGGGCGCGAAGAGCTTGCCGTCGCGCTCCTTCACCTTGACGTCGGTGCCGGCCGGAAAGACCGTGTCCAGGTGCGCCGAGATCAGCAGCTTGGGGCCGTTGCCCGTGCCCTTGCGCAGGCCGATCACGTTGCCCTCGGCGTCGATCTTCGCGTCAGGCAGGCCGAGTGCCTTCAGCCGTGCCAGGAAGGCTTCGGCGCGCTTCTGTTCCTTGAAGGGCGGCGCCTCGATCTCTGTCAGCGTCTTCAGTTCTTCGACCGTGCGTTCGTGGTCGGCCTTGACCGATTCCAGCAGCTTGCGGATCGCGGGCGACGCCATGAGCTGGGTGTAGGCCTGGTCGACCGCGGGGCTGACTTGCGCCGGTGTGGGGGCAACGGCCTGGCTTTGGGCGTGAACGGCGGGCATGGCGCACAGCGCGGCCAGGACGAGGGGGGCGAGACGAAACGCGCGGGATGAACGAGGCATGGGGGGAGCGGTCCTTCCGGGAGGCGGATTGAACAAGGAAAAAACGAAGCGGCCATTGTTCCGCAGGCGCCCGGTGTGCGCCTCGCGGAAAACACCCCCCGAACCGCTCAGGCGCCGACGAGCGACACCAGCGCCGCGAGTGCCGCGGTTTCTGCGCGCAGCACCCGCGCGCCGAGCGTGGCTGGTGCGAAGCCGCGCGCGATGGCGTCCTGTTCCTCGGTGGCGCTGAGACCGCCTTCGGGGCCGCTCAGCACGAGCGCCGGTTGCGCGGTGGGTGTCTCTGCGGCCACGGCGGTGACGGCGCGCGTGCCGTCGGCCAGACTCAGCACCAAGCGCGTCGCTGTCGTATCCGCGGCGGCAGCGCTGCCGAGCCAGCCCGCGAAGGACTGCACCGGATGGATCACCGGCACGCGGTTGCGACCGCACTGTTCGCAGGCCGCGACGGCGATGGCTTCCCAGTGCGCCCGTTTCTTCTCGGCGCGCTCGCCCGACAGGCGCAGCACGCCGTGCGCCGTGGCCAGCGGCTGGATGCTGGTCACGCCGAGTTCGGTGGCTTTCTCGACCAGCCAGTCCATGCGCTCGTTGGCCGGCATGCCGACCGCCAGATGCACGGCGCGGGCCGCTTCGCGCTCCACCGGCGTGTGGGTCCCCACCTTCACGGCGACCTCGCTGCGGCCCATGCGCTCGACCGTCGCGGCGTACTCGCCGCCCGCGCCATCGAACAGGGTGAGCGTGTCGCCGGGCTGCATGCGCAGCACCTGCACATGGCGCGCGGCGCCCGGCGGCAGCGCCAGGCTGGCGCCGGCGGTCAGCGGCACGGAGCAGTGAAAACGGGGCATGCGATGAGATCAGGAGCTGACGGCGCCCGTGGTGCGGGCGCTACAGCGATTTTCTTTTTCGGCTTTTTTCAGTTTCTCTTCAGACTCGGCCGTAGGCGAAGCCGGTGACGGCCGTGGTGCCCTCGACCTCGTCGATCACGCGCAGCAGCGGCTTCAATTCGATGTAGCGGCTGGCGGTGGCGCGGATGTAAGCGATGAAGCGAGGTGTGTCGGCCAGGTAGCGCGGCTTGCCGTCGCGCAGCGTGAGGCGCGCGAAGATGCCGGCCACCTTGAGGTGGCGCTGCAGGCCCATCCATTCGACCGCGCGGTAGAAGGCGCCGAAGTCCTCGTCGACCGGCAGCCCGGCCTTGCGCGCGGCGGTCCAGTAGCGGATGGTGATATCGAGCACGAACTCCTCGTCCCAGCTCAGGAAGGCGTCGCGCATCAGGCTGGCGATGTCGTACGTGATCGGGCCGTAGACGGCGTCCTGGAAGTCGAGCACGCCCAGCGGCTGGTCGGCGTCGTCGCCCACCATCAGGTTGCGTGGCATGAAGTCGCGGTGCACGTACACGCTCGGCGACGCGAGGTTGTTCTCGACGATCAGCGCGAAGGCGCGGTCCAGTCGCTCCTTCAGCTGGCCCTCGACGGCCACGCCGCGGTGCTTGCCGATGTACCACTCGGGAAAGAGCGCCAGTTCACGCTCGAGCAGCGCGCGGTCGTAGGGCGGCAGCACGCCGGGCTTGGAGGCCAGCTGCCAGCGGATCAGCGCGTCGATGGCCAGGTCGTAGAGCGGCCGGTTGGCGTCCGGGCGGGCCGGGTCGATCACGTCCAGCATGGTCTGGCGGCCCAGGTCGTCGAGCAGCAGGAAGCCGTGGTCGCGGTCCCATTCGAGCACCTGTGGCGCCGTCACGCCGGCCTCGGTCATCAGCTGCGCCACCTGCACGAAGGGGGCGCTGTTTTCCTTGTCGGGGGGCGCATCCATCACGATGCGCGTGCCACCGTCGGTGGTGTCGAGGCGGAAGTAGCGGCGAAAGCTCGCGTCGGCCGAGGCCAGCCGGACGGTGTCCGGTCGCAGTTGCCGGGTGTCGGCAATGCCGGCCAGCCAGCCCCGGAACGCTTCGGCCCGCTGCGGATCTGTCCAGAGAATGGCCTGGGCGGGGTGTGGGGTCGTGGACGCCGGGGTCGAAGGTGCTGTCATGGATAATCAATTCTACAAATCCGCCTGGCGCGGCACCCCTGCTCGAGGTCGATCCGACCGGGCGGGGTGGCTGCCGGACCCCGCAACCCGCCGGCTTGCCGCGCCGTCCCGACGATTTTTCGTTCCGAATCGATGCCTACGACCCCACGCGCTGCCTTGCGACGTTCGAGCCCGCCGCTGCCACTGGCCGTGCTGTCGCTGGCGCTGCTGCACGCGCATGGCGCCTTCGCCCAGCAAGCCGGTGTGCTTGAGGGACCGCTCACGCTGAAGCGCACGCCGCTGCTCACCGAGACGCTGACGCCCGTGCAACGCAGCCAGCTGCCCAGCCTCGTCACCGGCGACCGCATTTCCGGCCGCCCCGACCTCGAGACCGTGGTCGAGGGCAACGCCACGCTGCGTCGTGGCCCGGTCGCCATCACGGCCGACCGCCTCGAGTACTACCAGCCCGACGACCGCGCCAAGGCCACCGGCAACGTGCGGGTCAACCAGGCCGGCAACGTGTACGAAGGCCCCGAGCTGGAGCTCAAGCTCGAGACCTTCGAGGGCTTCTTCAACAACGTGCGCTACCGCTTCCTCGCGACCGGCGGCCACGGCGAGGCCGAGCGCATCGACTTCGTCGACTCCAACGTCTCGATCGCGCGGCGCGCCAGCTACACCACCTGCCGCCGCGAAGACTTCCCCGGCTGGATGCCGGCCTGGCTGCTGACCGCCGCCACGCTGACCACCGACACCGAGGAAAACGAAGGCGTCGCCATCGATGCGCGCATGAGCTTCATGGGCATCACGACGCCGCCGATCCCGCGCGTGACCTTCCCGCTGTCCAACGAGCGCAAGAGCGGCCTGCTGCCGCCCACCATCGGGCTGGACAACACCAACGGCTTCGAGGTCGCGCAGCCCTACTACTGGAACATCGCGCCCAACCGCGACGCCACCTTCACGCCCACGCTGATGAGCAAGCGCGGGCTCAACCTGGCCAGCGAATTCCGCTACCTCGAGAAGGACTACAGCGGCAGCATCCGCCTGGACCTGATGGGCAGCGACCGCCTCGTGGGCCAGCGCTACAACGAGGCGCGCGCCGAGCAGCTGCAGAAGCTGAACAACGGCGAGATCGCGCTCAAGGACCTGAACTTCGGCAAGCCGCCCGACAGCAGCAAGCGCTGGGGTCTGTGGCTCAACCACCACCACGACTTCGACGCCAAGGCGCTGGGCCTGGACTCGCTGTCCGCCAGCCTCAACATCAACCGCGTCAGCGACAACGACTACTGGCGCGACTTCACGCGCACGCCGACGCTGGCGCAGCGCCAGCTGCCGAACGATGCCTCACTGAACTGGACCAAGGGCGACTGGAGCGGCGCGGTGCGCGCCCTGCGCTACCAGACGCTGCAGTACAACCTGTCGCCGGTCGTGCCCTCGTACGACCGCGTGCCGCAGATCACGGCCAACTACGCCAAGTACGACTGGCACGGCTTCGACGTTTCGCTGAACACCGACTACTCGCGTTTTCGCGTCAACAGCATCCTGGCCGGCCAGCCCGGCTTCGACCTCATCCAGCAGTCGCAGCCCGACGGCGACCGCGTGTTCGCGCAGGCGGCGATCAGCCGGCCGTTCCTCACGCCGAGTTCGTTCGTCATCCCCAAGCTGCAGCTGCACGCGACCTCGTACAACTACTACCTGCCGCAGTCGTCCATTCCGAAGGTGTCGGTCAACGGCATCGACTACGTGAACGGGATGCCGTACAACCCGAGCCAGCTGTACTTCTTCCCGACCTCGTCGAACCGCGTCGTGCCGACCTTCAGCCTGGACAGCGGCCTGGTCTTCGAGCGCGACGCCAGCTACTTCGGCCGCGCCTTCCGCCAGACGCTGGAGCCGCGCGCGTACTACGTGTACACGCCGTACCGCAACCAGAGCATGCTGCCGAACTACGACTCGGCCGCCAACGACTTCAGCTTTGCGACCATCTACACCGAGAACGCGTTCTCGGGCGCGGACCGCATCTCGGACACCAACGCGCTCACGCTGGGCGTCACGTCCCGCCTGATCGATCCGGGCACCGGCGTCGAAGCCGTGCGCTTCGGCATCGCGCAGCGCTTCCGCTTCGCCGACCAGAAGGTCACGCTGCCGGGCGTCGCGCCGGTCACCGACCGCACCAGCGACCTGCTGCTGGGCGCCCAGATCAACTGGACGCCCAAGTGGAGCCTGGACACGCTGCTCCAGTACAACCCCGATTCGCGCCGCTCCACGCGCAGCGCGATCAGCGCGCGCTACAACCCGGGCCCGTACCGCAACCTCAGCGCCGCCTTCCGCTACCAGGCGCCGAGCACGCCCACGGCCACCGACGGCAACAAGTCGATCGACTTCGGCTGGCAATGGCCGCTCAACGACCTGTGGGGCGACAAGGGCAAGGACCTCGGGCCGGGCAAGGGCGAAGGCGGTGGACGCTGGTACGCCGTGGGTCGCCTGAACTACAGCCTGCAGGACAAGAAGCTCACGGACGGCGTGCTCGGGGTCGAGTACGACGGCTGCTGCTGGATCAGCCGTGTGGTGCTGCAGCGCATCACCACCGGCCAGGTGACGGCCAACACCCGCATCATGTTCCAGCTCGAATTCGTCGGGTTCTCCAGCATCGGCTCGAGCCCGATGCAGGCGCTGCGACAGAACATCCAGCGCTACCAGCCGCTGCGTCAACCGACCGAAGCCCCGAGCCGCTTCACCAATTACGACTGAAACGACGACCGTCCACGCCATGAAACACATCCGTTCCCTCATCACCCTGGGTTGCCTTGCGGCCATCGCCGCAACGGCTGGCGCACAGGGCTTTCGTTCCGGCAGCGGCATCACGGACATCATGCGTGCCGGTCCCCGGATCGTGCCGCCGGCGGCGCGCCCGGCCGGTCCCGCGGCGGCGCCGGTGCAGCGCGCGGCCGAGTACATCGTGGCGCTGGTCAACTCCGAGCCGATCACCAACACCGAGGTGCAGTCGCGTGTCACCCGTCTGATCCGCGAGAACCCGGACGCCGAGCGCGTGCCGCGCGCCGAACTCACGCGCCTCGTGCTGGAGCGCCTGATCACCGAGCGTGCGCAGCTGCAGCTGGCGAAGGAAAACGGCATCAAGGTCGATGACGTGGCGATCGACCAGGCCGAGCAGACCGTGGCCCGCCAGAACGAGATCAGCCTCACCGAACTGCGCAGCCGCGTCGCGGCCGAAGGCATCTCGCCGCGCGAATTCCGCAACGACCTGCGCGACCAGTTGCTGCTCACGCGCCTGCGCGACCGCGAGGTCGAGTCCAAGGTCAAGATCAGCGACACCGAGGCCGACGAGTACCTGCGCGACCAGCGCGAGAGCGCCGTCAAGAACAACGCCCTGCTCAACCTCAACATCGCTCAGCTGCTGGTGGCCGTGCCCGAGAACGCCACCGAGGCGCAGGTCGCGACCGCACAGAAGAAGGCAACCGACCTCGCACAGCGCGCGCGCAGCGGCGAAGACTTCGCCAAGCTGGTACGCGAGAACTCCGACTCGCCCGACCGTGCCAACGGCGGCGCGCTCGGCCTGCGCAGCGCCGACCGCTACCCGCCGGTGTTCGTCGAGGCCACGCAATCGACCGCGGTGAACGGCATCGCCGGACCCGTGCGCTCGGGCGCCGGCTTCCACGTGCTCAAGGTGCTGACCAAGGCGCAGGTGGGTTCGTCGGATGCGTCCATCACCCAGACCCAGGTGCGCCACATCCTGCTGCTGAACGACCCCAAGCGCACGACCGCGCAGGCGGTGGCCCAGCTGCAGGAATTCAAGCGCCGCGTGCAGGCCGGTACCGCCGACTTCGCCGGCCTGGCGCGCGACAACTCGCAGGACGCGAGCGCCAAGGAAGGCGGCGACCTCGGCTGGTCGCGCCCCGGCCAGTTCGTGCCCGAGTTCGAGGAAGCCATGGACCGGCTCACGCCTGGCCAGATCAGCGACCCCGTGGTGTCGCGCTTCGGTGTCCACCTGATCCAGGTGGTCGGCCGCCGCGAAGCCAAGCTGAGCCAGTCGGAGCAGCGCGAAGCCGCGCGTGCCGCGCTGCGCGAACAGCGTGTCGAAGAAGCCTTCACCACCTGGGTGCAGGAAGTGCGCGCGCGCGCCTACGTCGAATACCGCGAGACGCCGCAGTCCTGATGGCCGCGGCAGCGTCTTAGGCCGCGATGGCACAGCACATTGCAAGAAAGCGGTTCGGACAGCACTTCCTGTCCGACGGCGGGATCATCGACGGGATCGTGCAGGCGATCGCGCCGCAGCCCGGCGATGCGATGGTCGAGATCGGGCCGGGGTTGGCGGCGCTCACGCAGCCGCTGGTCGAGCGGCTTGGCCGCCTGACGGTCATCGAGCTCGACCGCGATCTGGCCAAGCGGCTGCGCGAGCATCCGCAGCTCGACGTCATCGAGTCGGACGTGCTCAAGGTCGACTTCGCCGAACTCGCGGCCAAGGCCGAACCGAAACCGCTGCGCGTGGTGGGCAACCTGCCCTACAACATCTCCACGCCGATCCTGTTCCACCTGCTGGGCTATGCCCACCTGATCGCCGACCAGCACTTCATGCTGCAAAAGGAAGTGATCGACCGCATGGTGGCCCGACCCGCCACCTCGGACTACAGCCGCCTGAGCGTGATGCTGCAGTGGCGCTACGACATGGAGAACGTGCTGTTCGTACCGCCCGAGAGCTTCGACCCGCCGCCGCGTGTGGACAGCGCCGTGGTGCGCATGGCGCCGCTCGCGCAGCCGCCGGTGGTCGATGCGGCGCGGCTCGGCGAGATCGTGCAGGTCGCCTTCAGCCAGCGCCGCAAGATCCTGCGGCACACGCTGGGCAAGTGGCTGGGGGAGCACGGCTTCACCGGCGAGTTCGACATCCAGCGCCGGGCCGAGGAGGTGCCGGTGGCCGAATACGTTGCACTGGCCCAGGCCGTTCCCCCATGAAAAAAGCCCGTCGATGACGGGCTTTTTTTGTGACGGCGAGCGGTTGCAGTTACGCAGCTGCCAGCCAGTACCCCGCGTTGAAGGGGCTACTCATGCGCAGCGCCAGGGGCGACACGTCGACGAGCTTGTCGGTCGGCATTTTCTCGCCGGCCGGCTCGGTGCTGGCGGCGGGCGTGGCCGCGGCGGCTGCCGTGGCGGTGGTGTTGACTTCGATGCCATCGAGGGTTTCAGCGGTCGGCTGAGCCTCGTTCGCCCGTTCTGCTTGGCTGGTGGATGCAGAACGGGCTACAGAAAAGAATAGAAGCAGCGGAACGGGACCTTGCGATCGCCCCAGTAGTCCGAAGCGTCGCGGAAGATGTCGAGCAGTTGCTCGCGCGCTTCCTTGTCGAACTTGGCGTTGGCCGGGATCTGTTCGAGCACGATGACGAAACCAGGCTGCGGGCCCGATTTATGCAACGGGTCGGTCATGCAGTCGTACAGCGCGTCGAAGTTCTTGCCGAAGTGCGCTGGGAAGGTGAACTGCTGGGCAATCAGGTCGAGCACGTCCTGCTTGGTCTGGGCGTTGCCCAGGTTGGCGTACAGGAAGTGCTGGCCGGCCGCGTTGGCGGCATCCTGCAGGTCGTTCACGCGGAACGCGCGGATCGATTGCACGATGTTCGGGCGTACGGCTCGAAGGGATAAGGTCATATCCGCTGGTCTTTCCATAGTCATCATCATCTCGTCGGGGCGCTTCGGGGCGCCGCTCAGGTCGTTGTCATCGCTCATGGCGCAATCCGTCTGAAACTCGCATAGTGGTCCGCCGTGTACCAGCAGGCTTCGGGCGCCGTGCGCTGCTCGCCACCGCAAACGATTCGCCGGGCACCGCGGTTGCGCGCGCCGGGCGTTGGCACCGTGTATTCGCGGTAATGCCCGCGGCGTGCCGCTGGCAGGATGCGTTCGCGATTGCCGAATACCGTGCCGTCTTTGTCGTACCGGAAGGGGCCACCGTCAAGGATGGCCTGGTAGGTTCGCTGGCCCTGGACCGGCAGATCGGTCAGGGCAATCGATGCCTCGGAGGACGTTTTGTCGGCGCCGAACCATCCGCGGGCCTCGGCCCCCGTCGTCAGAGCCACCAGCATCAAGCTGGTGAGCGCAAACTTAGTGACAGAGGACGTGATCGAGGCGTAAGCCGCCATGGGGCACCACAAGAAAAGAGCGGGGGGTTTGAATTGCGCTCAACCTCGGGGTTAACCCGCAAATTCAAGCCCGCGAGTGTGCACCACGCTGGCGAAAATAGCAAGCGACTGCCCAAAGTTTGAGCAGTCGCGGGGACGGAAAGCGACGCCTTAAGTTGGCGTCCACTCTCGCCAAATGGCCTATCTCTCGGCGTTTGCGTCGGCCACTGTCAAGGCTGTCATGTTCACGATGCGGCGAACAGTCGCGCTCGCCGTGAGAATGTGCACAGGTTTGGCCGCGCCGAGCAGAACCGGGCCGATGGCGATGTTGCCGCCGGCCGCGGTCTTGAGCAGGTTGTAAGAAATGTTGGCGGCGTCGATGTTGGGGAACACCAGCAGGTTGGCGTCGCCCGCGAGCGCGCTGTGCGGCATGACGACCGCGCGCTGCTTGCTGTCCAGCGCCACGTCGCCGTGCATTTCGCCGTCCACTTCGAGCCAGGGCGCCTGCACGCGCAGCAGGTCGAGCGTCTTGCGCATCTTGACGGCGCTGGGCTCGTTGCTGGTGCCGAAGTTGGAGTGCGACAGCAGCGCGGCCTTCGGCTTGAGGCCGAAACGCATCATTTCCTCGGCCGCCATGGTCGTGATCTCGGCCAGTTCCTCGGGCGTCGGGTCGTAGTTGACGTGCGTGTCGACCAGGAACACCTGGCGGTCGGGCAGCAGCAGGCCGTTCATGCAGGCGTACACGGGCACGTCCTGCGGGGTGCTGGCGCAGCCGCCGGGGCGCTTGCCGATCACCTGGTCGATGTAGTGCAGGTGGATCAGCGTGGTGCCCCAGGTGCCGCAGATCATGCCGTCGACCTCGCCCTTGTGCAGCAGCATGGCGCCGATCAGCGTGAGGCGGCGGCGCATCTCGATCTTGGCGGTCTGCACCGTCTGGCCCTTGCGCTCGGTCATGCGGTGGTAGGTCTGCCAGAAGTCGCGGTAGCGGTGGTCCTGCTCGACGTTGACGACGTCGTAGTCGAGCTCTTCCTTCAGGCGCAGGCCGAATTTCTCGATGCGTTGGGCGATGATGGCCGGGCGGCCGATGAGCGTCGGGCGCGCCAGGCCTTCGTCCACCACGATCTGCGCGGCGCGCAGCACGCGCTCTTCCTCGCCTTCGCAGTAGGCCACGCGCTTCTTCGGTGCGCGCTTGGCGGCGTCGAAGATCGGCTTCATGGTGGTGCCCGAGGCGTAGACGAAGCTCTGCAGCTTGTCGCGGTAGGCGTCCAGGTCCTTGATCGGGCGCAGCGCCACGCCGCTTTCCTCGGCCGCCTTGGCCACGGCCGGCGCGATCTTCATCATCAGGCGCGGGTCGAAGGGCTTCGGAATCAGGTATTCGGGGCCGAAGCTCAGCTTTTCACCGGCGTAGGCGGCGGCCACGCGTTCGCTCTGCTCGGCCTGGGCCAGCTCGGCGATGGCGTGCACCGCGGCAATCTCCATCTCGTCGGTGATGGTGGTGGCGCCCGAGTCGAGCGCGCCGCGGAAGATGTACGGGAAGCACAGGACGTTGTTGACCTGGTTCGGGTAATCGGTGCGGCCCGTGGCCATGATCACGTCGTTGCGCACCGCATGGGCGTCTTCGGGGGCGATCTCGGGGTTCGGGTTGGCCAGCGCGAAGATCACCGGCTTGGGCGCCATCTTCGCGACCATGTCAGGCTTGAGCACGCCGCCGGCCGACAGGCCGAGGAACACGTCGGCGCCGGCGATCACTTCCGACAGCTTGCGCATGTCGGTTTTCTGCATGTACTGGCGCTTGTCGTCGTCCATCAGCTCTTCGCGGCCTTCGTAGACCACGCCGGCCAGGTCGGTGACGAACACGTTTTCGCGCTTCAGGCCCACCTTGAGCAGCAGGTTCAGGCAGGCCAGCGCCGCGGCGCCCGCGCCCGAGGTGACCAGCTTCACTTCGGCGATGTTCTTGCCGGCCACCTTCAGGCCGTTGAGCATGGCGGCCGCCACGGTGATGGCCGTGCCGTGCTGGTCGTCGTGGAACACCGGGATCTTCATGCGCTTGCGCAGCTCGCGCTCGACATAGAAGCAGTCCGGGGCCTTGATGTCTTCCAGGTTGATGGCGCCGAAGGTGGGCTCCAGCGAGGCGATGATCTCGACCAGCTTGACCGGGTCCTTTTCGTCGATCTCGATGTCGAACACGTCGACGCCGGCGAATTTCTTGAAGAGAACGCCCTTGCCTTCCATCACCGGCTTGGAGGCCAGCGGGCCGATGTCGCCCAGGCCCAGCACGGCGGTGCCGTTGGAAATGACACCCACGAGGTTGCCGCGCGAGGTGTACTTGAAGGCGTTGGCCGGGTCCTTGACGATTTCCTCGCAGGGCGCGGCCACGCCGGGCGAGTAGGCCAGCGACAGGTCGCGCTGGTTGACCATCTGCTTGGTCGCCGCGATGGCGATCTTGCCGGGGACGGGAAACTCGTGGTACTCGAGGGCGGCACGGCGCAACAGGGCGCGCTTGTCTTCCGGGGTGGGGGTCGAAGGGGACGATGCGGTCGAATCGGACATGTGCCGTTGCTCCTGGTGGCGCTTCTTCTGGGGGCGCCGATTGTAGACCTCGGTCCATACCGCCCTACGTCGCATGGCCGGTGGCAGGCATGACCAAAAGCACGGGGCACCGTCAAGGCCCTGTGGCAATATGTGTGGCTGGGACACAAACCGACAACATCTCGAGAGGAACGACCATGGCCCTGATGGATTTCATCAAGAAACAGTTCATCGACATCATCCAGTGGACCGAGTCCGGCGATGGCACGCTGGCCTGGCGTTTCCCGATGGCCGAGATGGAAATCCAGAACGGCGCCTCGCTCACCGTGCGCGAGTCGCAGATGGCGGTGTTCGTCAACGAAGGCCAGGTGGCCGACGTGTTTGGCCCCGGCATGTACAAGCTCACGACGCAGACGCTGCCCGTGCTCACGTACCTGAAGAACTGGGACAAGCTCTTCGAATCCCCCTTCAAGAGCGACGTCTATTTCTTCAGCACCCGCCAGCAGGTCGACCAGAAGTGGGGCACGCCCCAGCCGATCACGATCCGCGACAAGGACTTCGGCGCCGTGCGCCTGCGCGCCTTCGGCAACTACAGCTTCCGCATCGGCGACCCGAAGCTGTTCCACACCGAAATCTCCGGCACGCGCGACATCTACTCCGTGGCCGACCTCGACGGCCAGCTGCGCGGCCTGGTGCTGCAGAACATCAGCAACGCCATCGCCTCCAGCGGCCTGCCCTTCCTCGACCTGGCGGCCAACCAGATCCAGTTCGCGACCGCGCTGGCCACCCAGCTGGTGCCCGAATTCGAGAAGATCGGCATCAAGCTCGAGAACATCACGGTCCAGAACGTCTCGTTGCCTGAAGAGCTGCAGAAGATCCTCGACCAGAAGATCGGCATGGGCATGGTCGGCAACGACATGGGCAAGTTCATGCAGTACCAGACGGCGCAAGCCATTCCCAAGTTCGCCGAAGGCGCAGCGGGTGGCAGCGGCATCGCGGGCGACGCGATGGGCCTGGGCGCCGGCGTGGCGCTCGGCCAGGTGCTGGCGCAGAACCTCGCGCAGGGCCTGAGTCCCAATGCGGCGGCCCAGGCCGCGGCCACGACGCAGCAGCCGGCCGTGGCCGTGGTGAGTGCCGCCGACGTGATGACCACGCTCGAGAAGCTCGGCGAACTCAAGACCAAGGGCATCCTCACGCAGGAAGAGTTCGACGCCAAGAAGGCCGAACTGCTGAAAAAGCTCGTCTGATTCGTCGCAATGTTTTCGATAGCGACTGACGCCCGTCCAGCGGGCGTCAGAGGCCTTTTGGGCTTGAATCATTCGTGGCCGGCCGCGCCATCGCACCCGGTGCGCCATGGCTGAGGAAACCGGCTCCCAACGCTACTACCGCGCGCCCTGCCCCGGCTGCGGCGCGCCGGTCGAATTCCGCTCGGCGCAATCGACGCACGCGGTCTGCCCGTATTGCCAGAGCACCGTCGTGCGCCAGGGCGACACGCTCGCGCGCACCGGCAAGATGGCCGAGCTGTTCGACGACTTCAGCCCGCTGCAGCTGTTCGCCGCCGGCCGCATCCAGGACAAGCCCTTCACGCTGATCGGCCGGCTGCAGTACACCTACCCCGGCGGGCGCTGGACCGAGTGGATCGCCGCGCTCGACGGCGACCGCACCGGCGTCCTCAGCGAGGACAACGGCGCCTACGTCTTCGCGCTGCCCTTCGACCTGCAGCGCGCCGCGCCGCCGCCCGCCGACCTGCGCGTGGGCGCCACCACCGCCTTCGCCGGCCAGAGCTACACCGTCGCCTCCAACGAACAGGTGGCGCTGACCTCCGCGCAGGGCGAGTTGCCGCACCTGCCCGAGCTCGGCCAACCGTTCGCGATGGTCGAACTGCGCAACGACAAGGGGCTGGTGCTCAGCATCGACTACGGCACCGCCCCGCCCACGGCCTACCTCGGCCGCTCGGTGCAGCTGGACGACCTGCAGCTCACCGGCCTGCGCGATGAATCGGCGAAGGACGAAAAGGGCCGCAGCTTCAACTGCCCCAATTGCGGTTCGCCCGTCACGGTCAACCTGGCCGACAGCAAGAGCATCACCTGCGGCTCGTGCAACAGCATCATCGACCTGTCGCAAGGCATCGGCGGCGAGCTCAAGCACGCCGAGCAGAACGAGCCGGTGCGCCCGCTCATCGCGCTGGGCAGCGTGGGCCAGCTGCAGGGCGCGCAGTGGCAGGTGGTGGGCTTCCAGCACCGCATGGGCCAGGAGCCCGGCGACGACGAGCAGTTCGGCTGGGACGAGTACCTGCTGTACAACAAGAAGCGCGGCTTCAGCTTCCTGGTCGATGCCGAAGACGGCTGGAGCATGGTCAAGCCGACCACCGGCGCGCCCGTGATGGCCGAGAACGGCACTACCGCCACCTACCTCAACAAGCGCTACCAGCAACAGTACGCCTACAACGCCGAAACCACCTACGTGGCCGGCGAGTTCTACTGGCAGGTCGAGCGCGGGCAGAAGACCTTCAACCGCGACTTCGCCAGCGGCGGCGCGCTGCTCTCGATGGAGCGCTCGGCCAACGAGCTGACGTGGTCGTCGGGCAGCAAGATCGACAGCGGCGCGGTGGCCACGGCCTTCAAGCTCGACGCCAAGAAAGACCTGTTCTCGCGCGGCGACGCGCTGCCCGTGAGCGCCGCGTCGGGCATGGGCTGCGGCACGATCATCCTCGTCATCGTGGTCATCCTCTTCGTGCTGATCATGATGAGCAACTGCAGCGGCGGCTCCTCGAGCGGGTACCGCAGCTCGGGCGGTTCGTACGGCGGCTATTCGAGCGGCGGCGGCCACAAATGACGAAGATCGCGCGCAGGCGCTCTCTTGTTTCTCTCTTTATTGCTACGACTGGAGGTCCCCATGGGAATTGAATGGCTGAAACCGGGCGTGGTCCTCGGATCGCTCGTGTATGCGCTGATCGGCGTGGTGGTCTTCTGGATCTGCTTTCTGATCATCGACAAGATCACCCCCTATGACCTGTGGGGCGAGATCGTCGAGAAGCAGAACAGGGCGCTGGCGCTCGTCGTGGCCGCCATGTGCCTCGGCATCAGCGTCATCGTGGCCGCAGCAATCCATTGAGCGACGCGGCCCTGCCCGCGCGCACCCCGGATGCGCGGGGGCCGCAACCCGTGGAGATCGCGCTGCTCGCCAGCGTGTTCGTCGTCGCGGCCTGCGGCCTCGTCTATGAACTGAGCGCGGCCGCGCTGAGCTCCTACCTGCTCGGCGACTCGGTGCTGCAGTTCAGCACCATCATCGGCACCTACCTGTTCGCCATGGGCGTCGGCTCGTGGCTCTCGCGCTACTTCGACCGGCAGCTGCCGGCGCACTTCCTTCGCATCGAACTGCTCGTGGCGCTGATCGGCGGCGCGCTGCCGGCGATCCTGTTCCTGGCCAACGCCTACGTGCCGGGCGCGTTCCGGCTGCTGCTGTACGGACTCGTGGTGGTGGTGGGCACGCTGGTGGGGCTCGAGATTCCGCTGGTGATGCGCATCCTCAAGCGCAACATCGTGCTCAAGGACCTCGTGTCGCAGGTGCTGACCTTCGACTACCTGGGCGCGCTCGCCGTGTCGGTCGCGTTCCCGCTGATCCTCGTGCCGCAGCTGGGCATGATCCGCACCGGCCTGCTGTTCGGCGTGATGAACGCCGCAGTGGCCGTGTGGGCGCTGTGGCTGTTCCGCCATGAGCTGCGCCGCGCCGGCGCGCACGCGGTGGCCTGCTTTCTCACGCTGGCCGCGCTCATCGGCGCCTTCTGGGGTGCCGACCACATCACCACGCTGGCGGAAGACAAGTTCTACCAGGACCGCATCGTCTTCAGCGCCAGCTCGCCCTACCAGCGCATCGTGGTCACGCGCGGCGCGCTGGGCCACCGGCTGTTCCTCAACGGCAACCTGCAGTTCGCCGAGCGCGACGAGTACCGCTACCACGAGGCGCTGGTGCACCCCGCGATGGCGGCGCACGGCGCGCCCAAGAAAGTCGCCGTGCTCGGCGGCGGCGACGGCATGGCGGTGCGCGAGATCCTCAAGTACCCCTCGGTCGAGTCGGTCACATTGGTGGAGCTCGATCCGAACATGACGCAGCTCTTCACCACGCACGAGACGCTGGCCGCGCTCAACGGGCACGCGCTCTCGTCGCCGAAGGTGAAGGTCGTCAACACCGACGCGTTCCAGTGGCTGCAGCAGGAGGGCGACACCTTCGACGTCATCGTGGTCGACTTTCCCGACCCGACCAACTTCGCCATCGGCAAGCTCTACACCAACAGCTTCTACGCGCTGCTCGACCGGCGCCTGTCGGCCAGCGGCTATGCCGTGATCCAGACCACCTCGCCGCTGGTGGCGCGCAAGAGCTACTGGACCGTGGCGAGCACCATCGAGTCGGTCGGCCTGAAGGCCACGCCGTACCACGCGCACGTGCCCAGCTTCGGCGAATGGGGCTACATCATCGCCAGCCACCGGCCCTACCGGCTGCCCGATGCGCTGCCGGGCGGCATGCGCTTTCTCACGCCGGCGACGTTGCCTTTGATGTTCGACTTTCCGCTCGACATGGCGCGCGTGCCGACCGAAGTGAACCGCCTGTCGAACCAGACCCTCGTCACCACCTACGAACAGGAGTGGGGCAAGGTCATGGCGCACTGATATGGCTCGCCCCCAGGCTGCGCGCACTTCGTGTCGCTTCGCCAACCCCCTACCGGGGGCAACACCTGCGGCCCGGCAAAGCCGGTTCCGCGGTGTTCCACGAAGGAACCGTGCGCCATGAGGCGCCGTGGCTTTCTTGGCGTCGCTGCCGGTGCAGGCGCCCTGGCGCTGGCCGGCTGCGAGGCGCCACCGCCGGTCATCGAAGGCGGCTTCACCGGCATCGATGTCGCGCGCGGCCACGCGATGCGCGACGCCACGCTCAAGTCGCAGGCCCCGGCCACCGTCAAACGCACCCGCGTCGTCATCGCGGGTGGTGGCGTCGCTGGCCTGGCGGCGGCGCGCGCGCTGCGCCTCGCGGGCATCGACGACTTCGCGCTGCTCGAACTCGAGGACACCGCCGGCGGCAACGCGCGCGGCGGCGCCGTGGGCGGCATCGCCTGCCCGCTCGGCGCGCACTACCTGCCCACGCCCGGCGACGACGCGCACGAGGTGCAGGACCTGCTCGAGGAACTCGGCCTGCGCCGCCGCGTGGCCGGCCGCTGGACCTACGACGAGCGCCACCTCTGCCACAGCCCGCAGGAGCGCCTGTTCTTCCGCGGCGAATGGCAGGACGGGTTGCTGCCCGTGCACGACGTGGGCGCCGGCACGCAGGCGCAGTACCGCCGCTTCGCGCAGCGCATCGACGCGCTGCAGCACGCCGCGCACTTCGCCATTCCCACGCTGCGCTTCGCCGTCACGCCCGAACTGCTCGCGCTCGACGCCCTGCCCTTCGCCGGCTGGCTCGACCGCGAAGGCTTCGACGACGCCCACCTGCGCTGGTACCTCGACTACTGCTGCCGCGACGACTACGGCGCCGGCATCGCGCAAGTGTCGGCCTGGGCCGGCATCCACTACTTCGCAAGCCGGCACGGCTTCCATGCGCCGGGCGACGCGAGCGGCAGCGTCAATGACAGCAACCCCGATCGCGACGGCGTGCTCACCTGGCCCGAAGGCAACGGCTGGCTCACGAAGCAGCTGGCTGCGCCGCTGGGCGGGCGCCTGCACACCGGCCAGGTCGTCACGCGCATCGCCGAAGGACGCGCCGGCGTCGAGGTCGACGCATGGGATGCCGCGTCGAAATCGATGGTGCGCTGGCAGGCCGAGCGCTGCATCGTCGCGCTGCCTGTCTTCATCGCCGCGCGCGTGGTCGAGAACCCGCCGCCGCTGCTGACCAGCGCCGCCGCGCACGTGCGCTACGCCCCCTGGCTGGTCGCCAACGTGCACCTGCGCGGCCCGCTGGCCGACCGCGTCGGCGCCGCGCCGAGCTGGGACAACGTGATCTACGGCACGCGCGGCCTCGGGTATGTCGATGCGCGCCACCAGACGCTCGACCCCACGCCGCGCGGCACCGTGCTCAGCTGGTACCGCCCGCTGGGCCCGAGCGGCTACGACACCGGCGACGGCCGCCAGCTGCTGCTCGAGCGCCCGTGGACCGCATGGCGCGACGAGCTGCTGGCCGAGCTGTCGGTGCCGCACCCCGACCTGCCCACGCTCGCCACACGCGTCGAGATCACGCGCTACGGCCACGCCATGTCGATCCCGCGGCCCGGTCTGCTCGCGCAGATCGGCGCGCACGGCGACCGCGTGGCCGCGGGCCGGCTGTCGTTCGCGCACGCGGACTGGTCGGGCTATTCGATCTTCGAGGAAGCGTTCACGCGCGGACACATCGCCGGAGCCCGCTTCGCATGAAGACGCTGGTGCTCGGCGGCTACGGCAACTTCGGTGCGCGCATCAGCCGCGCGCTGGCGCAGGACGCGGGCATCGAGTTGTGGGTCGGCGGGCGCGACCTCGAGCGGGCCACGGCCTTTGCGCAATCGCTGGGCGGCAGTGCACGCGGTGTGCGCGTCGATGCGCAGTCGCCCGACCTCGCGCAGGGGCTGGGCTTTCTGGGCGTCGACCTCGTCATCCACACCGCCGGCCCGTTCCAGGGCCAGGACTACCGCGTGCCGCAGGCCGTGGCGGCCGCCGGCGCGCACTACATCGACCTGGCCGACGGCCGGCGCTTCGTCTGCGACTTTCCCGCCGCGATGGACGCGGCCTTCCGCAGCGCGGGCCGCACCGCCGTGGCCGGCGCCAGCACCGTGCCAGCGCTGTCGTCGGCGGTGGTCGACCACCTCGCCGCCGGCTGGCAAGGCCTGCGCAGCATCGACATCTGCATCGCGCCGGCACAAGGCGCACCGCGCGGCGAAGCCACGCTCGCGGGCGTGCTCGCCTACTGCGGCGCGCCGATCCGCGTCTGGCAGGGCGGCCGCTGGACCGAGCAGCCCGGCTGGGCCCATCCCGCGAAGGTGCAGTTCGCCCGCATGAAGCCGCGCCGCGGCGCCTTGTGCGACATCCCCGACCTCGAGCTCTTTCCCGCGCGCTACGCCGGCGTGCAGTCGGTCATGTTCCGCGCCGCACTCGAAGTCGGCCTGACCCAGCAGGCCTTCGCCTTCCTGGCTTTCCTGCGCCGCACAGGCCTGCTGCGCGCACCGCAGAAGCTGGCGCCACTGCTGCACGCGACGGGCGGCGTGTTCGATGCGCTCGGCACCGCGCTGGGCGGCATGGTGGTGCGCGTCGAAGGCACCGATGCGCACGGCGCCATCGCGCGCCGCGCCTGGCACATCGCGGCGGACGACAACCACGGCCCCGAGATTCCCTGCATGGCCGCCATCCTGCTGGCCCGGCGGCTCGCGCGCGGCGAGGCGCTGCCGGTGGGCGCGCACGCCTGCGCCGGCCTGCTCGCGCTGCCCGAGTTCGACCCCGAGTTCGCGCGCTGGGGCATGGTGACGGATGTGATCGACGAAGGCGAAAGCGCAGCAGGCCATGGCACACCAGCGCTTTGAATTCGACATGCCGGCGCCGGCCGACGTGGTCTTCGATGCCTTCCACTATCACGTCTGGCGTGCGCGCTGGGACTCGCTGGTCGGCAACGCCCGCGTGGTGGGCGGCGCGCCCTGCCCTTTCGTGGGCGCGGAAACCGAGAACACCGGCGGTGGCTGGTTGCGCGGCCTCTCGATGCGCACGCGCTTCGTCACGTTCGACCGGCCGCATGTGGCCGCGGCTTCGATGGTCGGCCGTTCCTTTCCTTTCAGCCGCTGGGCCGCATCGATGCGACACCGGGACACACAGCCCGGTCATTCGGTGCTGATCTACGTCTACACCATCGAAGCCGGACCGAAAGCCTTGCGCTGGTTGCTGGAGCCCGTGGTGGCCCAGGTCTTCGCGCGGCAGACACAGCGGCGTTTCGCGCGCATGCGCGACTTTCTCGCGGGGCATGCGGACGAGGTGGTTCAGTGGCAACGGGCACAGCATGGGAGCGATGCGGCATGACAAGGACGCGTGACGGCGACCGCCTGCTGCGCCTGAGCCTCGTCGCCGTCTGGCTCTTCACCGCCGTCGCCAGCATCGTCGAACTCGACGGCCAGAGCCGGCGCGTGCTGGCCGACGCAGGCATCGCCTCGCCGCCGTGGCTGGTGCAGGCGCTGATCGTCGGCGGCGCGGCGGCCGATCTGGCGATCGGCCTGGCGCTGTGGCTGCGACCCGGCCGCACTGTCTACCTGGCCGCCTTCGCGTTGATGCTCGCCATGACGCTCTTGGCGACCGTGCTGCAGCCGGACCTGTGGCTGCACCCGCTGGGCCCGCTGCTCAAGAACCTGCCCATCGCCGCGCTGCTCTGGCATTTGTACCGACGCGCCACGCCATGAACACCTACCTCGTCCTCAAGTGGCTGCACATCGTCTCCAGCGTGCTGATGGTCGGCACGGGGTTGGGGTCGGCCTTCTACATGTTCTTTGCCAACCGCAGCGGCAGCGTGCCGGCGCAGGCGGTAGTGAGCCGGCTGGTGGTGCGGGCCGATTGGTGGTTCACCACACCCACGGTCATCCTGCAGCCGGTCACCGGCTTCGCGCTGGCGCACATGGCGGGCTGGCCGCTGTCGACGCCGTGGCTCGCACTCTCGCTGGGGCTGTTCGCGTTCGCGGGGGCGTGCTGGCTGCCGGTGGTGTGGCTGCAGATCCGCATGGCGGCCCTGGCGGCACAGGCGCATCGCGAGGGCGCCGCGCTGCCGTCGCTGTATCTGCGCTACCAGCGCTACTGGGAACTGTTGGGCTACCCGGCTTTCGTGGCCATGGCCATCGTGTTCTGGCTGATGGTGAACAAGCCCGCACTTTCGTTCTGACGTTCGAGACGGGCCGGTGCGCGGGCCCTGTGCGGTTTTCACGCAGACTTCACACACAGCGCCATGGCTTCACAGACCGGGCAGAGACTGTCAGGCGCCAACAAAAACATCGGGGGAGCGTCCATGCTTCAAGTTGCCAATCGAAAACTCGCGTCGCTCAGCGACGTGCTCTTCACCGGACTGGGCCGCGTGCTCGGGTTCCTGCGTCCGCTGGCACGCGGACTCATCGGTTCCTGGCGACCCCCGGGGTGGCTGCGCATCGTGGGCGCCTTTCTTCTCTTCGGGCTTCAGTGGCTGCAGCAACGGCTGGCCTGGGTGGTGCTGCTGGCGTTGCTGGTGCTGGCCGGCTGGTTCGCCAGCCCGCAGGTGCTGAAGTGGTGGCACGGCCTCACGCCCGACCGCGTCGAGCCCGTCGTTTCCACCGCGCAGATCGTGCCGCCGCCGCGCACGCAGATCGAAAACGACAAGGGGCCCAACCCGGTCGTCATCAACTTCTCCGCCTCGGTCGCGCCGATCGCGCGCATCGGCCAGGAGGCGACCGGCGTCAGCATCGAGCCCGCCATTGCGGGGCGCTGGTCGTGGAGCAGCCAGAAGAAGCTCGAATTCCTGCCCGCGCAGGACTGGCCGGTCGGCCAGCCCTACAAGGTGCAGCTGGCGAAGGACGCACTCGCGCCGCACATCGAGATCGAGCAGCGCAAGTACGAGTTCACATCGCCCGAATTCAACGCGCGCATCGCGGGCGCGGAGTTCTACCAAGACCCGGTGCAGGCCAACGTGCGGCGCGCGCTCTTCCAGGTGCGCTTCTCGCACCCCGTGAACACGGCAGAGTTCGAAAAGCGCCTGGTGCTGACCTATGACCAGGCCTGCGGCACCTCGATCTTCAGCGTGGGCAAATGCGCGAGCGAGAAGTTCACCGTCAGCTACGACAAGCTGCGCCTCACCGCCACCCTCCAGTCCGAGCCGCTGCCCATTCCCGAGAAGACGCGCCCCGTGGTGCTGAGCCTCACCTCCGGCGCGGTCGCACAGAAGGGCGGCCCCGGCCAGCGCAACGACATCTCGCGCGCGGTCGACATCCCCGGCCTCTTCAGCCTCGACATCTCGAGCATCGACCCCACCATCGTCACGGGCGAGAACGGCGAGCCCGAGCATGTGATGCACGTCACCGCCTCGATGCCGGTGCACGAGCGCGAAATGGCGCGAGTGGTGCAGGCCTGGCTGCTGCCCGCCACGGAAGAAGCCAAGGGCGACCCCGAAGAAAAGTTCGACTGGTCCGCCGACCCCTCGAAGGTCACCGACGCCGTGCTGCGCCGCGCGAAGAAGATCAATCTGCAGCCTATCGCCAGCGAACGCGAAGTGACCGAGATGGTCAGCTTCCGCCTCCCGCAAGCCGAGGGCGGCCGCTACCTGCTGGTGCGCGTGGCCAAGGGCCTGAAGACGCCGGGCGGCTACCAGCTCGGCGCGGCGCGGCAAGACGTTCGATTGCTCAAGACTTTCGCGCCCGAACTCACCATCATGAGCCAGGGCTCGCTGCTCGCGCTGTCGGGCGAGCGCAAGCTGCCGATCCTGGTGCGCGACCTGCCCGGCATCCGCCTGGAAATCGGGCGCCTGCTGCCGCAGCAGCTGCAGCACCTGGTCACGCAGACCAACGGCGACTTCGCGCATCCGCAGTTCAACAGCGGCCTGCAGTCGGACAACCTCGTCGACCGCTTCCAGAAGGAGATCCCGCTCAGCATCCCCGCCGGCAAGGCGCACTACGAGACCGTCGACTTCGCGCAGTACCTGCGCAGCGACGTGGCCGACCGCCGCGGCGTGTTCCTGCTCAAGGTGCAGGGCTACGACCCCAAGGCCAAGAAGAAGGCCGAAGGCGATGCGACGCAGTCCGAAGAGGAACAACAGGAAGAACAGCCATCGGAAGGCGAAGGCGACCCCGAAAGCGGCAACCCCGAAGATCAGAAGGACCAGCGCCTGGTGCTCGTCACCGACCTGGGCATCGTCGCCAAGAAGTCGCTAGACGGCACGCGCGACGTGTTCGTGCAGAGTATTGCCAACGGACAGCCGGTGGCCGGTGCGCTGGTCGAGGTCTGGGGCCGCAACGGCATGATCGTCGCGTCGCAATCCACCGACGCCACGGGCGCTGCCAAGCTGCCCAACCTGGCCGGCTACCAGCGCGAGAAAGCGCCCGTGGTGCTGGTGGTGCGCAAGGACGGCGACCTGAGCTTCCTGCCCTTCAACCGCAGCGACCGCACGCTCGACATCTCGCGCTTCGACGTCGGTGGCCTGCGCGCGGCCGGCGTGCCGAACCAGATGACCGCGTACGTGTTCAGCGACCGCGGCATCTACCGCCCGGGCGACACGATGCACATCGCGATGATGGTCAAGGCCGGCAACTGGGCCACGTCGCTGCGCGACCTGCCGCTCGAGGCCGAGATCATCGACGCGCGCGGCCTCAGCGTGCGCCGCGAGAAGCTCAAGCTCGGCCCCGGCGGCGCGGCGGAAATCGCCCACGCCACGCAGGACACCTCGCCCACCGGCAACTACACCGTCAACCTCTACCTGCCGCGCGAATCCTCGCCCGGCAACCCCGAGGTGCAGGGCCTGCTGATCGGCAGCACCACGGTGAAGGTGCAGGAGTTCCTGCCCGACCGCACCAAGGTCGTCGCCAAGCTCAGCAGCGAAGTCGCCGAAGGTTGGGTCAAGCCCAAGGACCTGAAGGCGCTCATCGACGTGCAGAACCTCTTCGGCACGCCCGCGCCCGACCGCAAGGTGGAAGGCACGCTCACGCTGAGCCCGGCCTTCCCGGTGTTCCGCGCGTTCGCCGACTACGCCTTCTTCGATCCGCAGCGCGCCACCGAAAAACAGGTCGACGATCTGGGCAGCGTGCAGACCAGCGCCGAAGGCAAGGCCGAGTTCGACCTGCGCCTCTCGCGCTTCGATGCCGCCACCTACCAGGTGCACGTGCTCGCCAAGGCCTTCGAGCCCGAGGGCGGACGCAGCGTCTCGGCCGAGGCGCAGACGCTGGTGAGCGATATGCCCTACCTCGTGGGCGTGAAGGTCGATGGCGACACCAGCTACGTGAGCAAGGGCGCCGCGCGCAATGCGACCGTGATCGCGATCGACCCGCAGGCCAAGAAGACGGCCGTGGACGCCCTGAAGATCGAGCGCGTGGAGCGCAAGGTGCTGTCGGTGCTCGTGAAGCAGGACAACGGCCTGTACCGCTACGAGTCGCGCAAGAAGGAAATCGTGATCGACGAGAAGCCGCTGGCCATCGTCGCGGCCGGCAACACCATCGCGCTGAACACCTCCACGCCCGGCAACTTTGCCTACGTGGTGCGCAATGCCGGCGGGCTGGAGCTGAGCCGCGTCGAGTACAGCGTGGCGGGCAACGCGAACGTCTCGCGCTCGCTGGACCGCAACGCCGAACTGCAGCTCACGCTCGACCGCAAGGACTACGAGCCGGGCCAGGAGATCGAGGTGAGCATCCGCGCGCCGTACGTGGGTGCAGGCCTCATCACCATCGAGCGCGACAAGGTCTACGCCCACGCATGGTTCAAGACCGACAAGACCGCCTCGGTGCAGAAGATCGTGCTGCCCAAGGACTTCGAGGGCACCGGCTACATCAACGTGCACTTCGTGCGCGACCCGGCCTCGGACGAGGTCTACATGAGCCCGCTGTCGTACGGCGTCATTCCTTTCGCCACCAGCCTCGCCAAACGCACCGCCAACCTGCAGCTCACCAGCAGCGAACTCGTGAAGCCCGGCCAGACGGTGAAGATGAAGCTCACCAGCGACAAGCCCACGCGCGCCGTGCTCTTCGCGGTGGACGAAGGCATCCTGCAGGTGGCGCGCTACAAGACGCCCGATCCGCTCAAGCACTTCTTCCAGAAGCGCGCGCTCGAGGTGGGCACGTTGCAGACGCTCGACCTGATCCTGCCGGAGTTCAAGAAGCTCATGCAGGGTGCAGCGCCCGGCGGCGATGGCGAAGGCGAGCTCGGCAAGCACCTGAATCCGTTCAAGCGCAAGCGCGACAAGCCGGTGGCGTACTGGTCGGGGCTGGTCGATGTGAACGGCAGCCGCGAGTTCAGCTACACCGTGCCCGAGAGTTTCAACGGCAGCCTGCGTGTGATGGCCGTCGCGGTGAACGACGAGACCACCGCCGCCAAGAGCACCCGCACCGTGGTGCGCGGCGACATGGTGATATTGCCGAACGCACCGCTTGCGATGGCGCCCGGCGACACCGTCGAAGTGGGCGTGGGCCTCGCGAACAACATCGTGGGTTCGGGCAAGGACGTGCCCATTGCGCTCACGCTCACCGCCTCGGGCGGACTCGAAGTGGTGGGCGATGCGACGCAGACGCTCAAGGTCAACGAGCGCGGCGAAGCGAGCACCAGGTTCAACGTGCGCGCCAAGCCGGGCGAGCAGGCGGTGCTGGGTTCGTCGGCACTGGTGTTCACCTCGACGCACAAGACCTTCAGCGCGCGCCTGTCGACCGAAGTGAGCGTGCGGCCCGCGTCGCCGTTCGTCACGCTGGTGCAGGCGGGCAGCTTCCAGCGCGCGGGCGAGTTGAGCAGCAAGGCCGACCTGTACCCGAACTTCCGCAAGAGCGATGTCGCGGTGTCCGCCGCGCCGTGGGCCTTCGCTACCGGCCTCATGCAGTACCTGGAGGTGTACCCGCACGGCTGCACCGAGCAGATCACGAGCCAGACCTTCCCGGCGGTGCTGCTGTCGGGCCGCCCCGAGCTGGTGAAGGAAATGGCGCGCGGCCGCACGCCCGAGCAGGGCCCGATGCCCGAGGCGCGCAAGACCTTCGAGCGCTACCTCGTGCAGCTGCGCGCACGGCAGACGGCCGACGGTGGTTTCTCGTTGTGGCCTGGCGCGGGCACCGATGCCTTCGCCACGCTCTACGCGGTACACCTGCTCATCGAAGCCAAGGACCACAAGCTGCCCGTGCCGCAAGACCTGCTGCAGAAGGCGAATACGTACCTGCAGGGCTGGCTCGGCAGCGGCGACACCTCGCTCGACGGCTGGCGCCAGCGCACGCAGGCGGCCTACCTGCTCACGCGCCAGGGCATCATCGCGCCGGCCGCACTGGCCAACCTGCGCGAAGCGTGGCGCAACAAGCAGACCCAAGGCTGGAGCGACGACCTGGGCGCCGTGTACCTCGCCGCGAGCTATCAGCTCGTGAAGCAGGAGCAAGTGGCCAACGAGCTGCTCAACCCGGTGTGGTCCGACCTGCTCGCGCGCACCGAAAAGAAGCAGCGCCGCAACGTGTGGGGCGCGTACTACGACCCGCTGGTGCACGACAGCATGACGCTGCACCTGGTGGGCCGCCACTTCCCTTCGCGCCTGAAGACGCTGAAGCCCGAAGTGTGGGAAGGCATGGGTGCGATGGTGCGCGACGGTTGGTACAACAGCCTGTCGTCGGCCTCGATGCTGCTCGCGGTCGATGCGTACTTCGAAGCGGTGGCGCAGAACGCCGAGGGCAAGCTCACGGCGCAGACCGTGAATGCACAAGGGCAGGCTGCGGCGCTCGCGCTGGGCTCGGTGAACCCGATCACGCGCGCCGCGGTGCCCGCCGGCACGGCCAAGCTCAAGCTCTCGAACGACAGCGACTTCAACCTGTACTACAGCTGGGCCGAACAGGGCTTCGAGCGCAACGTGCCCACCACGCCGGTGAACCAGGGCCTGGAGATCTTCCAGGAAGTGCTCGATGCCAAGGGCAACCCGATCACCAAGGCCAAGCTTGGCGAAGAGGTCACCGTGCGGGTGCGCGTGCGCAGCCTGGAGCGCGCACAGCTCAACGACGTGGCGCTGGTCGACCTGCTGCCAGGCGGCCTGGAGCCGGTGCTGCAGGCCGTGGGCGACGACCAGGAAGCCAATGCCGATGCACCGATCTGGAAGAAGCGCCTCGGTGGCGGCGGCTCGTGGAAGGTGCAGTACGCCGACATCCGCGAAGACCGTGTGGTGTTCTACGGCGCCGTCGACAAGAACCTGCTCGAAGTGACCTACAAGGCGCGCGCCACCAACGTCGGCGATTTCGTGGTGCCTGCGGCGTATGGCGAGGCGATGTACGACCGGCGTGTGTATTCGCGCTCGGCCGGTGCGCGCTTCCAGGTCGTCGCGAACTGACGCCAGGCAGCGGAGGCCGTCATGCGCTTCAGCGTGAAGTCGGGAAGGCTGCGCAAGCCTGCGCTGTGGGCGCTGGCGGTTGCCTTTCTGCTCACGCTGTTGCGTCTCTGGCCGCACGCGCCCCTCAGCGAAACCGTCGGCAGCTCGCGCGCCGTGTACGCGCAGGGCGGTGAACTGCTGCGCCTGACCCTCGCAAGCGACGAGCAATACCGCCTCTGGGTGCCGCTCGACCGCATCTCGCCGACGCTGGTCGATGCCGTGCTGCTGTACGAAGACCGCCGCTTCTACGCCCACCCAGGCGTCAACCCCGCCGCGCTCGCGCGCAGCGCCTGGCGCATCGCGAGCGGCGAGCGCCGGCAGGGCGGCTCGACGCTCACGATGCAGCTGGCGCGGCGCGTCTACGGCATCGACAGCCGCACGGCCATGGGCAAGATCGCGCAGATCGGCGCGGCGCTCTGGCTCGAAGCGCGCTTCAGCAAGCGCGAGATCCTCGAGGCGTACCTCAACACCGCGCCCTACGGCGGCAACATCGAAGGCGTGCAGGCCGCGAGCCTCATCTACTTCCGCAAGGACGCCGCCAAGCTCAGCCTGCCCGAGGCGCTGACGCTCGCGGTGATTCCGCAGAACCCCGTCAAGCGCATTGCCGAGCGCGGTCGCAATGCCGAGCTGCAGTCGGCACGCGAACGCCTGTGGGCGCTGTGGGCCGAGCGCGATCCGACCGCGAAGCAGCATGCGCCCGATGCGCAACTCGCGCTCTCGGCACAGTCGCGCGGCAGCCTCCCCTTTCTCGCGCCGCACGCCACCGACATGCTGCTCGCGCAGGAGCGCGGTGTGCAGGAAGTGCGCACCACCATCGACCTGCGCATGCAGGCCACGCTCGAACGCGTGATGGCCCAGTACCTGCGCACGCATGCCGACGTGGGCATGACCAACGCGAGCGCGCTGCTGCTCGACGCCTCGACCATGCAGGTGCGCGCGCTGATCGGTTCGGCCGACTGGCACAACGACGCCATCGCGGGGCAGGTCAACGGCACGCAGGCCAAGCGCTCGCCGGGGTCCACGCTCAAGCCCTTCATCTACGCACTCGCGCTCGACCAGGGCTTGCTGCATCCGAAGACGATGCTGAAGGACGCACCGACCTCCTTCGGCCCCTACACACCCGAGAACTTCGACCACCGCTTCGCCGGCCCGCTGCCCGCGCAGGAAGCGCTGATCCGCAGCCGCAACATCCCCGCGGTGGCCGTGGCCGCGAAGCTGTCGAAGCCGGGGCTCTACGACTTCATGCGGCTCGCGGGCGTGCAGAAGCTGCAGAGCGAATCGCACTACGGCCTCGCGCTGGTGCTGGGCGGCGGCGAAGTCACGTCCGAGGAACTTGCGGGCCTCTACGCCACGCTGGCCAACGGCGGCATCTCGCAGCCGCTGCGCTATACGCAGCCCGCGCCCGACGAGCGGCCGGTGCAGCCGCTGCGCCTCCTGAGCGAAGAGGCCTCGTTCATCACGCTGGACATGCTGCGCCACACGCCGCGCCCCGACACCACGCTGCCCGCGCGCCCCGCCATCGCATGGAAGACGGGCACGTCGTGGGGCTTTCGCGATGCGTGGACCGCGGGCGTGTTCGGCCGCCATGTGCTCGTGGTGTGGGTCGGCAACTTCGATGGCACGAGCAACCCCGCGCTGGTGGGCGTCGATGCGGCTGCGCCGCTGTTCCTGCGCATGGTCGATGCGCTGCGTGCAGAGCGGCTCGATCCCGGCGAGATCGCGACGCGACAGCCGGCGGACCTGCGCCAGGTCGAGGTGTGCACCGCGACGGGCGGGCTGCCCGATGCGCTGTGCCCGGTGCGCACCACGACATGGTTCATCGCCGGCAAGTCGCCGATCCAGGTCAGCAACCTGCACCGCGCCGTGTGGGTCGATGAAACGACCGGCAAGGTGGTGTGCGGGCCGCAGCCCAATGCGCGCCAGCAGGTGGTCGAGCAATGGGGCAGCGACATGCGACGGCTGTTCCGCCAGGCGGGCCTGCCGCGCGCGAGCCTGCCGACCGACGGCTGCGAGAAGGGCGAGGCCTCGGAGACGGCACCGCTCATCACCTCGCCCTTGCGCGGCGTGCGGCACACGCTGCGCGTGAAGAAGCCCGAGCCGCTCGTGCTGCGCGCCGAAGCGGCGGCGGGCACGCAGACGATCTACTGGTTCGCCGACGATGCATTGATCGGCAAGGCGTCGCCCGGCGAAGGCATCACGTGGATGCCCGACATGGCCGAATCGGGACGGCGCTACGTGCTGCGCGCGGTCGATGACCAGGGCCGCGCCGAGTCGCGTGAAGTGACGGTGGACATCGCACCTTGAGTTGAGCGGATGTCACGGCGGCGTCACGCCTGCCCGGCAAGGTCACGCGTTTTCGACTGAAAGATTTTTCGTTCATGACGCGCTTCGCTTCCCTCTCTCTGGTCGCCCTGGCCACCGCCTTCGCCTGCAGTGGCGCAGTGGCCCAGACCGCCTTTCCCGCCACGCTCGCCGGCCACGCCGTGCTGCCCGCGCAGAGCTTCGTCGCCGCGCCGAAAGACGCGCCCGCCGACCTGCAAGCGAGCGGCAAGTTCACCACCGGCAAGCGCGTCGAGGCGCTGGGCACCGTCGAAGGCCTCTCGGCCGGCCGCGGCACTGGCGTCTCGGTGCCCTTCAAGGGCCAACCGCTGCAGGGCCACTCGGGCATCAAGAAGATGGACGACGGCTCGTTCTGGATCCTCACCGACAACGGCGCCGGCGCGAAGGCCAACTCGCCCGACTTCATGCTCTACCTGAACCACTACAAGGTGGACTTCAAGAGCGGCAAGTTCAATCGCATCAACACCATCTTCCTGCACGACCCCGACAAGAAGGTGCCGTTCCGAATCGTTCACGAAGGCACGAAGCAGCGCTACCTGACGGGTTCGGACTTCGATCCCGAGAGCTTCCAGTTCGCCGGCGGCGCGCTGTGGATCGGCGAGGAGTTCGGCCCCTTCCTGATCAAGGCCGACCTGAAGGGCAAGGTGCTCGCCGTGTTCGACACGCAGGTGGACGGCAAGGCCGTGCGCTCGCCCGACCATCCGGCCGTGACCACGCCGGGCGCGCCGGGCGGCGCGGTCGATTTCCAGATCAAGCGCTCCAAGGGCTTCGAAGGCATGGCCTCGTCCAAGGACGGCAGCAAGCTCTATGCACTGCTCGAAGGCCCGGTGTGGAACGCCGAGGTCAAGGACTACGAGAAGGTCGACGGCAAGGAAGCGCTGCGCGTGCTGGAGTTCGACGTCGCGACCGAGAAGTGGACGGGCCGCCATTGGAAGTACGTGCTCGAAGCCAACGGCCACGCCATCGGCGACTTCAACATGATCGACGGCACCACCGGCCTGATCATCGAGCGCGACAACGGCGAGGGCACGAGCGACAAGGCCTGCCCCGAAGGCCAGAAGCGCACCGACTGCTTCCACGACATCGCGAAGTTCAAGCGCGTCTACAAGGTCGAGCTGAGCGACGCGAACGTGGGCGGCGCGGTGCGCAAGATCGGCTACATCGACTTGCTGAACATCGCCGACCCGAACAAGCTCGCGCGCAAGCCGCTGAACGACGGCGTGCTCAAGTTCCCGTTCTTCACCATCGAGAACGTCGACGTGGTCGACGCCACCCACATCGTCGTCGGCAACGACAACAACCTGCCGTTCTCCAGCAGCCGCGAGCCGAACAAGGCAGACGACAACGAGCTGGTACTGCTCGAAGCCGGCGCGTTGCTGCAGGCGAAGTAAGGCGTACGGCGGCGCCCGCCTTTCAAGGCCCCGCTCGCGGGATGGGCGGGGGCGAGAAAAACCCAGAAGATGAGTATGATTCTCATTCTCCAGGTTTCTCCTCTCCCTCTGTCCCATGAATTTCCGAACGACCTCGCACGTCGTCCGGCGCCCGTCGTGAGCGCCGGCCTCCGCTACCGGATGGGCGTCGCGTCGCGGGCCGTCGCCGCCATCGCGGGCGGTTACGGCGTCGCCGCGCTGTCGGCCGCCGTGCTCGCGCTGGGCCTGCCTGCCCTCTTCGGCATGGCGCGCAGCGAAGCCGCGCTGACCGGCACGCTGGCCTCCTTCCTCGTCTACGCCGTGGCCGTGATGTGGGTCTTCGCGGCGCGCTCGGCGTGGCGCGCCTGGACCGGCCTTGCCATCGCGGCGGCCCTGCAGGGTCTGCTGTTGCTGCTGTGGACCCAGGGCGGCGGAGGTGCCGCATGAAGGAAGGATTCCGTCAGTCGATGGCCTGGCTGCACACCTGGTCGGGCCTGCTGGTCGGCTGGGTGCTCTTCATGGTGTTCGCGGCCGGCACGGCCTCGTACTTCAAGGACGAGATCACCTTCTGGATGAAGCCGGAGCTGCACGCCGTGGCGCCTGGCACGGTGCCGCAGCCGGTGGCCGCCGACAACGCGCTGGGTTTCATGCAGCGCCACGCGCCCGATGCCACGCGCTGGTTCATCACCCTGCCCACCGAGCGCGAGCCCGGCGTGAGTCTGCTGTGGGCCAAGCCGCCGCCACCCGGTTCGCCGCCCGTGGACCGGCGCCGCAGCTTCGACCGCGCCATGCTCGACCCGGCCACGGGCCAGGCGATCACCGCGCCGCGCGAGACGCGCGGCGGCGAGTTCTTCTACCGCCTGCATTTCGACCTGCATTACATGCCCGCGCTCTGGGCGCGCTGGATCGTCGGCTTCTGCGCGATGTTCATGCTCGTGGCCATCGTCAGCGGCATCGTCACGCACAAGCGCATCTTCAAGGACTTCTTCACCTTCCGCCCGAAGAAGGGCCAGCGCTCGTGGCTCGACGCGCACAACGTCACCGCCGTGCTCGCGCTGCCGTACCACGCCATGATCACCTACACCGGGCTGGTCACGCTGATGTTCATGTACATGCCGTGGGGGCCGCAGGTGGCCTACAAGGCGCACGGCGGCAACGACACCTTCTTCGCCGAGGCCTTCCCGGGCGGCGTGCGCACGCAGATCAAGGCCTCGGGCACGAAGGCCGCGCTGGCGCCCCTCGCGCCCATGGTGGCGCAGGCCACGGCCCACTGGGAAGGCGCGCCCGTCGGCCGCATCGTGGTGCACCAGCCCAACGACGCCAACGCCGTGGTCTCGCTCACGCGGGCCGAAGGCCGGCACCTGTCGTACGACCAGCCCAGCATGCAGTTCAACGGCACGACCGGCGCGCTCATCGGCACCTTCGGCGACGTGCCCAAGGCCGCGGCCGAAACGCGCGGCGTGCTCTACGGCCTGCACATCGGCCGCTTTGCCGATCCGCTGCTGCGCGCGCTGTTCTTCGTGTCGGGCCTGGCGGGCTGCCTGATGGTGGCGACGGGCCTCTTGCTGTGGGCCGTGAAGGAGCGCCAGAAATACGCCAAGACCCTCAAGCAGGGCGGACGCATCGGCTTCGGCCTGCGGCTCGTCGACGGCCTGAACCTCGGCGCGATCGCGGGCTTGCCCGTGGCGATGGCCGCCTTCTTCTGGGCCAACCGCCTGCTGCCGGTCGACGTGGCCGGCCGCAACGAGGCCGAGATCCGCTGGTTCTTCATCGTCTGGGGCGCCACCGCCGTGCTGGGCCTGCTGCGCCCGACCCTGCGCATGTGGCAGGCGCAGCTTGCGCTCGGCGCGCTGCTGTTCGCACTGTTGCCGGTGCTCAACGCCTTCACCGGCCCCGCGCCGCTCACCGTGAGCTTGCGCAGCGGCCCGAGTTCGGTGGCGGGCTTCGACCTCGTGGCGATCGCGCTCGGCCTGGGGTTGGCGGGTGCGACCTGGCTGGTGGAGCGCAAGCGCCGCAAGGCTTTGGCCGCGCCGAAGAAGGCAGTCAAGCCGCCGCCGACAGAGCTCGCAGCGTCGGGCCAGGGGTCGTGATGCCGCTGCTCGGGTTGGTGTTCGCCGCCTCGCTGGCCGGCTTCTGTGCGCTGAGCCTCGCGATGGACCGCCACAGCGAAGACGTCTTCGGCCGCGGCAGCACGCCGGGTGCCTGGCGCCGCTGGCTGCAGCTCGGCGGGACGGCGCTGCTGTGCCTGTCGCTGTGGGCCAGCCTGGAGGCGGCGGGCGGGTCGGTGGGGTGGGTGCTGTGGCTCGGGGCGCTCACGGCGGCGGCGCTGGCGACGGTGGGGCTGCTGAGCGGGTTGCCGCATCGCTTTCACTGGATCGCGTCTGCAGCAGGGGGCGTTGCGTTTCTCAGTCTGCTGTTCTGCTTGTGATCGCGCGGGCATCCGGGCCCGCACCCGTCCGCGCACTCAGTGGACGATCTTCCAACCCACGATGAGGTAGGTCGCGAAGGCGGTGGCGATCCAGATCCACGCCAGAGCGCGTTGCTCCTGATCGAGCGGCGCGTGCAACGGGCGGCTGCCCGCGGGCACGGCCAGGCGGGTCGTCGGCGAATCGATCCCGACCGCCTGCAGGGTGGCTTCCGACCATTCGCTCGGCCGACGCCGAAATTCGGCGAGCGCATGCAGCCATTGCGGTGGCAGCAGGAGCGGTGCGGCCAGTGCCATCAGCACGGCGCAGAAGGCGCGCAACGGTCTTGATGCATGCGCACGAGGCCCGGCGAAAAAATTCAGGGTGCCAGCCAGGTCCAGGAACAGGCGTTCGCGGTCGTGTTCCGGTGTCCGCCAGCGGGTGGCGGGCAATTGCTCGGGGCCGTGACGCATGAACACCGCGATGAAGTCGACGACGGCCTTGCACGTCTCGTTCTCATGCGATTGCGTGCATCGATGACCGAAGCCCCAGCTCGGCAGCGGCAACGTCAATGGCTCCGTGCCCTGCTCCATTGTGGTGACGAGGGCATCGTCCTTGTTCAGCATCAGCAGACGCAAGTCTTCGGAGGTCTGCGTCGCGGGGCATCCCTTGCGATGGGCGACACGGATGCGCTCCCACGCGACCCAGCGGTCCTTCCCTTCCTCGCGCCACCACAGCCTTTGGTTGCGCCGGTCGCACAGAATCCCGACGGTCAACGGCGAGGGGCGCAGCACCTCCCTGAAGGTCATGAAAATCGAGCGCGCGCCGAAAATCACGGCGTACAGCGTCACGCCGATCAACCAGAGCGCGATCAGCGTGCCCATGATCGTCTGGGGTATGTCTACATGGAACAGCAATGCCACCAGCGGCGCGGCCATCAGCAGACCGAACCAGATCGCATAGGCGGACACGACGGACTCGGGCTCCCGCAATTCCAGTGCGGTATCGCTGATCCGCGAAATCACGCCTTCGGCGCAGACCGAGGACAGTGGCGTCCCCTTGGACGCGTGGACGTCGTAGATGCGGTACTCACGTCCATCGAACCGGTCCGATTCCTTGTGATGCAGCAGCCACTGCTGCATCCAATACGGCGGGCGGTCGTCCACCAGCCTGGCGCGCCGCTTGCGGACGGTGTTCACCCCCGCATCAACGCCTCGATCTCATCCGCCTTCACCGGCACCCCCCGCGAAATCAGTTCGCAGCCCGTGGCCGTGACGATCGCGTCGTCTTCGATGCGGATGCCGATGTTGTGGAATTTCTCGGGCACGCCTTCGCCGGGCCGCACGTAGATGCCGGGCTCCAGCGTCAGCACCATGCCCGGGTGCAGGATGCGGCTCGGGCGGTTCTTGATGAGCTCGTTGGACAGCGGGTCCTTGCGCTCGCTCACCTCGCCCACCTGCGTGGGTTCGACATAGCTGCCGCAGTCGTGCACGTCCATGCCCAGCCAGTGGCCGGTGCGGTGCATGTAGAACTGGAAGTAGGCGCGCGAATCGATCACGTCGTCGACGCTGCCGACCTTGTTGCCGTCGAGCAGGCCCAGGTCGAGCATGCCCTGCGCCAGCACCTTCACGGCCGCATCGTGCGGGTCGTTGAAGCGGTTGCCGGCCTTGGTGGCGGCGGCCGAGGCGTCCTGGCTGGCGAGCACCAGGTCGTACAGCGCGCGCTGCGGGCCGCTGAACTTGCCGTCGGCCGGGAAGGTGCGGGTGATGTCGCTGGCGTAGCCGTCGAGTTCGCAGCCGGCGTCGATCAGCACCAGCTCGCCCTTGCGCACGGGCGCGGCGTCGGCGCGGTAGTGCAGCACGCAGGCGTTGGCGCCGGCCGCGACGATGGAGCCGTAGGCCGGGTACTGCGAGCCGCCCAGGCGGAACTCGTGCAGCAGCTCGGCGTCGAGGTGGTACTCGCGCACGTCCTTGCCCTCGCGCAGCATGCGGGCCGACAGCTGCATCGCGCGGATGTGGGCGCGGGCGCTGATCTGTGCGGCGCGGCGCATGATGTCCTGCTCGTGCGCGTCCTTGACCAGGCGCATCTCGTCGAGCGGGCCGCACAGGTCGCGCTGTTCCTCGGGGCACAGCGCGCCGTAGCGCACGCGCGCGCGCACCGACTGCAGCCAGCCGTCGATGCGGGTTTCCAGGCCCTTGTGGGTGGCGAAGGGGAACCACACGGTCGAGCGGTTCTCGAGCAGCTTCGGCAACTTCGCGTCGAGGTCGTTCACCGAGAAGGCCTCGTCCACGCCCAGCGCGGCGGGGGCGGCGTCGGGGCCGAGGCGGTAGCCGTCCCAGATCTCGCGCTCCAGGTCTTTCGGTGCGCAGAACAGCGTGGCGCGGCCGTCGCCCGCCAGCACCAGCCACGCGTTCGGCTCGGTGAAGCCGGTCAGGTAGTAGAAGTAGCTGTCGTGGCGGAACAGGAAGTCGCTGTCGCGGTTGCGCTGGCGCTCGGGCGCGGTGGGGACGATGGCGATGCCGTCCTTGCCCAGTTGCGAGGCGAGGCGCGCGCGGCGCTCGGCGTAGATCGTGGTGTCATTGAGCATGGGATTTCACTTTCGATACGGTGCAAGTCCGGGGTCCGCGGGTACCAGATGCCGCCATGGGAACACATCCTGTGCAAAGTGGCTGACGTAGCCGCCGATCGTTGACTGGATGACCATGAATTGCAGCCGCTGCCGCACGCCCTGCAGCTGCTGCAGCTGGGCCAGGTCGAGGCAGGTGTTGCGCAGCCTCAGCACGCGCAGCTGCGCGCCCACGGGGCTGTGCAGCAAGGCCTCGTAGTCTGCGAAGGCCGTGATGCCGCCGGGCGTCCGGTCGGCCGGCCACGCCATCTGCTGCTCGGTGGATTCGGAAAAATCCAGCAGCCTGAGGCCCGGCAGCTGCGTTGCGGCGGCCAGGTGGCGGATGAAGTGCTGCGTGTCGAAATGGGCGCCGACGCACAGGCTGGTCAGTTGCGGCAGCGGCACGGCGAAGAAGTCGGCGTTCGGCGCGTTCGGCACCGTCAGTTCGCTCAGGTGCGGCGTCTTGCGCACCCAGCGCGCGATGTCGCCGCCTTCCTCGAGGATGCCGTCGCTGGTGCAGACGAGCGACTGGTTGTGGTCTTCCGGCTGCGTCGGCTTGATGAACAGCGAGCGCAGGCGGGGAAACATCACCGGGCTGTCGAGCAGCGGCGTGAACATCCATTCGCGCGAGCCGTTGGCCCCGCTGTCGGGGCCGCTGAACGACAGCGAGGTGATGCAGTCGGCCACGTCCTGCCGGCTCAGGCAGGCCAGGGTTTCGTCGAAGGCGTCGCCCCAGGTGTCGCCGAAGTATTCGACGTGCCAGCCCTGGCGCATGGGCGCGAGGCTCAGGCGCGTGAAGTCGCTCACGTAGAGCGGGACGGTCAGCGGGTCTTCGGGCGCGCCGTCGTTGCGTTCGGCGGCGGTGGCCAGGGCCAGGTCCTGCAGGCGCTGCGGCAGCAGGCGCAGGGCGTCGGGCAGCGGCGCGAGCGTCATGCGCCCGCTGCCGGCGCGACCCCGGCGTTGAGTTGCTGCAGGCGCTGCGGCGTGCCCACGTCGGTCCAGTCGCCGGTGTAGAGCTCGGCGCTCACCTGCTGGTTGTCCATGGCGGCGCGCAGGATCGGTGCCAGCGGGGCTTTGGCGCCGCCCGGGTTGCCGGCCTGGATGTCGCAGTACGGCGGCGCGAACAGCGCAGCGCGGTACAGGCCGATGGTCGAGAAGGTGTATTTCTCTGCCGCCAGGTTCAGCGCGAGCCCGTCGGCCGAGAGGCCGAAGTCGCCCTTGAGGTTGTGCGCCGGGTTCGGCACCAGCCACAGGTGGGCGAGCTTGCCGCTGGCCAGGAAGCGGTCGACGGCGGCCTGGGTGAAGCGAAAGCCGGGCGCGAACACGTCGCCGGCCGCGACCCAAAAGACCTCGCCCAGGAGCGGCAGCGCGCGCACGATGCCGCCCGCTGTTTCGAGCGCGCCGCCGAAGTCGCGGCCCTCGTCGGAATACGAAATGGACAGCGCACCACGCCCGTCCAGCACGGGGCGCGCGCCGAACCGGGCGGCGACCTGCGCGCCCAGCCAGTCGGTGTTGACCACCAGCTCGGTGAAGCCGCCGTCGGCCAGCGCTTCCATCGGCCACTGCATCAGCGGCTTGCCGCGCACTTCGAGCAGGGGCTTGGGCGTGGCGTCGGTCAGCGGCCGCATGCGTTCGCCGCGGCCGGCGGCCAGGATCATCGCGCGCACCGCCATCACTGCACCGACCCGGCCACACGGCCGCGTTGCAGTTCGTTGCGTTCGCTGTGGCGGGGCTGGAACAGCGCCACCAGGCAGGCCATCAGCGCATGCGCCTTGGCCGAGTGGTCGGCGCCGAAGTTGCAGACGTACACATCGAGCGTCACGCCGCGCTGCTCGGGCCAGGTGTGGATGCACAGGTGCGATTCGGCCAGCAGCAGCGTGGCCGTCACGCCGCCCGGCCCCTGCGGCGTGGCCGGAAAACCATGGACCAGCTTGCCCACGGCCTGCAGCCCGGCGGCGGCCACGGCCTTGGTGCAGACCTCGCCGAGCGCGCGCCCGTCGGTGAGCCATTGGAGGCCGCATTGGCAGTCGTGGAGATCGGCGGTGAGGTGCAGCCCTTGCATGGGGGCAACTCTAGCAGCCGGGCCTGCGACACAAGAGAGCATCAGCGGAGTGTTGGCCCTGTATCGAGGCCGGGCGCGGCTCGCCCGGTAAAATCTCGGGTTCTCCCGTTTACC
>NZ_JBWKYW010000021.1:0-108213 GCF_059423965.1 Variovorax sp. GW458-11-26-14-LB1
GGCGGCGGGCCGAAGAGCTTTTCGCGCGGCAATGCGTAGTGCCGCACGAGGTCGGTCACCTGCAGCAGCGGGGTCGATGGATTCATGGCGCAACAGCCTGCGCGGCTGCAATTTCTTCGAGACGCATGCAGCGCACCGCGTGGTCCGGCGGCAGCACCGTGGCGGACGGCCGCGTGGTGTGGCAGGCGTCGACTGTGTAGGCGCAGCGGCCCGCGAACGGGCAGCCCGGTGGCAGGTCGACCAGCTCGGGCACGCTGCCGCGGATGGTCGCCAGACGCAGGCCGCGCGGCGCACCGATGGCGGGGCGCGCGGCGAACAGGCCTTGGGTGTAGGGGTGGGCGCGCTTGGCGAACACGGCGTCGGTGGGGCCGCTCTCGACCACGCTGCCGCCGTACATCACGAGCATCTTCGAGACCGTCTGAGAGATCACGCCGAGGTCATGCGAAATCAAAATCAGCGCCATGCCGCGCTCGGCCACGAGGCCCTGGATGAGCTCCAGGATCTGCTTCTGGATCGTCACGTCGAGCGCGGTGGTGGGCTCGTCGGCGATCAGCAGGTCGGGCCCGCAGGCCAGCGCCATCGCGATGCCGATGCGCTGGCGCTGCCCGCCCGAGAACTGGTGCGGGTAGGCATCGAGTCGCGAGGCGGCGTCGGGAATGCCGACGCGGTCGAGCAGCGCGAGCACTTCCTTGCGCGCCTCGGCTTTCGACAGACCGCGGTGCAGCCGCAGCGGCTCACCGACCTGGCGCGCGATGGTGTGCACGGGGTTCAGCGCCGTCATCGGCTCCTGGAAGATCATGCCGATGCGGTTGCCGCGGATCTGGCACATGTCTTTTTCGTCGCGCCCGACCAGCTCGGTGCCGTCGAAGCGGATGCTGCCCGTGACCTTCGCGGTCGCGGGCAGCAGGCCCATGAGCGACATGACGGTGATCGACTTGCCGCAGCCCGACTCGCCGACGATGCCCAGCGTTTCGCCGCGCTCCAGCGAGAAGGAAATGCCGCGCACGGCTTCGGCCGGCCCGCGTTGCGTCTGCAGGCCGATGTGGAGGTCGTTGACTTCGAGAAGCGCCATGGCGTGCTTGTTTACCTCGCGCGCGCCAGGCGCGGATCGAGCAGGTCGCGCAGACCGTCGCCCATCAGGTTCAGGCCGAGCACCGCCAGGGCGATGGCCATGCCGGGGAAGACGGCCAGCAGCGGCTGCTGGAACATGAGGGTCTGGGCTTCGCTGAGCATGCGGCCCCACGATGGTTGCGGTGGTTGCGTGCCGAGGCCGAGGTAGGAGAGGGCGGCTTCCGCCAGGATCGCGATGGCGAAGCGGATGGTGATCTGCACGATCAGCACGGCGGAGATGTTGGGCAGCACGTGCTGCATCGTGATCGCGAACGATCCCTTGCCGCAGGCGCGTGCTGCGGCGACGTACTCGCGTGACCAGATGGCGTTGGCCGAAGCGCGCGTGATGCGTGCGAAGGTCGGGATGTTGTAGATGCCGATGGCGATGATCGCGTTGACGATGCCGGCGCCGAACACGGCGGTCATCATGATCGCGGAGAGGATGGCGGGGAAGGCGAGCGTGAAGTCCGACAGGCGCATCACCGCTTCTTCGACCCAGCCGCGTCTCGCAGCAGCGAGCAGGCCCAGCGCGGTGCCGACCACGAGGCCGATGCCAACGGCGATCACGCCCACGAGGATGGACGCGCGCGCGCCCACCAGCAGCAGCGAGGCCACGTCGCGCCCGAAGGCATCGGTGCCGAGCCAGTGCGTGGCCGAGGGCCCCTGCATCTTGTTCGCCATGTCCATCGCGTAGGGCGACCACGGCGTCCAGACCAGGGAGAGCACGGCAGCGATCAGCAGCAGCAGGCTCAGCACGCCGCCGATCGCGAAGCTGCGGTGGTGCAGGGCGCGGCGCCAGAAGCCCGGCACCTTGAGCGCGACGGCGCTGGGAACTGTGGTCGTGCTCATACGTCGCTCGCCTTGATGCGCGGGTCGATCACGGCGTAGAGCACGTCGACCACGAAGTTCACGATGACCACCATCGCCGCGAGCAGCATCACGCAGTTGCGCACCACGATCAGGTCGCGGTTGCTGATGGCCTGGAAGATCAGCCGGCCCAGCCCGGGCAGGTAGAACACGTTCTCCACCACGATGGTGCCGGCCAGCAGTTCGGAGAACTGCATGCCCATGACGGTGATGACCGGGATCATCGCGTTGCGCAGCACGTGGGTCCACAGCACCATGCGCTGGGACACGCCCTTGGCGCGCGCGGTACGCACGAAGTCTTCGCGCATCACCTCGAGCACGGCCGAGCGCGTGATGCGCGCGAGGATGGCTGCCTGCACTACGGCCAGCGAGAGCGCCGGCAGCAGCAGCGATTTCAATCCCGCGAAGATGCCTTCACCCCAGCCCTCGAAGCCGCCGGCGGAGAACCACTGCAGCTGCACCGAGAACACAAGGATCAGCAGGATCGCGAACCAGAAGTTGGGAATGGCGATGCCGACCTGGGCCATGCCCATGAGGCCGACGTCGCCGAGCTTGTTGTGGCGCGCTGCGGCCGTCACGCCCACGAGCAGGGCGATGACGACGGTGAGGGCCATCGCCATCACGGCGAGCGGCACGGTGAGGGCCAAACGTTCCAGGATCAGGTCGATGACGGGCGAGCTGTAGGCGTAGCTGTCGCCCAGGTTGCCGGTGAGCAGGCCGCCGATCCAGTGCCAGTAGCGCGTCCACGCGGGCTGGTCCAGGCCGAGCTTGGTGGCCAGGGCGGCGACGGCATCGGGCGAGGCGTCGGGGCCCATGAGCATCTGCGCGGCGTTGCCGGGCAGGATCTCGAGGACGAGGAAAACGATGACCGAGGCGCCGATCAGGGTGCCGATCAGCGTGGCGATGCGCTTGAATAGAAACAGACTCATGGGGCGGGCCGCAGCATAACTGACTGGTGCAACAACCGTGCCTTGGCTGTGAACTTTGTCGCTCCTCGCCGGACCGCCCTGACGCCGGCGGGGGCTCCGCAGGGTCTGCGGGGAGGCCTTCGCCCGGTCCGCCGATAATCGGGGGATGGCCCTCATGATCACCGACGAATGCATCAACTGCGATGTCTGCGAGCCCGAGTGCCCGAACGATGCGATCTACATGGGCGCCGAGTTCTACGAGATCGATCCGCACAAGTGCACCGAGTGCGTCGGCCACTTCGACGAGCCGCAGTGTGTGCAGATCTGCCCGGTGGCCTGCATCCCGGTGAACCCGGACCATGTGGAGACCCGCGAGACGCTGATGCAGAAGTACGTGCGCCTCACGGCGGACAAGGCGGCCCCGCCTTCGTCGGATGCCGCCTCGCCGTCGTCGTCAGCCGGCGCCCTCTGAGCCGGGTTTTTTCTTCGTTTTCTTCTTGCCTGTGTCCTTCGGCGCCTCGTCGCCGGTCGAAGGACTGTTGAAGCGCGCACTCGTCGGGCGGGGCTCGGCCGTGTGCTTGCGCTGACGGGCCTGGGCGGCCTGTTCGGCGGGCGTGAGCGGTTGCGCGCCCGAGGCGAAGCGCCCCGCATCGAAGGTCGTGGGGCTGCGCCGGCCGAGCGCCTCCCGCTCCTGCGACTCTCGGTGGCGTGTCAGCCGGCCCGCGCTGTGTTCGTTGCGGCGCGTGGCGTCTTCCGACGCCTTGCGGTCCGCATCGCTGCGCCGGTCGTCCACCTTCACGGTCCGCCCGCCTTCGCACGGCTGGTCGGAGTAGGTGTTGCCGCATCGCCAAGTCTGGGCTGAAGCGCCCATGGAGGCAGCGGAAAGTGCTATTGAAAATATAGCAGTTGCCGCTGTTCCTGCCGTCTTCTTGATCTTCGTCGTCGTTCTTCTTTTTCTCATTTTTTGTTTGCTCTCCCTCCCTGCACTCCCGTGGCCGGCTAGGTGGCGGCAGGCGTCGTGCCTCCGTCGCCGGGCTCCCGCCTCGGCGGCTTGGGCCGCGGCGGTTTGCTCGTGTGAATCATCAGCGTGGCTTTTTCCATCTCGCCGGCCACCAGCGCGGGGGCGGCATGCAGGGTGCGCACGATGGCGTCTTCGATCGCTTCTCGTTGTTCCTTGAGCGGCTTCTTGAGCACCCAGTTGACCACCTCCGACTTCACGCCGGGATGGCCGATGCCCAAGCGCAGGCGCCAGTAGTCGCCGGTGCCGAGCTGGGCGTGGATGTCGCGCAGGCCGTTGTGGCCCGCATGGCTGCCGCCGAACTTGAGCTTGGCCTGCCCGGGCACCACGTCGAGCTCGTCGTGGACCACGAGGATTTCGTCGGGCGCGATCTTGAAGAAGCGCGCCAGCGCGGCCACCGACTTGCCCGACAGGTTCATGAAGGTCTGCGGCTCCAGCAGCCAGATGCTCTGGCCGCCGATGTTCGCGCGCGCCGCGAGGCCGTGGTAGCCGCGCTCGGGCACGAGGTTGAGCTTCCAGTCGCGCGCGAGGGCGTCGATCCACCAAAAGCCGGCGTTGTGGCGCGTGGCTTCGTACTCAGGGCCCGGGTTTCCGAGGCCGACAAACAGCTTGATCATGGCGGGAATTATCTCGCCGCCCCCCAAAGCAAAAGGCCCGCACGGGGCGGGCCTTTTGTTCGCGGACGGAAAGAAAGAGGATTACTTCTTCTTGGCCGTCTTGGCGGCGGGCTTGCCAGCGGCGGCAGCAGCGCCTTCGGCAGCAGCGCCTTCGGCGGCCGGTGCGGGCTCTTCCGAGACCAGCGGCGGCACGGCCGACACGATGACGGGGTTGGTCTTGCCGTGGCTCACGAACTTCACGCCCTTGGGCAGCTTGATGTCGTTGACGTGCAGCGTGGCGTTCTTCTTCAGGCCCGAGAGATCGATCTCGATGAATTCAGGCAGATCGCTCGGCAGGCAGTTGATTTCCAGTTCGGTCATCACGTGGTTCACGAGGTTGTGATCCAGCTTGACGGCGTCGGACTCTTCTTCACCCTTGAAGTGAAGCGGCACCTTCATGTTCATGCGGGTCTTGGCATCGACGCGTTGGAAGTCGATGTGTTGCACCAGCTGGCGGAACGGGTGGTATTGCACGTCGCGCAGCAGCACCTTGGTGACGGCGCCGGCGAGGTCCATTTCGAGGATCGACGAGTGGAAGGCTTCCTTCTTCAGGGCGTGCCACAGCGCGTTGTGATCGATTTCGATCAGTTGCGGCTGGGTGTCACCACCGTAGACGATGCCCGGGGTCTTGCCCGTGATGCGGAGACGGCGGCTCGCACCCGTGCCCTGCTTTGCGCGCTCATAAGCGACGAATTTCATAACTAGCTCCTGTGAGAGTCCACCGCGACCAGTGCGACTCCGGTTCAAAAAGGCCTCCGAAGGAGGCCTGCTTTTTCGCTCTCAGCTCAGAACAGGTTGTCCTGGTCCGAGAACAAACTCATCACCGACTCGCCCTTGGCAATGCGCTGGATCGTTTCGGCGATCAGCGGTGCCACGGAGAGCTGGCGGATCTTTCCGCACGCGACGGCCGCGTCGGAAAGAGGAATGGTGTTGGTGACGACCACTTCGTCCAAGGCGGTGCCCTTGGAGAGGCGTTCGATGGCCGGGCCCGAGAAGATCGGGTGCGTGCAGTACGCGTACACGCTCTTGGCGCCGCGCTCCTTCAGCACTTCGGCCGCTTTGACCAGCGTGCCGGCCGTGTCGATCATGTCGTCCATGATCACACAGTTGCGGCCGTCGATCTCGCCGATCACGTTCATGACTTCGCTGACGTTGGCCTTCGGGCGGCGCTTGTCGATGATGGCGAGGTCGCAGTTCAGTTGCTTGGCCAGCGCACGGGCGCGCACCACGCCGCCGACGTCGGGCGAGACCACGATCAGGTCTTCGTAGTTCTTCTGGCGCAGATCGCCCAGCAGCACGGGCGAGGCGTAGATGTTGTCGACCGGAATGTCGAAGAAGCCCTGGATCTGGTCGGCGTGCAGGTCCATGGTGAGCACGCGCTCGACGCCCACGGTTTCCAGCAGGTTGGCGACCACCTTGGCCGAGATCGGCACGCGGCTCGAGCGCGGGCGGCGGTCCTGGCGGGCGTAGCCGAAGTAGGGGATCACGGCGCTGATCCGCTCGGCCGAAGCGCGCTTGAGCGCGTCGACCATGATCAGCAGTTCCATCAGGTTTTCGTTGGTCGGCGCGCAGGTCGACTGCACCACGAACACGTCACGGGCACGGACGTTCTGGTTGATCTCGACGGTGACTTCGCCGTCGGAGAAGCGACCGACGCGTGCGGCGCCCAGCGAGGTGCCGAGGTTGTGCGCGATTTCTGCAGCAAGGCCGGGATTGGCGTTGCCGGTGAAAACCAAGAAATCAGGGTGATTGGCCTGCATGAGCGCGTCCGGGCAGTGCAAATGGGCTTGCGGGAAAGCCGCCAAAGGTTTCGAGTCGTGGCGGCCTGTGTGGGCCGCCGATTATTGCAGCCGGTGGACTGCAAAAGAAGCGCTGCGGCCATCAGGCCGCAGTTTGAGAGATTTGGCAGGGGAGAAAGGATTCGAACCTTTGCATGCTGGAATCAAAATCCAGTGCCTTAACCAGCTTGGCGACTCCCCTACACAGGTTGATGGCTTGCACCACCCACCGATATATGTCGCATCGAACCGCAGAGCGTTCCGATTATCTCTTCAGGCTGCCCATCCCCAGAGTGGATGAACTGCCAGATTGTCGCATTGTCGAACCTGCCATCCCCGGGGGGCTTCGAGCAGTTCCGCTTCCTGCGGCAATTGCGGCATCTTCGCGAACACCGAACTTCCGGAGCCGGTCATCCGGGCTTTCAATCCTTGCAGTCCGAGCCATTCGATGGCGTCGGTGACTGCGGGGCAAAGCCGTTGGGCAACCGGCTGCAGGTCGTTGTGACCGAAGTCGTAAACCCCGTTGCCGAGGTTTGTGGCTTCTAGCTGTTCGCTATCTGCAGCAAAGCCTGAGATTATAGCAACAGGAGTTGCCCGTTCCAAATCATCCGCAGAAAAAATTAATCGGGTATCGAGTCCCTCGGGTGGCTTGGCCACCACGAAGCGTGCCGGCGGCAGGTTCACGGGGGTGATCTCCTCGCCGATGCCCTCGACCCAGGCGTTGCGTCCGCCGAGGAAGAAAGGCACGTCCGCGCCCAGCTTCAACCCGATCTGCGCCAGGCGCGACAGCGGCAGGTTCAGGTTCCAGAGGCGGTTGAGCGCGAGCAGGCAGGTGGCCGCATCCGACGACCCGCCGCCCATGCCGGCTTGCGCGGGCACGTGCTTGGCGATGCCGATGTGCGCGCCCTGGCCCGGCGCGGCGTGCGCCTGCAGCGCGCGGGCGGCGCGCAGCACGAGGTCGTCGGCCGGCAGCGGCGTGGTGAGGTCTTCGCGGCTGAGCTGACCATCGTGGCGCAGCTCGACGTGCAGCGTGTCGCACCAGTCGATCAGCATGAAGACCGACTGCAGCAGGTGGTAGCCGTCGTCGCGCCGCCCGGTGATATGCAGGAACAGGTTCAGCTTGGCCGGCGCGGGAAGGTCGTAGATCGCCTTCATGAGCGTTCGAACACGATGCGCAGGTCTGCCCGGGGCGCGGGGGATTCGCGGGTGGCCTGCAGCTTGCCGTTCGACAGCTGGCCCAGGTCGGCGCGCCAGCCGGGCACGGGGTCGGCGCGGCCGTCGAGCCAGCCGAACAGCGCGCCCACCGGAATGGCGGCGCCGGTAGCGGCTTCGATCAGCGCGTCGACGGAGTCGTAGCGGCGGGTGTCGCTGCCGTTCTTCAGCAGGGCTTCACCCGGCGCCCAGTGCAGTTGCGCGAGCGTGCTGCCGATGGGCGTGGTCAGCGTCAGGTCGCCGGCTTCGGCCGAGCCGCGCAGCTCGAACAGGGCGGCAAAGGTCTGGACCGGTTCGCTGTCGATGCGCAGCGACATGCGCCCGCTCCAGCTCGCCGATCGCCCGGGCGCGGCAGCCGGGCCGCCCGAGAGCTGGGCGCAGCCCGTGAGCCACAGCAGCAGTGCACCGCCGCCCGCGCCAAGCGCCGCGCGGCGGGTGAAGGACTCATCGCCCCGCGCGGGAGCCGTGTGCGTGATCGATGCCATTCAGGGTTTGACGCGCAGGCGCTTGAGGGTTTCCTGCAGCGTCTCGTTTTCGGCGTCCGTCAGCAGCGATTCTTTCCAGATCGCGACCGCGCGGTCCTTCTGGCCGACCGACCACAGGACTTCGCCGAAATGCGCGCCGATCTCGGGGTCGGGCCGCGTCTTGTAGGCCGCCTCGAGGATGCGGATCGCCTCCGCCGTGTTGCCGAGCCGGAACTCGACCCAGCCCAGGCTGTCGGCAATGAACGGGTCTTCGGGCGCGAGCTGCACCGCCTTCTGGATGAGCGTGCGCGCCTCGTCGAGCCGGATCTTGCGATCGGCAAAGGAGTAGCCCAGCGCGTTGTATGCGTTCTGGCTCTCGGGCTTGAGCGTCATCAGGCGGCGCAGCAGCCGCTCCATGTCGTCCAGGCGGTTGAGCTTCTCGGCCATCATGGCCTGGTCGTAGACGAGGTCACCGTCGTCCGGCGCGGCGGCCGAGGCCTGGGCCAGCAGGTCGTAGGCGGCTTGGTACTGCTTCGCCTCGCGCAGCAGCTGGGTTTCGGCCAGCAGTTTCTGCTTGCGTTCCTCCGCCGTGCGCTCGGGCAGCGCGCGCAGCAGCTCGCGGGCCTGGGGCAGCTTGCCCTGCTTCGCGAGCAGGCTGGCGCGGCGGCCCTGGATGGCGCTCTGGTTGTCAGTGCTGTCGATGCGCGTGATCCAGCGGTCGGCCGCCTGGAAATCCTTGCGCCGCTCGGCCAGCTGCGACAGCACGAGATACGCCTGCGTCAGCCCGCGCTTGCGGTCTGCGACGTCACCGGCGTCCTGGCTCTGGCCCGGCGCCGTCATCAGGTCGACGTAGCGCTTGAGCGAGGTTTCGGCCGCCGCTTCCTGGCGGGCCTGCATCTGCAGGCTGCCGAGCAGCAGCCAGGGCTCCGCCAACTCGGGACGCGCGGCGGTCAGGGTCTGCAGCTGCGTGCTGGCGTCGCTGAAGCGGCGGTTCTCGACCAGCGTGCGTGCGTACGCGATGCGCAGGTCGGGCGAGGCCTTGGGGTTGTTCGCGAGGTAGCGCGTGACGATCGGCTCGGCCAGCGGCTGGCCCGGATCGATGAGCTCGAGCGCCAGCGCCGAAGGTGCCTCGGACGACGGGTCGATGGCCTGCCCCTTGCGCGCGGCGTCCAGCGCCCCCGAGGGGTCGCCGGCGTTCAGTCGCAGCCGGCCCACGGTGGCCCAGGCCAGTCCGCCGGTCGTCGGGCTCTTGAGTTCATCGACCAACGCCTGCTCGACCACCGAGGCGGCCAGCTTCTTGTCGGCGGCGCGGCCGTAGGTGCGTGCGATCACCGCCATCAGCAGGGGGCGCTCGATCTGCGAGGTGGCGGCCACTTCGGCGCGCAGCGGTTCGACGGTTTCGCTGATGCGGTTCAGCGCGATCAGGATCTGCAACTCGATGCGCCGGGCATCGCGCGAATTGGGCAGTGCTTCCTGCCAGGCGCGCGCCGCGGAAATGGCGGCGTCGCCGGAGCGCGACTGCAACGCAATTTCGACCGCGCGCTGGAACAGCTTGCCGTCGCGCAGGCGTCGGGCCGCGTCGAGCACGAGCGAATAGCCGGAGCCGGGGTCGCCGGAGCGGGCGGTGATCTCGCCCATGAGAATTTCATAGAACAGGTCGGCCGTCAGCGCCGACGGCTGCGCGGCTTCGGCGGCCGGCTTGGCTGCCGCAGGGGTCGTCCGGGGGCGCACCGGCGGCTTCGGCGGTGCCGTGCGTTCGATGACGGGAGGCGGGTTGCCGGCGGCGGTGGGTTCAAGAGACTGTGCGTGCGTTGTGTAGGCAAGCAGCACGAGAGACGCGGCCGCCGCAAGGCGGTGACGGCGGGGCGATGGGTTCATCTGACCATAATAATCCAGCCATTTGAACGAGTGCCGCATGGGGCTTCGTCGCTGCCGGAGTTTTACTTTTCATGCCTGAACTACCCGAAGTCGAAGTCACCCGGCGCGGCTTTGCCGACCGCATCGCCGGCGCGCGCATCGAGTCCGTGCGCATCGGCAAGCCGCTGCGCTGGGCGCTGATGGTGGTGCCGCAGGCGCTGGTCGGGCGCCGCGTGCGCGAGGTGCGCCGCCGCGGCAAGTACCTGCTGATCGACCTGGACCGCGGGCTGCTGTTGCTGCACCTGGGCATGTCGGGCAGCCTGCGTTTCGACATCCACCTGCCGGAGCCCGGCGTGCACGACCACTTCGACCTCGTCACCGAACTCGGGACCCTGCGGCTGAACGACCCGCGCCGCTTCGGCGCCGTGGTCTACGTGGACGACGAAGAGGCGCCCTGGGCCCTCAAGCTGCTCGGCGGACTGGGCATGGAGCCGCTGGGCGATGCCTTCGACCTCGACGCCTTCCATGCCGGGCTGAAGAAACGCCGCACGGCCATCAAGCAGGTGCTGCTCGCGGGCGACGTGGTGGTGGGCGTGGGCAACATCTACGCGTCGGAGGCGCTGTTCATGGCCGGCATCCGGCCGACCCTGTCGGCGGCGCGCATCAGCCGGCCGCGCGCGGCGAAGCTGCATGCGGCGGTGCGCGACATCCTGGCGCGGGCGGTGGAGAAGGGCGGCAGCACATTGCGCGACTTCTCGAACGTGGATGGGCAGAGCGGCTATTTCCAGCTCGAAGCGACCGTCTACGGCCGCGCGGGCGAGCCGTGCCGGGTGTGCGGCACGCCGATCCGGCTGTTGAAACAGGGGCAGCGCTCTACTTATTACTGCCCCCATTGCCAGAAATCCTAGGGAAGGCACGCCCCGTGGCGGCTGCTTCGGGGCAAACTCCTGCCGGTACCCCGTTCGCCATGTGGCGATGTTATATTTGTAAATTCTTACTTACATCTTCCCCTTGAGCCGCTCTTTCAACCAACAGCTCGATCAGCACGGCGCCTGGCGGAGCAACTTCGCCCGCCGCCTTCAGTGGCTGTCCCGTTGGCTGACCGACAACGAGCTGCTCGACCAGGCCGTGGCCGAACGGCTGCGCGCCCTCGAAGACCAGATCCGCACCAGCAAGGTCATGGTGGCCTTCGTGGCCGAGTTCTCGCGCGGCAAGTCGGAGCTGATCAACGCGATCTTCTTTGCCGGCTACGGCCGGCGGATCATGCCGGCCAGCGCCGGGCGCACCACGATGTGCCCGACCGAGCTGGGCTACGACGCCGCCCTGGCGCCCAAGCTGCGCCTGCTGCCCATCGAAACCCGCCTGGAACCGCACTCGCTCGCCCACTGGCGCGAGCGGCCCACGCGCTGGACCGAATTGCCCATCGAGGTGGGCGACGCCGAGCAACTGGCCCGGGCCATGGGCAAGGTGGCCGAAGTCCGCTGGGTGAGCAAGGACGAAGCCCGCGCGCTCGGCTTCTGGAACCCCGAGACGCCCGACGACAACCCGGTGCAGGACGCCGAAGGCCGCGTCGAGATTCCGCGCTGGCGCCACGCGGTGCTGAACATGCCGCACCCGCTGCTCGAGCAGGGCCTCGTGATCCTCGACACGCCCGGCCTGAACGCGATCGGCGCCGAGCCCGAACTCACCGTGAGCCTGATCCCGCAGGCGCATGCCGTCGTCTTCATCCTGGGCGCCGAAACCGGCGTGACCCGCTCTGACCTGTCGATCTGGCGCGAGCACCTGATCACCGGCGACGACAGCCACGACACACGCTTCGTGGTCCTCAACAAGATCGACACGCTGTGGGATACGCTGAGCACCCCGGCACAGATCGCGCAGCAGATCGAGCGCCAGCGCGAAGGCGCGGCTCGGCTGCTCGAAGTGCCGCTGGCACAGGTGCTGCCGGTGTCCGCGCAGAAGGGCCTGCAGGCCAAGATCGGCCACGACGCGGCCCTGCTAGACGCCAGCCGGCTGCCGGCGCTCGAGGCGCTGCTCGGCGAAGGCGTGCTCGGCAAGCGAGAGACCATGCTGCGGCTCGCCGTCGATGCCGGCATGACCGCGTTGCGCACCGAGGCCGAGCGCCTGCTGAAGGTGCGCCAGCGCGATCTGTCGGAGCAGGCGCTCGAACTGCAGGGCCTGCGCGGCAAGAACGTGTCGGTGATCCGCCACATGCGTGCGCGCATCGACCAGGAACATGCTGAATTCGAGGGCAGCAACACCCGCATCCTGGCGCTGCGCTCGGTACAGGGCAAGCTGCTGCGCGAGGTGTACGCGGTGCTCGGGCGCACGGCGCTCAAGGCCGACATGGTCAAGCTGGCCGCGGCGCTCAAGCGCCCCGGCGTCAAGTTCAACGTGCGCAAGGTGTACGGCGAAACCTTCGATGCGCTGCGCAACAACCTGCGCGAAGTGCAGGCGACGACGGCCGAGATCCAGTCGATGCTGCACGCCACCTTCCGCCAGCTCAATGCCGAGCAGGGCTTCACGCTGCAGGCGCCGGCCGAGCCCGACCTGAGCGGCTTCGAGCAGGAGCTGGGCCAGATCGAGCGCAGCCACATCCACTACCTGGGCGTGGGCAACCTGATCAAGCTCGCGCAGGCCGACTTCTGCGACAAGCTGGTGCGTGCGCTGGCCAGCCGGTTGCGGCTTGTCAACGAAGCCGCCATGACCGAGGTCGAGCGCTGGAGCAAGGGCGCCAGCGCGCAGATCGATGCGCAGCTCAAGGAGCGCCGCCGCAATTTCAGCAAGCGCATCGAGGCGATCGAACGCATCCAGAACGCCGCGGGCAGCCTCGACGACCGGCTGGCCGAGATCGCCGCGCAAGAAAGCCACCTGGCCGCGCTGCAGGAGCGGCTGCACGAGTTCACCTCGCTGATCGCGCAGCACGGCAGCCAGCCGCCTGCCGCGGCCGCCGCCATCGCGGGCGAGCAACTGCGTGCGGCCTGAGCGCAACGCCGCGCGGGCGGCCGTCTCTCCTTCCCTGTCGCTGCCCCCCGATTTCGCGGCACAGGTCGTGCGCTGGCAGCGCAGCCATGGGCGCAGCGAGCTACCGTGGCAGAACACGCGCGATCCGTACCGCGTCTGGCTTTCGGAGGTGATGCTCCAGCAGACCCAGGTCACGACCGTGTTGGGCTACTTTGCGCGCTTTCTCGAGCGTTTCCCGGACGTGGCGGCGCTGGCCGCCGGCACCGAGGACGAGGTGTTCGGCCTGTGGAGCGGGCTGGGCTACTACAGCCGCGCGCGCAACATGCACCGCTGCGCGCAGGAGGTGGTTGCGCGCTTCGGCGGCGCCTTTCCGCACACCGCCGCCGAACTCGTGACCCTGCCCGGCATCGGTCGTTCGACGGCGGCGGCCATTGCGGCTTTCTGTTTCGGCGAGCGCGTGGCCATCCTCGACGGCAACGTGAAGCGCGTGCTGACGCGCGTGCTCGGCTTCGACGGCGACATGTCGTCGGCGGCGCAGGAGCGCGCGCTGTGGGACCTCGCCACGCAACTGCTGCCGCCGGACGGCCAGCGCGAGGCGGTGGCGCACTACACGCAGGGCCTGATGGACCTGGGCGCCACGGTCTGCCTGCCGCGCAAGCCCAGCTGCATGATCTGCCCGGTGAACGCCAGCTGCGTGGGCCTGCGCCAGGGCACGCCCGAGCGCTACCCGGTGAAGACGCGCAAGCTCAAGCGCAGCGCCCAGTCGCTGTGGGTGCTGCTGGCGCGCGACGCGCAAGGGCGCGTGTGGCTGGAGAAGCGGCCCGCCAAGGGCATCTGGGCGGGGCTGCATTGCCTGCCGGTGTTCGACAGCCACGACGACCTGCTCGCGGCCCTGCCGTCGGGCGCGGCGCACGACACGCAGGAACTGCCGCCCTTCGTGCACGTGCTGACCCACAAGGACCTGCACCTGCACCCCGTGCTGCTGCAGGGCGTCCAGCCGCAAGGCGAGGGCGCGCGCTGGGTCGAGGCGCAGGAGTGGAGCCGGCTGGGGCTGCCTGCCCCGATGCGCAAGCTGCTGGAAACCGCCGAGGCCTGAACGGCTCCCGGCGGTAGGCCGGCTTCGCCGCCGTCAGGCGTCGAGTTCGCGGTGGCGCTTGAGCGCGCCCCAGCGCGCACCGAAGGCGCGTGCCAGTTGCTCGACCAGGAACACCGACCGGTGCTGCCCGCCCGTGCAGCCGATGGCCACCGTCACGTAGCTGCGGTGGTCGCGCGCCAGTGCGTCGAGCCAGTGCGTGAGGAACTGCTCGATGTCGTCGAACATGCGCGCCACGTCGTCGTGCTCGCGCAGCCATTCGATCACCGGCTCGTCGCGGCCCGTGAGCGCGCGCAGCGCGGGCACGTAGTGCGGGTTGGGCAGCATGCGCACGTCGAACACGTAATCGGCATCGAGCGGCACGCCGCGCTTGAAGGCGAACGATTCGAACACCAGCGTCAGCGCGTTCTGCGGCGCCGAGATCAGCCCCTTGATGTAGCTCTGCAGCTGCGCAGGGCGGATGAGGCTGGTGTCGATCACGTCGGCGCCATCGCGCAGGTCGGCCAGCAGCTCGCGTTCGAGTTCGATGGCCTGCACCAGCACGCGGTGCTGCTCGGGCACGTCGGTGCGGCTTTCCTGGCGCGAGAGCGGGTGGCGCCGGCGGGTTTCCGAATAGCGGCGCAGCAGCGCGTCGGTGGTCGCGTCGAGGAACAGCGAGCGCAGCGAGACGCCATCGGCGCGCAGCGCCTCGAGCTGCTGCGGCACGATCGGCAGCGACACGCCGCTGCGCACGTCCATCGCGATCGCCACGCGCGTGGCCTGCTGTTCGTGCTGCAGCGCGATGAAGGCGGTGAGCAGCTCAGGCGGCAGGTTGTCGACGCAGTAGTAGCCGGCGTCTTCCAGCGCGTGCAGCGCCACCGACTTGCCGGAGCCCGACATGCCGGTGATGAGGACGAGGTCGAGGTTCATGTTCATGGGGCGGTCGCCGGCGTCTTGTGGCCGAGCATTTCGCGCGCGTGGGCCAGCGAGGTGGCCGACACCTTTTCACCGCCCAGCATGCGGGCGATTTCGCGCGCCCGGTCGTCGGCCGCGAGGCGCGACACGCCGCTTTCGGTGCGCGGGCCGTCCGTGCCGGCCGCCGTCGTCTGGCGCTTGGCGACCACGAGGTGGTGGTCGGCGCAGGCCGCCACCTGCGGCAGATGGGTCACGGCGAGCACCTGGCGGTCGCGGCCGAGCTGCTTCATGAGGCGGCCCACGGTCTCGGCGACGGCACCGCCCACGCCGGCATCGACCTCGTCGAAGATCAGCGTCTGCGCGGCGCCCAGTTCGCTGGTCGTCACGGCGATGGCCAGCGCGATGCGCGAGAGCTCGCCGCCCGAGGCCACCTTGCCGATGGCGCGCGGCGTGCTGCCGGCGTGGCCGGCCACCAGGAACGAAATTTCTTCGAGGCCGGCGCGACCGGGCTGTGCCAACGGCTGCAGTTCGACGTCGAAGCGCCCGCCCTGCATGCCCAGGCCCTGCATCGCCTGCGTGACGGCCTGCGCAAGGCGCGGCGCCGCCTGCTTGCGGATCTTGCCGAGGGCCTTGGCTTCTTTCATGTAGGCCTGCTGGGTGTTCTGCTCGGCGCGTTCCAGGCCTTCAAGGTCGCTTTGTGCGTCGAGTGCCTGCAGCTCCGCCTGCCAGCCGGCCAGCAGCGCGGGCAGCTCGGCCGGCGTGCGCTTGTAGCGGCGCGCGAGCGACATCCACAGGCCCATGCGCTCGTCGAGTTCGGCGAGGGTCTTGGGATCGGTGTCGGTGTCGCGCAGGTAGCCGTGCAGCGAGTGCGCCGCGTCCGAGGCCTGCGCCACGCAGGAGGCGAGCACTTCGCCCAGCGTACGGAATTCGGGCTCGATGTGTTCGCAGTTCTGCAGCAGCGTCGCGGCGCGCGTGAGGGCGGCGAGGGCGCCGTTGTCGTCGTCTTCGAGCGCCTGGCTTGCGCCCTGGGCCGCGTCGATGAGCGCCTGCGCGTTCGAGATGCGCGAATGGTGGGCCGAGAGTTCTTCCCATTCGTCGGCGCCCGGCGCCAGCTTCGCGACTTCGGAAATCTGCCACTGCAGCCGCTCGCGCTCGCGCTGCAGCGAGTCTTGCGCCGAGCGTGCGTGCTCGAGCGCCGAGAGCGCCTGGCGCCAGCTTTGCCAGGCGGCGTCGAGCGCGTCGGTGCGCGCGCCCGCGTAGGCGTCGAGCAGGCCGCGCACGGCCTCGGGGCGGGTCAGGCTCTGCCAGGCGTGCTGGCCGTGGATGTCGAGCAGGCGGTCGCCCAGTTCGCGCAACTGCGTGGCGGTGGCGGGGCTGCCGTTGATCCAGCCGCGGCTGCGTCCCTGCAGGTCGACCGTGCGGCGCAGCAGCAGGCCGTCGCCTGCCTCGAAGCCGCCTTCGTCGAGCCAGCCGGCCAGGGCCGGGTCGGCGTCGAACTCGGCGCTCACGTCGAGCCGCTCAGCGCCTTCGCGCACGGCGCCGGCGTCGGCGCGGTTGCCCAGCGCCAGCTGCAGTGCGTCGATCAGGATGGACTTGCCGGCGCCGGTTTCCCCGGTCAGCACCGTGAAGCCGGCCGACAGATCGAGTTCAAGGGACCGCACGATCACGAAGTCGCGCAGTGCGATGCGTCGCAAAGCCATCTCAGTTCGTCCTCAAGCTGGGGGCGTGGTCCTTCATTCAGGAGCCCCCTTCGTTCCAATGGAGTTTTTTCCGCAGCGTGTCGAAGTAGCTCCAGCCGCGCGGGTGCAGGAAGCGCACCCGGAAGTCGGAGCGGCGCACCACCACGCGGTCGCCGATGGCGAGCGAGGCGAGCGACTGCATGTCGAAATTGGCGCTGGCGTCGCGACCGCTCACCAGCTCGATCACGATCTCGTCGGCGTCGGGCAGCAGCACGGGGCGGTTGGACAGCGTGTGCGGCGCGATCGGCACCATCACCCAGCCCGGCACCGCCGGATGCAGCAGCGGCCCGCCGGCCGACAGCGCGTAGGCCGTCGAGCCCGTGGGCGACGCGATGATCAGCCCGTCGGCGCGCTGGTTGGCCACGAAATGACGGCCCACCGACACGCGCATCTCGACCATGCCCGAGGTGGCGCCGCGGTTGACCACCACGTCGTTCATCGCGAGCGCGTCGAACACCACGGCCTCGTCGCGGAGCACCTGCGCGTGCATCAGGCTGCGGTGGTCTTCTTCGTATTCGCCGGCCAGCATCGGGATCAGCGTGGCCTGGTAGTTGTCCAGCGGGATGTCGGTGATGAAGCCGAGCCGCCCGCGGTTGATGCCGATCAGCGGGATGCCGTAGCACGCGAGCTGCCGGCCGATGCCGAGCATGGTGCCGTCACCGCCGACCACGAGGCCGAGGTCGCAGCGCTGGCCGATTTCTTCGACCGACAGCGCCTGGTAGCGCGGGTGCGGCGGGGCGTCGGTGTCCTCGCAGGACGAACGCTCCACGAACACCGTGCATCCCTGCGATTCGAGGAAGGCGCCGATGCCTTCCATCACGCCGTCGCGCGCATCGGCTTGCGCCCGGGCGCCGGAAGCCTGGTATTTGCCGATCAGGGCGACGTGACGAAAGCGTGAGGTCATAGCTCACAAATTACAACACTAAAATCTTGCAATGCTGGACGACCGTGCCAAGTTGCTGTTGAAGACGCTGGTCGAGCGTTACATCGCCGATGGGCAACCCGTCGGATCACGCACGCTCTCGCGTTCGGCGGGGCTGGATCTCTCGCCCGCGACCATCCGCAACGTCATGTCCGACCTCGAGGCGCTGGGGCTCATCGCCAGCCCCCACACCTCGGCCGGGCGCGTGCCGACCACGCGCGGCTACCGGTTGTTCGTCGACACCATGCTGACCGCGCAGCGCGAGCAGATGAGCACGCCGAGCCTGGCGGCCGACCAGCCGCAGAAGGTGATCGCCAACGCCGCGCACCTGCTGTCGAACCTGTCGCAGTTCGTGGGCGTCGTGATGGCGCCGCGCCGCGCCTCGGTGTTCAAGCAGATCGAATTCTTGCGGTTGTCCGAGCGGCGGCTGCTGGTGATCATCGTCTCGCCCGACGGCGACGTGCAGAACCGCGTGATCTTCCCCGAGTCCGACTACTCGCAGTCGCAGCTGGTGGAAGCCTCGAACTACATCAACGCGCACTTCGCGGGCCTGACGATCGAGCAGGTGCGCGACCGCCTGCAGTCCGAGGTCGAGAAGCTGCGGGGCGAAATCGCCGCGCTGATGCAGGCCGCGGTGCAGGTCAGCTCCGAGGTGCTCACCGACGCCCAGGCTGACGACGTCGTGATCTCCGGCGAGCGCAACCTGCTGTCGGTGACCGATTTCTCCAGCGACATGGGGCAGCTGCGGCGCGCCTTCGATCTTTTTGAAGAGAAGGCGCAGCTGATGCGGCTGCTCGACGTGTCGAGCAAGGCCGAGGGCGTGCGCATCTTCATCGGCGGCGAAAGCCAGGTCGTGCCCTTCGAAGAGCTGTCCATCGTCAGCGCCAACTACGAGGTCGACGGCCAAGTGGTCGGCACGCTGGGCGTGATCGGTCCGACCCGCATGCCGTACGACCGCATGATCCAGATCGTCGACATCACGTCGCGGCTGGTGAGCAACGCGCTGAGCCACCGCAAGTAAGCGGCCGCGCGCGGCGCATAGAATCGGGCCCGCGTGGGCCGTTAGCTCAGTTGGTTAGAGCAGCGGACTCATAATCCGTTGGTCGAGTGTTCAAGCCACTCACGGCCTACCACCACACATTCCCCCCTCTGTAGACACTCCGACGAAGGCCGCATTGCGCGGCCTTTTTCCTTGCAGCTGCGAGGGCGCGAGCGAAGCCTGCGGCCGCCGCCGATTTCACCTACGGCAAACACAGGATTCCTTCAGGTTGCAACGCAACATCGAAGGCAGAATGCACCATTTGAGTGCAAATGTAACGAGCCGGGTGATCCCTGCGCACGCCGCACTGCGATTCCCGATGGCCATGACCCCGCTTTTCAAGCTCCTGCTTCCGTTGTCCCTGCTCGCGCTCGCTGCATGCGGCGCCAAGCAGGCTTCCACCACCGATGACGCGCCGCCCGAAGTCGGCGTGGTGGCGCTGCACGCCAGCGACGTGGCCGTGCACACCGAGCTCGCGGGCCGCACGGCCGCCTACCGCGTCTCCGAGGTGAGGCCGCAGGTCAACGGCATCGTGCGCAAGCGGCTGTTCGAAGAGGGCGGCATGGTCCGCGCGGGCCAGGTGCTGTACGAGATCGAGCCCGGCCCGTTCGAGGCCGCGCACGAGCAGGCGCAGGCCACGCTGGCCACGTCGCAGGCCACCATCGCCAGCCTGCGCGGCAAGGCCGATCGCTTCGGCGAACTGGTCAAGGCCAATGCCGTGAGCAGGCAGGAACACGAAGAGGCGCAGGCGGCGCTGGTGCAGGCGCAAGCCGGCGTGAAGGCCGCGCAGGCGGCCGTGAAGGCGGCGCGCATCAACCTCGACTTCACGCGCATCACCGCGCCCATCGCGGGACGCATCGGCCGCTCCGCCGTGACCGAAGGCGCGCTCGTGGCGCCGGGCCAGGCGATGGCGCTGGCCACGATCCAGCGGCTCGATCCGATCTACGTCGACGTCGTGCAGTCGAGCCTGGCGTTGACGAAGCTCAAGCGCCGCTTCATCTCGGGCGACATGGCGCCGGCCAGCACCCAGGTCCGCCTGCGCATGGAAGACGGCCTGCCTTACCCGCATGCCGGCACGCTGAAGTTCTCCGAAGTGGCCGTCGACGAGGCCACCGGCTCGGTCACGCTGCGCGCGGAATTTCCGAACCCGCAAGGGCTGCTGCTGCCGGGCATGTACGTGCGCGCGCAGGTCGAGTCTGGCGTGGAGCGCCAGGCCATCCTGGCGCCGCAGCGCGGCGTGGCCCGCAACGAGAAGGGCGAGCCGACCGCGCTGGTGGTGGCGGCCGACAACAAGGTCGAGCTGCGCGCGCTCGAGGTGCGCAGCACCGAGGGCGAGCACTGGGTCGTGACCCGGGGCCTGCGCGAGGGCGACCGCCTGGTGGTCGACGGCTTGCAGCGCGCACGCCCGGGAGAAAAAGTGAAGCCGGTGCCGGTGTCCACGGCGGGCGCATCGTCCGCTGCTGCACCTTCTCCGGCCGATTGATGAGAAGCGACAACCTCCCGTGATCGCCCATTTCTTCATTCAGCGGCCCGTCTTCGCCTGGGTCATTGCCATCCTCATCATGCTGGCCGGCGGCGTGGCCATTCGCACGCTGCCGGTGTCGCAGTACCCGGACATCGCGCCGCCGACCGTGGTCGTGTCGGCCAACTACCCCGGCGCCTCGGCGCAGGCGGTGGAAAACAGCGTGACGCAGGTGCTCGAGCAGCAGCTCAAGGGCATCGACGGCCTGATGTACTTCAAGTCGACCAGCAGCGCCGCCGGCTGGGCCGAGATCAACGTCACTTTCCGCCAAGGCATCGACCCCGACACCGCACAGGTGCAGGTGCAGAACAAGGTCAGCCAGGCCACCAGCCGGCTGCCGCAGGCGGTGCAGCAGCAGGGCGTGACGGTCGCCAAGTCGCAGAACAACTTCCTGCTGATCGTGGCGCTGTACGACGAGACCGGCCAGCGCACCGACACCGACATCGCCGACTGGATGGCCAGCAACCTGCGCGACCCGATCAGCCGCGTCGACGGCGTGGGTTCGGTGCAGGCCTTCGGCGCGGCGTACGCCATGCGCATCTGGCTCGACCCGCACCGGCTGGCCAGCTACCAGCTGATGCCGTCCGACGTCACGGCCGCCATCACTGCGCAGAACACGCAGGTGTCGGTGGGCGAGATCGGCGCGCGGCCGTCGGCACCGACGCAGCACCTGAACGCCACTGTCACCGCGATGTCGCGGCTGCAGACGCCCGACCAGTTCAAAGCCATCGTGCTCAAGACGCAGGCCGACGGCGCCGTGGTGCGGCTGGGTGACGTGGCACGCGTGGAGATCGGCAGCGAGTCGTATGCCGAGACCACGCGCCTGAACGGCCACCCGGCCGCGGGCTCGGCCGTGATGCTGGCCCCCGGCGCCAACGCGCTGACCACCGCCCGCGCGGTGAAGGCGCGCATCGCCGAGCTTGAGCGCTCGCTGCCTGCCGGCCTGCGCGTGGCCTACGCGGAAGACACCACGCGCTTCGTCAAGATCTCGATCCAGTCGGTCATCCGGACGCTGCTGGAGGCCATCGCGCTGGTGGTGGTCGTGATGTTCCTGTTCCTGCAGAACTGGCGCGCCACGGTCATCCCCGCGATCACCGTGCCGGTGGTGCTGCTGGGCACCTTCGGCGTGCTGGCGGCCTTCGGCTATTCGATCAACGTGCTCACGCTGTTCGGCATGGTGCTGGCCATCGGCCTGCTGGTGGACGATGCCATCGTGGTGGTGGAGAACGTCGAGCGCGTCATGCACGAAGAGGGGCTCGATGCGAAGGCCGCCACGATCAAGTCGATGAAGGAAATCACCGGCGCGCTGGTCGGCATCGCGGTGGTGGTGTCGGCGGTGTTCCTGCCCATGGCCTTCTTCGGCGGCTCGGTGGGCGTGATCTACCGGCAGTTCTCGGTGACCATCATCGCGTCGATGGTGCTGTCGGTGGTGGTGGCCATCGTGCTCATCCCGGCGCTGTGCGCGCGCTTCCTGAAGGCCGGCGTGCCGCCGCGCACGCGCGGCTTCCTGGGCGCCTTCAATCGCCGCTTCGACGCCGCGCAAGGCCGCTACGTGGGCGTGCTGGGCCGCATCCTGCGCAAGCCGCTGCGCTTCACGGCCGTGTACGTCGCCATCGTGGCCGGCATGGGCCTGCTGTACCTGAGCCTGCCCGGCGGCTTCCTGCCGGAAGAGGACCAGGGCAGCGTGATGGTGATCGCGACGCTGCCGGCCGGCGCCACTTCGGGCCGCACCGACGAAGTGAACCGCGCGATCGAAAAGCACTTTCTCGAGACCGAGAAGGACACGACCGACACCATCTTCACGCTCACCGGCTGGAGCTACAGCGGCTCGGGGCAGAACATGGGCATGGCGTTTGTCTCGCTGAAGGACTGGTCCGAACGCGCCAGTGCGGACAAGCGTGCGCACGCCATCGTCGAGCGTGCCGGCAAGGCGCTGGCCAAGCAGCAGCGCGACGCCGAGGTCTTCGGCATGGTGCCGCCGCCCATCGAGGGGCTGGGTGAGTCGAACGGCTTCGAGTTCTGGCTGCAGGACATCTCGGGCATGGGCGCCGAGCGGCTGTTGCAGGCGCGCGAAAAGCTGGTGCGCGAGGCCAACAAGGACCCGCGTCTGCAGTCGGTGCGCGCCAACAGCGTGGCGGGCACGCCGCAGTTGCAGGTCGACATCGACCAGCTGAAGGCCTCGGCCCTGCGGCTGTCGCTGGACGACGTGAACACCACGCTGGGCATTGCCTGGGGCGGCAGCTACGTCAACGACTTCATCGACCGCGGCCGCGTGAAACGCGTGTACGTGCAGGCCGATGCGCCGTACCGCTCGGCGCCGGACGACATCGGCCAGTGGTTCGTGCGCGGCAGCACGGGGGCGATGACGCCGTTCTCGGCCTTTGCCACCACGCGCTGGTCGCAGGGCGCGTCGCAGCTCGAGCGCTACAACGGCCTGCCCGCGGTGCAGATCCAGGGCGCGGCCGCGCAGGGCACCAGCTCGGGCACGGCCATGGCGGCCATCGAGACCCTCGCGAAGAAGCAGAGCGGCACGGGCCAGGCCTGGAGCGGCCTGTCGTACCAGGAGCGGCTGTCGGGCGGGCAGGCGCCGCTGCTGTTCGCGCTGTCGATCCTCGTGGTCTTCCTGTGCCTGGCGGCGCTGTACGAGAGCTGGTCGGTGCCGGTGTCGGTGATGCTGGTGATTCCGCTGGGCGTGCTCGGCGCGGTGATCGCGGCGGCGCTGCGCGGGTTGTCGAACGACATCTACTTCCAGGTGGGGCTGCTTGCGACCATCGGGTTGTCGGCCAAGAACGCGATCCTGATCATCGAGTTCGCGGAAGCCGCGCTGCGCCGTGGCGTGCCGCTGCTCGAAGCGGTGGCCGAAGGCGCGCGCCTGCGGCTGCGACCGATCCTGATGACCTCGCTGGCCTTCCTGGCGGGCGTGATCCCGCTGGCGGTGGCCACCGGCGCGGGCTCGGGCAGCCAGGTCGCGATCGGCACCGGGGTGTTCGGCGGCGTGCTTGCGGCGACGGCGCTGGGCATCTTCTTCGTGCCGCTGTTCTACCTGCTGGTGAAGCGCGTGGCCGCAAGGCTGATGGGGCGAAAGGCGCAGGAGGGCGGCGAACAGGTGGCCTGAGGCCGTCGCATCGCAAGGCCGTGAAGCTTTTTTGAAGGCCTCGCCGGAACAGCGCTTTCGGCGGGGTAGAATTCAAGGCTGCGCGGCTGTAGCTCAGTTGGATAGAGTACTTGGCTACGAACCAAGGGGTCGTGGGTTCAATTCCTGCCAGCCGCACCATCTCTCGAATAGCCTGGAAGAGTTTCTCTTCCAGGCTATTTTCGTTTGGGGCCCTCGCACAGAGGGTTTCGCTGCCCGCACTCGCTGCGCGGCAGGCGCCCACAAAAAAGCCGCCCGAGGGCGGCTTTTTGACGTCGATACGGACAACTGCCAGGCCAGTCCTGTGCAGCGTCGCACTAGGCGTCTTACTTCTTCTTGGCGACGGCCTTCTTGGCGGGAGCCTTGGCGACGACTGCCTTCGTGACAGCAGCCTTGGTGACGGCTGCCTTCTTCGGAGCGGCGGCCTTCTTGGCAGCGGGTGCAGCAGCGGCCTTTTCAGCCTTGCGCTTGGCGGCCTTGGGGTCGATGGCGGCCTTGAAGGCAGCGCCGGCGACGAACTTCGGCACCTTGGTGGCGGCGATCTTGATCTTGGTGCCGGCCTGGGGGTTGAAGCCCGAGCGTGCAGCGCGTGCGACTTGCTTGAAAGTACCGAAGCCGACCAGCTGGACCGAATCGCCCTTCTTCACGGCAGCGACGACGCTGCTGGTGATCGTTTCGAGGACGCGTGCGGCCTCGGCCTTGCTCAGGTTGTGGGTGGTGGCGATCTTCTCGACCAGTTCGATGCGGTTCATTCAGTATTCCTTGGATGGTATGGCGCCGTGTTGCCTACGGCGGCCCAGGCTTATTCCGGGCGGGGCGGAGTGTACCGGGTCGGAAGGGTCACTTTGGAGCGGCGCGGGCCGGATGCGTTGCAACAAGCCCCATTGCGGGCGGCCGTTGTCCGTATTTTCAGCTTTCGATCACAAAGGTTGGGGCGGGCGAAAAAACACGCTATAATCGAAAGCTGTGCGGCTGTAGCTCAGTTGGATAGAGTACTTGGCTACGAACCAAGGGGTCGTGGGTTCAATTCCTGCCAGCCGCACCACTCTTCAAGGGTTAGCTCGTTTTTCGAGCTAACCCTTTTTCTTTGGCTGGTCATTGCACCGTGCCCGCATCAAGGACGCGCCGGTCGCACGTCCTTCCAGAGGCCGGCCCGCTTGGCCCTGGCTTCTTCTTCCGCGAATTCATACTGTCCGCGCTCCTGGGGCGACAGGCGTTGCGCCTGCGCGGGCTGCCAGCGTGCCAATCCGACGGTCAGCAATGCCAGGCCTGCGTCGAGCGTTCGCGGCCCATGGGGTGCCGAATCCGGCGTCACCACCACGCGGCAGATGCGCTCGCGGGCATGGGATGTGGAAGCGTCGCAGTCGACGTCCGCTGGCTTCAGGCGGACCATGTCGTGCATCTTCTGCCGGGCCTGCTCGGCGAAGGGCTGCCCCGGCTTCGGCGCCTCGATGCCCTGCAGGCGCACGCGGCGCCACGCATCGGCGCTGGCTGCGTCGCCGCAGCGGGCGGTGAGGCTGTCGCCGCTGTGGATGCTCACGACGAAGCAGGTCTGCGTCCTGGCGTGGGTGTCGAAGGGAAGAAAGCCCAGTGCGGCAGCAAGGACCGTGAGAGCGTACAAATGAAGCCCCGCCGAGGCATGGCGACGGCATGAGAAATGTCCGGTGGCGATCACGGGGGCTCCTGTCTCCTGGGCATGGCGGTTGCGGCAAACTCACCGGCTTGTAGGGCGCGGCAAGGGCGCCCAGTATTTCCGATTTGAAGGGCTCTGCATTGAACAAGGCATTCACCAAGGAGTCTGACGCCGATGCGGACGACGACGATGACGGCGCAGGTGGCGCCGCACCCGCGCTGCCGGCGGGCAGCAAGAACTACATCACGCCCGAGGGCTACGCGCGCCTGCGCGACGAGCTGCTGCAGCTGATGGACGAGGAGCGCCCCAAGGTCGTCGAGGCCGTGCACTGGGCTGCGAAGAACGGCGACCGCTCCGAGAACGGCGACTACCTCTACGGCAAGAAGCGCCTGCGAGAGATCGACCGACGCATCCGTTTCCTCGGCAAGCGGCTCGAGATCGCGGAGATCACCGACCCGTCGGTGCACCACGGGCGCGACCAGGTCTTCTTCGGCGCCACCGTCCGCTATGCCGACGAGACCGGCGAGGAGCGCAGCGTCACGATCCTCGGCATCGACGAGGCCGAGAGCGCCAAGTCGGAGGTCAGCTGGATCTCGCCGATCGCGCGTGCGCTGCTCAAGGCGCGCGAAGGCGACGTGGTGAAGCTCGTGACGCCCGGCGGGGCGCACGAGGTGGAGATCTTGTCGGTGAGCTATCCGGCGCCGCGCACACCGGCGAACTAACGCGCGAACTCAGGGCGCCGGAATCGTCCGCGCCGCGGTCAGCACCGACGCGGTCCGGCGCGCGGCGCGCAGCACGGCATCGAGGTGCGTGCGATCGCGCACCGCGATCACGAAGCGCAGGTCGGTCGAATCCTGCGGGGTCTCGTCGGCCATTTCCACGTGCGTGATGTCGGCCTCGGCATCGGCCAGGGTGGCCGCCACGCGGGCCAGCACGCCCTTGTCGTTGCGCACGGTGATGACCACGCCGGTCTCGAAGGCACGCGTCGGCTCGTCGGCCCATTCGACGGCGAAGAAGCGCTCGCTGTCCTTGTTGCGCAGGCGCTGGCCCACGCCGCAATCGTCGGTGTGCACCACCAGCCCTTCGCCGTGCCCGAGGTACCCGACGATCTGGTCGCCGGGAATGGGCCGGCAGCACTGCGCAAAGCGCACGGAAGAGTTCTCGCTGCCGTCGAGCGTGACGGCGCCTTGCGACACGGCCTCGTGCGAGGTGAAGCGCTCGCGGCTCAGGAGGAGGGCGTCGGGGCGCTCGCCGATCTCGGCCAGCAGCGCCATGAGCCGCTTAGCGACGATGCTCGCGATGCGCTTGCCCAGGCCGATGTCGGTCAGCAGCTCGGCGCGGGTGCGGTTGCCGGTGAAGCGCAGCAGCTTCTCCCACAGTGCCTGGTGTTCGTCGTCTTCCTCGGGCAGCTTGCCCAGGCCTTCGGCGCGCAGCGCCTGCGCCAGCAGCTTCTCGCCCAGGCCTTCGGACTCGGCATGCGCCAGCGTCTTCAGGTAGTGACGGATCTTGGAGCGTGCCCGGCCGGTGCGCACGAAGCCCAGCCACGCGGGGTTGGGCGTGGACACGGGCGCGGTGATCACTTCGACCACGTCGCCGTTCTTCAGCTCGGTACGCAGCGGCACCTGGTCGCCGTTGATGCGCGCGGCCGAGGTGTGGTCGCCGATGTTGCTGTGGATGGCGTACGCGAAGTCGACCACCGTGGCGCCGCGCGGCAGCGCCATGATCTGGCTCTTGGGCGTGAAGACGTAGACGGCGTCGGGAAACAGGTCGACCTTGACGTGGTCCCAGAACTCGGCGGCGTCGCGGGTCTCGTCCTGGATGTCGAGCAGCGACTGCAGCCACTTGGTGCCCAGCCGGTCGTTGCTCGCGGCATTGGGCTCGGCGGCCTTGTAGAGCCAGTGTGCGGCGACGCCCGATTCGGCCACGACATGCATGGCCTCGGTGCGCAGCTGGAACTCCACGCTCACGCCGGCAGGGCCCACCAGCGTGGTGTGCAGCGACTGGTAGCCGTTGAGCTTGGCGATCGCGATGTGGTCCTTGAACTTGCCCGGCAGCGGCTTGTACATCTGGTGCAGGATGCCCAGGCCGGTGTAGCAGGCGATCACGTTCGGCACGATGAGCCGGAATCCGTAGATGTCGGTGACCTGCGCGAAGCTCAGGTGTTTTTCTTCCATCTTGCGGTAGATGGAATAGAGCGTTTTCTCGCGGCCCGCGATGCGCAGCGTCATGCCGGCGGCGGAGAAGGCCGTCTCGACCTCTTTCTGCACCTTCTGGATCAGGTCGCGTCGTCGTCCGCGCGCCTTGGCGACGGCCTTGGCCAGTGTGGCGTAGCGCCAGGGCTTGAGGTGCCGGAACGACAGGTCCTGCAGCTCGCGGTAGGTCTGGTTCAGGCCCAGCCGGTGCGCGATGGGGGCGTAGATCTCGAGCGTTTCACGCGAGATGCGGGCCCACTTTTCGCGCGGCGCATCGGCCAGCGTGCGCATGTTGTGCGTGCGGTCGGCCAGCTTGACCAGGATGACGCGCACGTCGCGCGCCATGGCCAGCAGCATCTTGCGGAAGGACTCGGCCTGGTTTTCTTCGCGCGTGTTGAACTGCAGCTTGTCGAGCTTGGTGAGCCCGTCGACCAGCTCGGCAACCGGGGCGCCGAAGCGCTCGATGAGTTCCGGCTTGGTGACCCCGCAGTCTTCGATGGCGTCGTGCAGCAGCGCGGCCATGAGCGCCTGCGCGTCGAGCTTCCACTCGGCGCACTGCGCGGCCACGGCGATGGGGTGGGTGATGTACGGCTCGCCGCTGTTGCGCAGCTGCCCGAGGTGGGCCTCGTCGGCGAAGCGGTAGGCCCGGCGAACCAGCTCGGTGTCTTCGGGGCTGAGGTAGTCGAGGCGGGCCGTCAGCGCAGCAAAACTCGCGGCGGCCGCGTTCAGCGCCGCCGGACTCGGTTTCGGCGTGGGGGACGGGGGTTTGGCGACCGCGCTCATGGCTACCACTTTAGCGTGACCGCTCTGTGGACGCGTCCAGACGTAAAAAAAGCACCGCAATGCGGTGCCTTTTCGTTGCAGGGCTGCGTCAGAAGATCAGCCCGGCACTTTCTTGAGCATCTCGATGCCGATCTTGCCTTCGGCGATTTCGCGCAGGGCCGTGACGGCGGGCTTGTTCTTGCTCTCGATCTTGGGGGCGTGACCTTGGCTCAGCATGCGCGCACGGTACGTGGCGGCGAGAACGAGCTGGAAACGGTTCGGGATCTGAACGAGACAATCTTCGACGGTGATGCGGGCCATGATGAATTCTTTCGGTCGGTGAGCGGGGATTTCAAGGGATGTTCAGTGCGGCGAACGTATCGGCACGGGCTCTGCGCTGTGCGGAATACCGAAGCCGCTGCGCGTGGACGATCGCCTTGAGATCGAAAAGTGCGCGCTCAAATAACTCGTTGATTATAACGAAATCGAATTTTCCGGCCTGGGCCATCTCTTCGGCCGCGTTCTTCAGGCGCAGTTCGATCACCGCCGCGCTGTCTTCGCCGCGCCGTTCCAGGCGGGAGCGCAGCTCTTCCCAGCTGGGCGGGAGGATGAAGATCATGACCGCGTTGGCAAAGGTCTTGCGGATCTGCAGCGCGCCCTGGAAGTCGATTTCGAGGATCACGTCGGTGCCCAGGGCCACCCGCTCCTCGACCGCCTTCTTCGACGTGCCGTAGCGGTGGCCGTGCACATGGGCCCATTCGACGAAGCCGTCGGCCGCGATCAGGGCGTCGAACTCGCTCGGGGAAGCGAAAAAGTACTCCCGGCCGTGCTTTTCCTGCCCGCGCGGGGGGCGCGTGGTGTGGGAGACCGAGGGCTGGACGGCCGAGTCGAGCTCCATGAGCGCCTTGACCAGGCTCGATTTGCCAGCGCCGCTGGGTGCAGCGACCACGAAGATATTGCCGGGGTAGTCCATGGGAAGGCTCGTCGTCATTCGATGTTCTGCACCTGCTCGCGCATCTGCTCGATGAGGACCTTCATGTCCACGCCGATGCGCGTGAGTTCCAGGGCCGCCGACTTGGAGCCCAGGGTGTTGGCTTCGCGGTGCAGTTCCTGGATCAGGAAATCCAGCCGCTTGCCGATCTCGCCGCCCTTCTTGAGCAGCCGCTCGATCTCGTCGAGGTGTGAATTCAGCCGGGTGAGCTCTTCCGCCACGTCGATGCGGATCGCGAAGGCGGTCGCTTCGGTCAGGGCGCGGTCCTGGGCGGCTTCGGGCAGCGTGCCGCCCGTGCCGGCGGTCAGGCCCATGGCCTCCTGCCAGCGCTCCAGGAAGCGGGTGCGCTGCTGTTCGACCAGCTGCGGCACCAGCGGACCGGCCTGCTGCACCAGGGTGCGCAGCTGCGCCAGGTGCGCTTCGAGCATCTTGGCCAGCCGGGCGCCTTCGCGCTGGCGGGCCGACATCAGCGCCTCGAGCGCCTTGCCTGCCACGTCGAGCAGGTCGGGGCCCCAGTCGCCGCGCGTGGCGCCGTCGCCGCCGGCCAGCCGCAGCACGTCGGCCACGCTGAGCTCGCGGGCGCCGGGCAGCCAGGCACGGATGCCGTCCTGCACGCCGTTCAGCCGCTGAAGCAGCTTGACGGAGGGCTCGACCACGCCCGCCTGGGACGTGTTCTCGATGGCTGCGCGCACCTCGACCTTGCCGCGCTTGAGCTTGCCCGTGAGCAGCTCGCGCAGCGCGGTCTCATGCTGGCGCAGCTCCTCGGGGAGCTTGAAGGTGAGGTCGAGAAAGCGGCTGTTGACCGAGCGGATTTCGACCCCGAGCCGGCCCGCGGCGGAGGGCCGTGCATCGGCTTCGGAGTGGCTGCCTGCGGGGCCGTTCTGGCCGCTGGCGTAGCCGGTCATGCTGTAAACTGGCATTGCGCCTCACTGTGGTTTTGCTTGCAAGCACCGAGGCGTCGGTACAGCGTTCGCTTGCCGCACCATCGCCTTCGGGCGAAACTCCCGGATTATGTCAAAGGTCAAGCCTACGCCCCTGTTGCCCGATACGGTCATTGGCGGATATCGCGTTGTTCGCCGGCTTTCCGCGGGCGGTTTCGGCGTGGTCTACCTCGCGATCGACCCGAACGGCCAGCAAGTCGCCGTCAAGGAATACCTGCCTTCGTCGCTCGCCACGCGGGGCCCCGGCGAACTGGCGCCGCAGGTGCCGCCCGAGAAGCTGTCGCTGTACCGCCTGGGGCTCAAGAGCTTTTTCGAAGAAGGCCGCTCGCTCGCGCAGATTTCGCATGCGTCGGTGGTCAGCGTGCTCAATTTCTTCCGCGAAAACGAGACCGTCTACATGGTCATGAACTACCTGGAGGGCGCGACCCTGCAGGATTTCGTGGTCACGGCGCGCGACCTGAAGCGGCAGAAGGTGTTCCGCGAATCGACCATCCGTTCGCTGTTCGACGAAATCCTGCGCGGCCTGCGCATCGTCCACCAGTACAAGATGCTGCACCTGGACATCAAGCCCGCCAACATCTTCGTCACCGACGACGACCGCGCCGTGCTGATCGACTTCGGCGCCGCCCGCGAAGTGCTCAGCAAAGAGGGCATCTTCATCCGCCCCATGTACACGCCCGGCTTCGCCGCGCCCGAGATGTACCGACGCGATTCGTCGATGGGCCCCTGGACCGACATCTACGCCATCGGCGCCTGCATCTACGCCTGCATGCAGGGCTATCCGCCCAACGACGCGCCCCGGCGCATCGAGAAAGACCGCCTGAGCCTGTCGCTCTCGCGCCTGCGTGGCGTGTACTCCGACAACCTCATCGAGGTGGTCGAGTGGTGCATGTCGCTCGACCCGCTCTCGCGTCCGCAGTCGGTGTTTGCGCTGCAAAAAGAACTCAGCCGCGAAGGTGAGCGCCGCTACACGAAGCTCACGGTCGGCGAAAAGGTGCGCCTGTCGATCGACAACATCCGCTCCTTCGACAAGAAGAGCCTGCCGCGCGCCGCCGCGCCCACCACCCGACCGGCCTGAGCGACATGAAGTTCTCCGTGTTCCAGGTCAGCCGCAAGGGTGGCCGTCTCAAGAACGAAGACCGCATGGGCTATTGCTACACGCGGGAGTCGGGTCTGTTCGTGCTCGCCGACGGCATGGGCGGCCATCCTGAAGGCGAAGTGGCGGCCCAGCTGGCGCTGCAGACCATCGCCGCGCTGTACCAGCGCGAGGCCCGCCCCACCGTGAAGGACGTGAAGGCCTTCCTGGCCGAATCGGCCATGTCGGCGCACCAGCAGATCATGCGGTACGCGAGCCACAAGGCGATGCTCGACACGCCCCGCACCACCGTGGTCGCGGCCGTGCTGCAGAACGCCACCGCCACCTGGCTGCACTGCGGCGACTCGCGCCTGTACGTCGTGCGCGACGGCCGCCTGCTGACCCGCACGCGCGACCACTCGCACGCCGAGCGCCCCAAGCCCCACGGCGCCACCGACGCGCCGGTCAACCGCAACCTGCTGCTGACCTGCCTGGGCTCGCCGACCACGCCGCTGTTCGACGTGTCGGCGCCGCTGCCGCTGCAGCGCGGCGACCGCCTCATGCTGTGCTCCGACGGCGTCTGGGGCGTGCTCGACGACGCCGTCATCGTGCACACCCTGTCGTCAGGCAAGCCCGTGTCCGATGCCGCGCCCGACCTCGCCGAAATGGCGCTGCGCAAGGGCGGCGCTCACAGCGACAACGTGACGCTGATCGCGCTCGAATGGGAAATGCCCGAGACGCCCGGCGACGACCGCGGCGTGTCCACCGAAACCATCGACGACGGCGTGTTCGCCTCGACCATCCAGGCCGGCATGCCGTCCGACAGCGAGATCGACGACCTCGACGAAGACGCCATCGAGCGCTCCATCGCCGAGATCAACGAAGCCATTCGCCGCTCTGCCGCCCGCAAGACCTGATCTCCTGATCGGGTCTCGCGGTTTTTCTTTTTCTTTTTCGGTTTCCTCCAGACACATGACTGCTTTCACACGAAGCGGCGGCCGCGCCGCCGACCAGCTGCGCCCCGTGCGCATCACCCGCGGTTTCACCATCCACGCCGAGGGCTCCGTGCTCATCGAGTTCGGCCAGACCCGCGTGCTGTGCACCGCCTCGGTCGAGGAAAAAGTGCCCCCGCACAAGAAGGGCAGCGGCGAAGGCTGGGTGACGGCCGAATACGGCATGCTGCCGCGCGCCACCCACACCCGCAGCAGCCGCGAAGCCGCCAAGGGCAAGCAGACCGGTCGCACGCAGGAAATCCAGCGCCTCATCGGCCGCTCGATGCGCGCCGTGTTCGACCTCGCCGCTCTGGGCGAACGCACCATCCACCTCGACTGCGACGTGCTGCAGGCCGACGGTGGCACGCGCACCGCGGCCATCACCGGCGCCTTCGTGGCCGCACAGGACGCCGTCGACAAGCTGCTGGCCTCCGGCGCGCTCAAGACCTCGCCCATCAAGGGCCACGTGGCCGCCATCTCGGTGGGCATCGTCGACGGCACGCCGCTGCTCGACCTCGAGTACACCGAAGACTCTGCCTGCGACACCGACATGAACGTCGTCATGACCGGCGCCGGCCACTTCGTCGAAGTGCAGGGCACGGCCGAAGGCGTGGCCTTCACGCGCGAAGAAATGAACCTCCTGCTCGGCCTGGCCGAGAAGGGCATCGGCGAACTCGTGAGCCTGCAGCAGCAAGCCCTGCTTTCGAACTGACTGAACGACGACCCCAACCCACAGCCACTGGCGCCCATTCGCTGGGCATCACAGCCATCTTTGACTTTCCATGAAACTGGTTCTGGCTTCCAACAACGCGGGCAAGCTCGCCGAACTCCAGCAGCTGTTTGCCGAGCTGTCCGTCACCCTGGTGCCGCAGTCGGCACTGGGCGTGGGCGAGGCTGAAGAACCCTTCCGCACCTTCGTCGAGAACGCGCTCACCAAGGCGCGCCACGCCAGCGCCGCCACCGGCCTGCCGGCCATCGCCGACGACGCCGGCCTGTGCGTTGATGCCTTCGGCGGCCTGCCGGGTGTCGACACCGCCTACTACGCCACACAATTCGGCTACGCCAAGGGCGACGCCAACAACGTGAAGGCTCTGCTCGAACAACTCGACGGCGTGGTCAACCGCCGCGCCGCGCTCGTCAGCACGCTGGTCGCGCTGCGTCGCCACGACGACCCCGAGCCGCTCATTGCCGTCGGCCGCGTGGTCGGCGAGATCGCCCCCGCGCCCATCGGCGACAACGGCTTCGGCTTCGACCCCGTCATGTACCTGCCGACCTTCGGCAAGACCTTCGCCCAGCTGCCGCCCGACGTGAAGAACGCCCACAGCCACCGCGGCCGCGCCGCGCAGGCCATGCTCGCCCTGATGCGCGAGCGCTGGTTCTGACCCATGGCCACCGTCTTCCCGATCCAGCCCGCCCAAGCCGGCGGCGCCCCTCAGGCCAATGACGTGCTGCACTGGATGCGCCCCGGCCCGCTGCAACTCGCCGCGCTGCCGCCGCTGTCGCTGTACATCCACCTGCCGTGGTGCCTGCGCAAGTGCCCGTACTGCGACTTCAACTCGCACGAGTGGCGCGCCACCACCGAGGCCGACATCGACGGCCTTCCCGAAGCCGCCTACATCGACGCCCTGATCGCCGACCTCGACGCCGCGCTGCCGTTGATCTGGGGCCGCACCGTCCACACCATCTTCATCGGCGGCGGCACGCCCAGCCTGTTCTCGCCGCAAGCCATCGACCGGTTGCTCGGCGACGTGCGCGCACGCCTCAAGCTCGCGCCCGAGTGCGAGATCACGCTCGAGGCCAACCCCGGCACCTTCGAGCGCAACCGCTTCCGCGCCTACCGCGCGGCCGGCGTTACGCGCCTGTCGGTGGGTGTGCAGAGCTTCAACGACGAGCACCTCACGGCGCTGGGCCGCGTGCACGACCGCGCCCAGGCCATTGCCGCGGTGGAAGAGGCCGCGAGCGCCTTCGACACCTTCAATTTGGACCTGATGTACGCCCTGCCGGGCCAGACCATGGAAGGCCTCGATGCCGACCTGACCCAGGCTTTGGCCCTCGCGCCGCCGCACATCTCGATCTACCACCTCACCATCGAGCCCAACACCTGGTTCGCCAAGTTCCCGCCCACGCTGCCCGAGGACGACATCGCCTACGCCATGCTCGACCGCATCACCGAACGCACGGGCGCGAGCGGCATGTCGCGCTACGAGGTCTCGGCCTATGCGCGCGACGGGCACCAGTGCGCGCACAACCTCAACTACTGGCAGTTCGGCGACTACCTCGGCATCGGCGCCGGCGCGCACAGCAAGCTGAGCTTCGCGCACCGCATCGTGCGGCAGGTGCGCTACCGCGAACCGCGCCTGTACATGGAGAACGCGCGCGCCGGCATGGCCGTGTCGCAGAGCGACGAAGTGGCGCTGGCCGACCTGCCGTTCGAGTTCATGCTCAATGCGCTGCGGCTGAAGCAGGGCTTCACGCTGCCCCAGTTCAGCGAGCGCACGGGCCTGGCGATGACGTCGATCCAGCGCGGCCTGGAAGAGGCCGAGCGCAAGGGGCTCGTCGCGCGCGACCTGTTCCGCGTGTGGCCCACCGAGCGCGGACTCGACTTCTTGAGCGACCTGCAGACGTTGTTCCTGCCCGATGACGAGTAAGGCTGCGCCGTCGGCATAAAATCGACGGTTCCGGAGAGTTGGGTGAGTGGTTTAAACCAGCAGTCTTGAAAACTGCCGACGTGAAAGCGTCCGTGAGTTCGAATCTCACACTCTCCGCCATCAGCCTGTTGTTCATGCGGGCTCGCGATCGGGGGCAAGCCACTTGCCCCCTCGCGCAACCTACCTCCCGGACCCGTACTGCCGCACCAGAATGCGCGTCCCACTCGCAGCCTCAAACTGCTGCCAAGCCAACACCGCATTCCCCCCTTCATTCATCGCCAGATCCGGCGCAGTCGCAACGTCATCCGTGCCCTCCTGAGCCACCGGCGTCCCCCACCCATCCGCCAGCGTGTGCCGAGCCGCATAAAGATCGCTGGTCCCCACCCCATTGCCCTGCGCCCACGCCACCAGCGCATTGGTCGCATCGTCCACACCCAATGCAGGCAAGCTCGCCAACGCCTGCGAAGCCGCCGCCCGCACCACACGGTCCGCGCCGAACGCAGCCCCCGGCGCCGCCGTCGCCGCCATGAGCGCGTTATCCAGCCGCCCCCAGCTCACGACCGCCGTACCCGCCGCATTCATGCGCAGCACAGGCGTGCTCAACAACGCCTGCGTGGCGACGAACGGAGCGCCCACCCGCGCGGTGCCGCTCTGCCACGCGCCCCCCGAGAAGCGCTTGAACCACACGGCGCTCTCCCACTGGTTGCTGCCCCCGGGCAGGTCGGCCTGGCCCCAGGCGAGCAGGGCGTTGCCGGCGGCGTCGATCGCCAGGTCGTGGGCACCGATCGAGTGGCCGGTGCCGGTGTCGGGCACGAGTTCGGTGGCCGTGGCCCAGGTGCCGCTTGCGTTGGCGCGGTTGGTCCAGAGCGAGGCGCTGCTGCCGTCGGAGCGCTTCCACACCGCGACCGATTCGCCCGACCCCGCGACCACGACGGCCGGGTCGCCGTCGACGCTGCCCACGACCTCGTTGGTCTCGATGAGCGCGGCGGTGCCCCAGCCGCCGGCGGGGGTGTAGCGGTTGGCGTAGATGCTGAAGCGCGTGGCCGGGCCGATCTGCGACCACACGGCGACGGCGTTGCCGTTGGCGTCGATGCCCACGCTGGCGTTGCCGACGATGCCGGTGCCGGTTTCCAGCAGCGCGGGGCTGCCCCAACCGCCCGCCGGGTCGACGGGCAGCGCCCACAGGTCGTAGCCGGTCACGGAGCTCAGCTGGGTCCACAGCACGACGGCGCGGCCGCTGGGCTTGTCGATGGCGATGCGGATGTCGCGCACGCCGCCGGCGTTGGCCTCGAGGCGCTGCGGTGCGGTCCAGCCGCTGCCGGGCAGGTAGCGGCTGCCCCACAGGCGGTCCACCTGCGAGTTGCCTTCGACCTGGCGCCACACGACCAGCGCGCGCCCCTGCGCATCGATCGCGGTCTTCGGCAGGCTGGCGCCGCCGGCCGACAGCGCCGCTGCATCGCCCCAGCCGATCACGGGCGGTGCGGCCACGAAAGTGGCCGTCACGCCGAGTGCCGCGTCCATCCGCACGGTGCAGGTGCCGGCGCTGCCGCTGCAGGCGCCGCCCCAGTTGCCGAGCACCTGTCCTGCGGCCGGCGTGGCTGCGAGGATGACCTCGGTGCCCGCGCTGAAATCCGCACTGCAGCGATCGGGGCAGTCGATGCCTGCGGGCTGCGATCCGACGCGGCCGTTGCCGGTGATGCCGACCTCCAGGCGATGGGTCACTGCCACCGGTGGGGGCGCGGGCGGAAAGATGCCCAGGGGTGGCAACGCGCCGCCGCCTGATCCGCCACCACCGCCGCCGCAGGCCGCCAGCAGGGCCAGCGCCCCTGCGCACACCATCCACCGTCCGTAGCTGCTCGTCTTCGTCATGTCCGTGTTCCTCCTCGTCTGCTGGCGCCGGGGCCCGGCGCCTTTTGTGCTTGCTTGTCCGTTCAAGAGGGGCGGATCGTAGGGACGGCTGCGCGTGCGGCCCATAGCACCTTCGGGCACCTGCCCTAAGGTGCTATGGGCTGGCGCAAGGTGTCCCGATAGGCTCCTTGCATGACCTCTTCACGAACGCGCCTGTGCTCGCCTTTGCTTCTCATCGCTGCCGCTCTGGCAGGCGGATGCGCTTCGCATGCCGTGACCGACGACGCCATCGTCACGAGCACCTCGCGTGCGTTGGGCCTACCGCCGCAGGCCTTCACGATCTCGAATCGGGCCGACAGCGGCGTGCAGACGACCTTCCAGGCCCGCACCGACGGCGGGCGGGTCTACAGCTGCTACGTGGAGGGTTCGGTGTCGGTGGTGGGCCGGGTGGTCAGCGACGCCATCTGCCAGGAGATGCGCCAGAGCGACGCCCCCGCGTCCGCACGCCGCTCCGCCACGCGGCCGACGACCGCACCTGCGCCGGCCTGCAATGCGCTGCTGCGCGCCGCCGGCCGTTGCAACTGAGGCTTCGCGAAAGCCGGTGCGGCACCGATGCGCCGGCGTGGACAACAATGGCGCCCTACGAGGAGAGGGCGCGGGCCGGGCCCGCACCCGAGGATCACGGCACCATGAAACTCCTGCTTGTCGACGATCACCCGCTGTTCGGAGTCGGCTTTGCGCATGCGCTGACGCACGCCCGCCCCGAGTTCGAAGTGCAGACCGCGCTCTCGCTGGCCGAGGGCGTGGCGCGCGCCTCGCAGTGTGCGCCCGACATCGTGCTGATCGACTACCGCCTGGGCGGTGAAGACGGCCTCGAAGGCCTGCGCCTCTTCGGTGCCCGGCATCCGCTCGTGTCGCGACTGATGATCTCGGGCGACGAAGAGCCGGCACTCGCCGCACGCGCACGCGCCGCGGGTGCGGCCGGCTTCATCGGCAAGTCGCGCTCGGTGGCACACATCGCGGCGGCGCTGGACGAGGTGGCCGCGGGTGGCGAGTCTTTCGACGTGTTGACCTCGCGCACCGGCCTGCCGGTCGCGAGCCTCACGCCGCGTCAGCTCGAAGTGCTGCTGCTGGTGGCGCAAGGCCGCCAGAACAAGCAGATCGCCGCCGAGTTGGCGATCGCGGAGCGCACGGTCAAGCTCCACATCACGGCGCTGCTCGACACGATGGACGCGCGCAACCGCACCCACCTGCTGGTCCAGGCGCGGCGCGCGGGGCTGTGGCTGGCCCAGGAATGAGATGAGCGCGTCGTCCCCGGTGCAGGCGCCTTCCAACGCCGACGTGGTGGCGGACGAGGCCGTGGCGCTCGCCCCGCACGCGCACATCCGCGCGTGGTCGACCCTGTCGGACCTGCAACTCGAGCAGCTGACGCAGATGATCCGCTCCACGCCGTGGTCGTGGATGTTGGCCGCGGTCGGCGGCCTGCTCTGCTACCTCGAGTACGCAACGGGGCCCGACGGCCCGCGGGTGCGTGCGTGGCTCGTCGTCTACGGCCTGGTCATCGCCGCGCGGATGGGCCTCTGGCTGGCCTGGGCGGTGCGGCCCGGGCTGCGCGCGAACCTGGCGGCGATGGTGTGGCCCGTCATGGCCAGCAACCAGCTGCTGGCCATGCTCTGGGGCGTGCTCAGTGCGTTGCTGTGGCACGAGGGGCCGGCGCAGGCCGAGGCCATTCTTCACATCGCGATGGTGACGGTGTCGCTGGGTGGTGCGATCCGCCTCTCGACGATCGGGCGGGCGGCCATGGCCTATGTGGTGCTCATCCTCGGCCCGCTGGTGCTGCGCGACATCTGGTTCGGCGGCAGCTACCACCTGGCCATGGCAATGATCGTGACGCTCATCGGCGTCTACACGCTGCTGAGTTCCCGGGAGCTCTCGCGCGCGCTGCACGAGATCCAGGCGCAGCGTCGGCGCAATGCCGAACTGGTGATTGCGCTGAGCGCCGAAAACGAGCGCAGCCGCTCGGCCCGACAGACCGCCGAGGAAGCCGTGGCGGCGCGCATGCGTTTCTTCGCCTCGGCCAACCACGACCTGCGCCAGCCGCTCAACGCGATGGCGCTGCTGGCGCAGACGCTGCACACGGTCAGCACACAGCCGCAGGTGCAGGCGCTCTCCGAGCAGCTGGTGGCCTGCGCCGACGGCATGACCGACGTGGTGGACGATCTGCTCGACATCACGCGCGCCGATGCCGGATCGATCAGCCCGCAGTGGTCGCTCTTCGCCATCGACGAGCTGCTGCGCGACTGCTGCCGGCCGCACCAGGCCGTGGCCGCGGCCAAGGGGCTGACGTTCGAGCTGGCCATCGACCCCGCCACCGTCCGCAGCGACCGCGCCTTGCTCACGCGCGTCGTTACCAACCTGCTGGCGAACGCCATCCGCTACACGCACAAGGGCACCGTGCGGCTCGGCGGCCGGGTCGAGAACGGCCGGCTGCGGCTGGCCATCGAAGACACGGGCATCGGCATCGCGCCCGAGCACCTGCCGCACGTTTTCGACGAGTTCTATCAAATCGATAACCCCGCGCGCGACCGTCGCCTGGGCTACGGCCTGGGCCTTGCGACCGTGAAGCGATTGAGCGAACTGCTCGACCTGCGCGTGACCGTGCGCTCGCAGCCGGGGCAGGGCAGCGTGTTCGACGTGCAGGTGCCGTTGGCCGATGCGGCCGAGAGCGATCGGGCGGACGATGCCGAACGGCTCGCCGCGTCACCGACCGCCGCATTGGCCGCGCGCGTGCTCGTGCTCGACGACGACCAGAGTTCGTTGCAGGCGCTTCAGGGGCTGCTGGCTTCCTGGGGCACGGAGGTCCGCGCCGCGAGCGACATGGCGGGCGCGCTGGCGTGCCTGCAGGCGGGCTTCCGGCCCGATGCGCTGGTGGTGGACCTGCGGCTCGGCCTGCAGGCGAGTGGCCTCCAGGCCATCGCGGACCTGCGCCTTGCGTTGAACGAAGCCGACCTGCCCGCGTTGATCGTGACCGGCGACGTCGGCGGCGATTCGCTGGCGGCGGCACGCGAGGCCGGCCTGCCGGTGCTCGTCAAGCCGGTGCGGCCCTCGCAGCTTCGCGCCTTCCTGGGCCATGCGCAGGCCTGGCGGCGGACTGGCGTCTCGAGCGAGTAGCTGCAAGCCCCGGGCGATTCGCTTCGCGCCGGGTCTCATCCTCCCCATCCATTGCCCTGCCCGGTCAAGGCACGGCATGTGCGATGGCGCGGGAAAACACCGAGAGCGCGTTCGTTGACTGGCCCACCCGCAATCCCTAAAGTTCATCCATCTGATCAATTGAGCATCTGAAGATCAAATGTTCACAAAATACACGACATGGACCCCGAACTGAGTCTTTCCATCCGCGCCGCATGGCTGGCCTACGTGGGCGGCCACACGCAGGAGCAGATCGCCGAGCGCCTCGGCGTGTCGCGCGTCAAGGTGCAGCGGCTGATCGCCTCGGCCATGCAGAGCGGGCTGATCAAGTTCTTCGTGGAAGGCGTGCCTGCCGAGTGCATGGCGCTCGAAGACAAGCTGGTGGAAGCCTTCGGCCTGAAGCGCTGCGTGGTCGTCCCGACCACCCAGGCCGACCTGGACGATGCGACCGATGCGATCCCCGCGCTGGCAGTGGCTGCCGCACGCCAGCTGACCCGTGTCCTCGACGCCGGCGAGGTACGCACCATCGGTGTGGGCCACGGTCGCACGCTGGCCGCGATGGTCGAGCGGATGCCCGCGGCGAATCGCAAGGACACGCGCTTCATCTCGCTCCTGGGCAGCCTGACGCGCCGCTCCGCCGCCAACCCGTTCGACCTGATTGCCAAGCTGGCCGAGCGCACGGGCGGCGAGTGCTACTTCATGCCGGTGCCGTTCCTGGCCGACAGCCGGGCCGACGCTCAGGTGCTGCGCGCCCAGCGTGGCGTGCAGCACGTGCTTGAGCTCGTGCGCGAGTGCCAGCTCTGCGTCGTCGGTGTCGGTGACCTGGGCCCGGACACCCATCTGCTGCGCACCCAGTCGGTCACGGCCAAGGAGCTGGCGGCGCTGCGCAAGACGGGGGCGGTGGGCGAGCTCGCCGGCTGTTTCGTGGCGTCGAACGGCGAACCGGTGAAGTGCGAGATGAACGAACGCGCGGTCGGTGCGTCGCTGGACGACCTGCGCGGGCGCGACGTGCTCGCGGTGGCCGGTGGCACGTACAAGGCCGAGGCGATCTGCGCGGTGCTCAACACCGGCCTGATCACCGAGCTGATCGTCGACGAGGCGACCGCGCAGCTGTGCCTGCGCCACCAGGCCGGTCAGCGCCGCTGACCGGGCCGCCATCTTCCGGCCGTCGGAGTCGGTGCCCCTAGAGCACCAACGTCGACCGGAACACACAGGTTCAAGAGGATCAACAGGGAGGAGGTTCGCATGGGCGCCCAGCTCGAAATTTCCGCGCGCAGACCGTTCCGTCTGCGGACGTCGGCCTGCGTGTGGACGGCGGTGCTCCTGCTGCTGTGCGTGGCGATGGCGCTGGACACCAAGGCGGTCCGCATCGGCTCCAGCGAAGACGCACGGGTCGACGCGTTTTCGGCCGAGGCCTACGGCAAGAAGGCATTCGCACCCATTCGGGCCCTGATCGAGAAGGCCGCCGTCGACGCCCCGGTGTTGGCGCAGGCCCTCGCGGCGGACAAGGCGGCCGCGGGCGAGACGTACGGCAAGCCCGGGAGCGTCGGGCCGATCTTCCCGGTCCGGTTCACCGGGACGGTCGGCGAGGGCCGTGCGGGCATCTTCACGGTGGCGGTCGATGGCCTGCCGCAAGGGTTGCAGCTTCGCGTGCAAACCGGGCCGGCCCTCAACGGCACCGAGGTGCGGGACGCCACGGGCACCGTGGCCTTCGGCCAGTTCACCAACCAGATCGACTACCAGGACGCGGGCTCGGCACTGAACAACGAGGTCAAGGCGCAGGTGCTCGGCACGCTCGACCGTGACGCGCTCACCGGCAAGAAGGTCGACGTCGTCGGTGTGTTCCAGCTCATCAATCCGTCGAGCTGGCTCGTCACGCCCGTGCGGCTGGGCGTGCAATGAGCGCCGCTGGCATCGCCCGTCATCCCGACAGCGCGATCGTGCTGTCGGCGCGGAACATCGCCAAGTCGTACGGCAGCGTGCAGGCGCTCAAGGGCGTGAACTTCGACATCCACCGCGGGCAGGTCACGACGCTGTTCGGTGAGAACGGCGCCGGCAAGTCCACGCTGATGAAGATCCTCTCGGGCGTGGTCACGCCCACGTCGGGCGACATCGTGCTCGACGGCGTGCCGGTGGTCCTGGCGTCTGCCGCGGACGCACGCGAACGCGGCATCTCGATCATTCACCAGGAGCTGAGCCTGGCACCGAACCTCTCGGTGCGCGACAACGTCTTCATGGGCCGCGAGCTGCGCGGCGCCACCGGTGTCGACTTTGCCGAAGAGGCGAGGCGCACGCGGGCGCTGATGGCGGAGCTCGAGGAAGCGATCGATCCGTTGACCTTGGTCGAAGACCTGCGCCTCGGGCAGCAGCAGATCGTCGAGATCGCGCGGGCCCTGTCGGTCAACAGCCGCATCCTGATCATGGACGAGCCCACGTCGGCGCTCTCGGCGACGGAGGTGGAGGCGCTGTTCAAGGTGATCCGCGACCTCACGGCACGAGGGGTGTCGATCGTCTACATCTCGCACCACCTGGAGGAGGCGCTGCAGATCACCGACCACGCGGTGGTGCTGCGCGATGGTGCCATGACCGCCAAGGCGCCGCGCGCCGAGATCGATCTCGAGTGGATCGTGCGCCACATGGTCGGCGAGAACTTCGATCTGGGCAGCCCGCCCGGCGGCTACGACTTCGGCGACGTCGCGCTGACCATCGAGGACGCCGTCCTCACCGAAAGCTCCGGCGCCGACGTCGTCGATCACGTGTCGCTCGACGTGCGTGCGGGCGAAATCGTCTGCATCTACGGGTTGATGGGCGCGGGGCGCACCGAGCTGCTGGAGGCCGTGGCCGGCCGGTGCGCACTCGACGGCGGGCGCGTGCTGCTCGAAGGACAGGACGTGTCGAGGCTGAGCATCGCGCAGCGCATCGCCAAGGGCCTCGCACTGGTGCCCGAAGACCGCCAGCGCGACGGCCTCGTGCAGACGATGAGCGTCGGCCAGAACCTCTCGCTGGCCAGCATCGGCGCCTTCGTTCGCGGGTGCTTCACATCGCCGGCCCGGGAACGTGCATGCGTCGACAAATCGATCCGGCGCGTCACCGTCAAGACCAGCGGCGGCCAGGCGGCCATCGGATCGCTGTCGGGCGGCAACCAGCAGAAAGTGGTCATCGGAAAGATGCTCGCCACGCACCCGAAGGTCCTGCTGCTCGACGAACCCAGCCGGGGCATCGACGTCGGCGCCAAGGCCGAGGTGTTCCGCCTGCTCGCCGAGCGCGCGCGGCAGGGCCTCGCGGTCGTGTTCTCGACCTCGGAGGTGAGCGAATGCCTGGGCGTCGCGCACCGGATCGTCGTCATGCGACGGGGGCGGATCTCGGCCCAGTTCGGCGCTGACGCCACCAAAGAAATGATCATGGCCGCCTCGGGCGAAGCCATGGTTGCCTGAATGAAGCCTTCCGAGCGGACATCACCATGAGCGAAGCCCCATCTCCAGCCCTGCCTTCCGGTCCTGCCAACGGCGGAGGCGGCGGCATCGACATCGTCCGCCTGCTGCTCGAAGGGCGCGCCTTCTTCGCGCTGATCACGATCGTGGCCGTGTTCTCGTTGCTGTCGCCCGTGTACTTCTCGACCGGCAACTTCCTGATCATGTCGTCGCACGTCGCCATCTTCGGGCTGCTGGCCATCGGCATGCTGATCGTGATCCTCACCGGTGGCATCGATCTGTCGGTCGGGTCGACCCTCGGCCTGTGCGGGGTCGTCGCCGGCTACCTGATGCAGGGCGTCACGATCGACGCGCTCGGCCTGGTGCTCTACCCGCCGGTCTGGGTCGTGGTGGTGCTGACCTGCGCGCTGGGTGCCTTCGTCGGGGCCGTCAACGGCGTGCTGATCGCCTTCTTCAAGGTGCCGGCCTTCGTGGCCACGCTGGGCGTGCTGTACGTCGCGCGCGGCGTGGCGCTGCTGATCACCAATGGGCTGACCTTCAACAACCTCGGCGGCCGGCCCGAGTTGGGCAACACGGGCTTCAACTGGCTCGGCTTCGACCAGGTCCTGGGCATGCCGGTCGGCGTGCTGGTCCTGGCCATGGTCGCGGTGGTGGCGGCCGTGCTGCTCAACCGCACGGCCTTCGGCCGTTGGGTGTATGCGAGCGGCGGCAACGCGCGGGCGGCCGAACTGTCGGGCGTGCCCGTGCGATTCACGACCGTCACCGTCTACGTGCTGTCCGGTGTCTGCGCCGCCATTGCGGGCCTGGTCCTGTCGTCGCAACTGACCTCGGCCGGCCCGACGGCGGGCAGCACCTACGAGCTCACCGCGATCGCCGCCGTCGTGGTGGGCGGCGCGGCGCTCACCGGGGGGCGCGGCAACGTGCGCGGCACGCTGCTCGGCGCCTTCGTCATCGGCTTCCTGTCCGACGGGCTCGTGATCATCGGCGTGTCTTCCTACTGGCAGACCGTCTTCACGGGCGCCGTGATCGTGCTCGCGGTGCTGCTGAACGCCATCCGGTACGGCCGTCGGCCCGCGCGTGTTGCGACCCCGGCCGTCTCCGCCCAGCCACGGCCCACGGCCTGAAAGATCCCCGTTCGCCGCAGCCGCGGCATCTGTCCAGAAGAAACCACCAAGGAGACGAAGTCATGTTGAACACCACCCGCCGCACGCTGCTTGCTGCACTCTCGCTCACGCCCCTGATGGCCAGCCCGGCATGGGCCCAAGGCAAGGGCAAGGGGCTGATCACGATCATCGTGAACGATCCCGCCAACCCCTACTGGTTCACCGAAGGCGAAGTGGCCAAGGCCACGGCGCAGAAACTGGGCTACACCGCGGTCGTCGCCGCGCACACCGGCGACACCAACACCGAGAGCCGGCTGATCGACACGGCCATCACCAACAAGTCGGTCGCCATCATCCTCGACCCGGCGAACGCGAGCGGCTCGGTGGGCGCGGTGCAGAAGGCGGTGGCCGCGAAGATCCCCGTGATCCTCGTCAATGCCGAGATCAACAAGGAGGGCCTGGCGCAGGCGCAGCTCGTGTCGAACAACGCACAGGGCGCCGCGCTCGGGGCCCAGCACTGGGCCGAGCTGATGGGCAACAAGGGCAAGTACGTCGAGCTCGTCGGTGCCCCCTCCGACAACAACGCCGCGACCCGGTCGAACGGCTTCAAGACCGTGCTGAGCCAGTACCCGGACCTGGCCAAGGCCGGCTCGGAAGTCGCCAACTGGAATCGGACGCAAGGGCACAACAAGATGCAGTCGCTGATGCAGGCGCACCCCGACATCAAGGGCGTCATCAGCGGCAACGACGAGATGGCCCTCGGCGCGATCGCCGCGCTCAAGAAGGCGGGCAAGTTCAACGGGGTCGTCGTCGGCGGGTTCGACGGTTCGCCGGACTCGGTGGCCTCGGTCAAGGCCGGCGAGCTGGCCTACACGGTGCTCCAGCCCGTCGCGGTGTTCGCTGCCGCTGCCGTGCAGCAAGCCGACTCGTTCATCCGGACCGGCAAGACCGGTGCCAAGACCGAGAAGCAGCTGTTCGACTGCCTGCTGATCACCAAGGGCAACGCCGCCAAGTACTCCTCGCCGTTCGTCCTGGACAAGTAAGCCCACGGAACGTCACGACACCCCGGCACCGCAAGGTTCCGGCGGCGCTCGCCACGCGACGCCGCCGGTTGCACAGCCGGTTCGAAGAAATGGAAAGCACATGAAGATCGCCATTGCCGCGGACACCGCGGGCGCGCCCCTTGCCGAGGTTCTTGCCAGGCACTTCACTGGCCGGGAGGGCCTCGAGGTGACCCACATCGGCCTGCCCGAGGAGGACGCCGACTTCTTCTATGCCGACCTCTCCGACCGGGTCTGCCAGGGCATCCTCAGCGGCCTCTACGACCGCGCGATCCTGGTCTGCGGAACCGGCATCGGTGTCTGCCTCTCGGCCAACAAGGTGCCCGGCATCCGCGCGGCGCAGACGCACGACACCTACTCGGCGCAGCGCGCCGCGCTCTCCAACAACGCGCAGGTCATCACCATGGGGGCGCGGGTGATCGGGGCCGAACTGGCCAAGGCGGTGGCGCAGGCCTACCTGTCCTCCCACTTCGATCCCCACGGCACGTCGGCGCGCAACGTCCGCGCCATCGATGCGCTGGACGAGAAGTACCACGCGAAACACCGATGAACGCAACCCGTTCCCTCGGCGGCCGGCACTGACGCGCATGGCACGCGACCTCATCATCGGCGTGGACGCCGGAACCTCGGTCATCAAGGCCGTGGCCTTCGACCTGCAGGGCCGGCAGGTGGCGGTGGCCAGCACGCCGAACCGCGTGCTGCTCGGCCCCGACGGCGCGGCCGAGCAGGACCTCGACGGAACCTGGACCGACACCGCAGCCACGCTGCGCGCGCTGGCCGCGCGCGTCCCCGGCCTGGCGGCGCGCGTGGTGGCCCTGGCAGCCACCGGCCAGGGCGACGGGACCTGGCTCGTCGATGCCGACGGCCGCCCGGTCGGGCCCGCGATGCTGTGGCTCGACGCGCGCGCGGGCCGTCACGTGCAGGCGCTGCGCGAGACGCCGGCCTCGCGGCTCGTCGCCGCGCGCACCGGCAACGCGCTCAACCCGTCGATGCAAAGCGGCCAGCTGCTGTGGCTGCAGGCGCACCAGCCCGAGCGCCTGGCACGGGCCGCATCGGCCATGCATTGCAAGGACTGGCTCTTCTTCCAGGCCACGGGCGTGCGTGCGACCAGCCCTTGCGAAGGCGTCTACACCTTCGGCAACTTCAGAAGCCTGGCCTACGACGACGAGACCCTGGCGCTGCTCGGCCTGGAGGCCATCAAGCACCTTCTGCCGCCGATCGTCGACGGCACCCGCAGCCATGCGACGCTGACCCGCAGCGCCGCCGCCGAGACCGGATTGCCCGAAGGCCTGCCGGTGGTGCTGCCGCTCATGGACGTGCCGCTGTGCGTGCTCGGCGCCGGCGGCATGGCGTTCGATGCGCAGGGCGGGCTGCGGCACGTCGGCTGCTCGGTGCTCGGCAGCACCGGCATGCACGGCTGGGTCACCGACAACACGGCGGCCATCGAACCCAGCGCCGAAGCCGGCTACACCATCGCGATGCCCGCGCCGGGCCTGCGGGTCCGCCTGGTCTCGCACATGGCGGCGACGCTGAACATCGACTGGTTGCTCCGACTGCTCGGCAGCGCGGCCGAACTGGCCGGCGGCGTGGCGTTGCCGCACGCGCAGATGCTGGAGCGGCTCGATGCGCTGGTGCTGTCCACCGCACCCGCACAGGCGGTTTATCACCCCTACATCGCGCAGAGCGGCGAGCGCGGCCCCTTTGTCGATGCGAGCGCCCGTGCGCAGCTCAGCGGCTTCAGTGCCACGCTGGGCGTGGCGGGCCTGTCGCGCGCGGTCTTCGAAGGCATCGCGATGGCCACGCGCGACTGCTACACCGCGCTCGGCACGCTGCCCGAAGAGATCCGCCTGTCCGGCGGCGCCGCACGCAGCCTGGCGCTGCGGCAGATGATCGCGTCGGTCACCGGGCGCCCGGTGCGCGTGTCGAACCGCGAGGAGTGCGGCGCCGCAGGCGCGGCCATCACCGCCGCGCTGTCGATCGACAGCCACGCCAGCCTTCACCAGATGCTGCCCCAGTGGGTTGATGCCTACCTCGACGAGGCGGTCACCTTGCCGGCCCCGGGCCAGACCGCGCTCTACGACCAGATCTACGGGCAGTACCGCGAAACCGCACAGCGGGCGAGGGCGCCCTGGCAGGCCCTGGCCGATATCCGGCGTGCCCACCTCGATGCCGCCGTGCAGGAGATCCGATGAACGACTTCGTCTCGCCCGCCGTGCTGGCGCGGGCCTTCGAGCCGGCCGACGCGACCTGGCTCCATCCCGCGCAGCGGCGGCGCGACCTGGCCGAAGCCTCGCGCAGCGTGGCCGACGTGCTGGTGATCGGCGCGGGCGTGACCGGCGCGGGCGCCGCGCTCGACGCTGTCGCGCGCGGACTCTCGGTGGTGCTGGTCGAGGCGGGCGACATTGCCACCGGCACCTCGTCGCGTTCGGGCAAGACCTTTCACGGCGGCCTGCGCTACCTCGAGCAGCTCAACTTCAAGCTGGTGGCGCACGCGATCGAGGAGCGCGACCTGATGGTCAAGGTCCTGTGCCCGCACATTGCCCGCCCGGAGTCCTTTCTCTATCCGCTCACCCGCGCCTGGTGGGAGCGGCCCTATGTCGGGGCCGGCGTGCTGCTCTACGACCTCTTCGGCCTCAAGGGCGGCGCCGTCCCGCGCCAGCGCCACTTCGGCCGGGCGGCGCTCAAGCGGCACGTCCCGTCGATCGATGCACGACGCGTGGTCGGCGGCGTCCAGTTCCATGACGCGCTGATGGACGACGCGCGCCACACCCTCGCGGTCGTGCGCACGGCGGCCGGTCGCGGCGCCCGGGTCATCACGCGGGCGCCCATGGTCGAGTTCGTCAAGGACGGCGAGCGCGTCGCGGGCGTCGTGGTGCAAGACACCCTCACCGGTGAACGCCACCGCCTGGCCGCCCGCGCGGTGATCAGCGCCACCGGCATCTGGGCCGACGACATCCAGCAGCGCGCGGGCGCCAACAGCTTCCGGGTGCAACCCGCGAAGGGCGTGCACATCCTGCTGCGGCCGGAAGCACTGCAGTCCGACACCGGCATCCTCGCCCGCGCCACCGATTCCGTCATCATCGCGCGCCGCTGGTACGGCTACTGGCTCGTCGGCACCACCGACACGCCGTGGCATGGCGACAAGTCACAGCCGGTCGCCGAAGCGGCCGATGTCGACTACCTGCTCGACAACCTCAACGCCTACCTCGAGCGCAAGGTCGGTCGCGCCGACGTGCTCGGCACCTTCGCCGGCCTGCGCCCGCTGCTGAAGTCGGTCGGCGCCACCGATTCGACATCGGCACTGCTGCGCGACCACGCGGTGATCGACGGGCCGCCCGGCCTCACCACCGTCGTCGGCGGCAAGTACACGACCTACCGCCGCATGGCGGCCGACGCGGTCGATGCCGCGGTGCGGCCCCTGGGGGTGGGCACGCCATCGTCCACGGCCTCGCTGCCGCTGGTGGGGGCCGGCGACTGGGCCGCGGTGCGCGACAGCGCCGGCGACCTGGCGCGGCACTTCGGCATGGGCATCGGCGATGCGGGTCGCCTGCTGCAGCGGCACGGCGACCGGGTGCGCGACCTGCGGGCGCTCGCGCGGGCCAGGCCCGCACTGCGCGCGACGCTGCCCGGTGCCCCGCACTACCTGGTCGCCGAACTCGTGCATGCCGTCGTCGCCGAGGGCGCGCACACGCTGACCGACGTGATGACGCGCCGCACCCACCTGTCGATCGAACTCGCCGATGGCGGGCTGGCCCTGGCCCCGTTCGTGGCCGGGTGCATCGCGCCGTACCTGGGCTGGTCGAGCGACGACATCCGCCGGCAGCTTGCGGCCTACCGCGAACTCATCGCGGCGGAGCGTGTGGCGCTGGGCCCCGGCGCCGCCGTGCCGTCGGCCGTATCGCCCACCGGTACCCCTGCTTCGCTCGCCGCGGCCCTGTAGAGCCATCCCTTCGCGCACACCCCGCGGGCCGCGTCCGGCCCCGCCCTTATCCAGGAGACCTGCCTTATGTCCATGAACCGTGTCGTCAACCACCCCGATCGCGTCGTCGAGGACATGCTCGGGGGCTGGTTGCTGGCCCACGGCGACAGCGTCGAGGCATTGCCGGCCAACCCGCGCGTCGTCAAGCGCGCCCGAGCGCCCGAGCGCGGCAAGGTCGGTGTCGTGACCGGCGGTGGGTCGGGGCACGAGCCGGCGTTCCTCGGCTACGTGGGAGACGGCATGGTCGATGCCGTGGCGGTCGGAGAGATCTTTTCCTCGCCCACGGCCAAGAGCTTCCTGGACGCGATCCGCACGGCCGACGGCGGCGCGGGCGTGGCCTGCCTCTACGGCAACTACGCCGGCGACAACATGAACGTCGGCATGGCCCGCCAGATGGCCGAGCGCGAGGGCATCGTGGTCAGGACCGTGGTCGCCAACGACGACGTGCCCTCGGCCGCGAAGGGCGACGAGGCGCGGCGCCGCGGTGTCGCGGGAGAGATCTTCATGTGGAAGGTCGGTGCCGCCAAGGCTGCGCTCGGCGCTTCCCTCGACGAGGTGATCGCCGCGGCGCAGAAGGCCATTGCGAACACGCGCAGCATTGGCGTGGGCTTGTCCGCCTGCGTGATCCCCGCGGTCGGCAAGGCCAACTTCCACATCGAGCCCGGCACGATGGAAGTCGGCATCGGCCACCACGGCGAACCCGGCATCGACGTGCGGGCGACGGCGAGCGCCGCCGAGATGGCGCAGCTCATGCTCGATGTCGTGCTGCCCGACCTGCCGTTCGACGCCGGTGACCGGGTCGCGGTGCTGATCTCGGGGCTCGGCGCCACGCCGGTGATGGAGCAGTACATCCTCTACGGAGAGATCGCGCAGCGTCTGCTGGCCAAAGGCATCACGGTGGCGTTCAACCAGGTCGGCAACCTCTTCACCTCGCTCGAGATGATGGGCGTGACGCTGACCCTCATGAAGCTCGACGACGAACTCGAGACCTGCCTGAAGCACCCCTGCCGCAGCGTCGGGCTGAGCGTGCCCGGCGACGCCGTGCAGGGCCGCACCTACAGCGGAAGCGCACGCATGAACCCTGCCGTGGCCACGGCGACCGTGTCTTCGGGCACCGGCGCGCGCGCACGCACGGTGAGCGGCGCCACGCTGGCCCTCGCGGAAGCGGGCCCCGTGGTGCGCGACCTCATCGAGGCCATCGTCGCGAACCGGCAGCACCTGAGCGAGATCGACGGCCTGATCGGCGACGGCGACCACGGCATCAACATGGCCAAGGGCTTCACCGGCTGCGGCACGCGCCTGGACGCGCTCGGCCCGCGCGCCGCGTCGCTGCCCGGCGCGCTCGAGCAACTGTCGCAGGCGCTGATGGACGACATCGGCGGCTCGATGGGGCCGCTCTATGGCCGCTTCTTTCTCGGCTTCGTCGACACCCTGGCGCCGCATGAACAACTCGACGCGGCGCTGTTCGGCGAGGCGCTGGCCGTGGCCGTCGCCAACGTGCAGGCGATGGGCAATGCCCAGGTCGGCGACAAGACACTGATCGACACGCTCGTGCCGGCGCGCGATGCCTACGCCGCCGCGCTCGCCAGCGGCGCAGGCTTCGCTGCCTGCCTGCAAGCCATGGGTGCTGCCGCGCAGCAGGGGCGCGACGCCACCAAGGCCCTGCAGGCCCGCATCGGCCGTTCGGCGCGACTGGGTGCGCGCTCGATCGGCGTGCTCGACGCCGGCGCCACCTCGTGCTGCCTGATCCTGCAGACGCTGGCGGCTTCGCTGCAGCGCCGGCTGGCCCCCTGAATTCGACTGTCACACGCAAGGAAAGCCTTTTTCATGACCACCATCCAAGCCGTCGTCTTCGACATGGACGGCATCCTGATCGATTCGGAAGTGCTCTGGCGCCAGGCCCGCGAGGAGTTCGCCGCAGACCACGGCATGACCTGGAGCTCCGAGGACCAGGAATCCACCATGGGCTGCAACACCCGCATGTGGTCGCGCCTCATGGTCGAGCGGCTCGACCTGCGCGCCAGGCTCGGCATGAACGAGGCCGCGATCGCCCGCGAAATCAAGGCGCGCCTGCTGGCGAAGTACGAGGTGCACCTGCCCGAGCGCGAAGGCGCCATCGCTGCGGTGCGCCTGGCGGCGACCCGCTACAAGGTCGCGCTGGCCTCCGGCTCACCGAACGAACTGGCGGCGCATGTGATGAAGGTGACGGGCCTCGACAAGGTCTTTCTGGCCACCACGTATGGCGACGATGTTGCGCACGGCAAGCCCGCGCCCGACATCTACCTCGACGTGCTGCAGAAGATCGGCGTGAAGCCCGAGCATGCCGTCGGCGTCGAGGATTCCGGCAACGGCATCCGTTCGCTGCATGCGGCCGGCATGGGCATCATCGCGGCGCCCGGGCCGGAGTTCCCGCTCGGGCCCGAGGTGCTTGCCCTGGCCGACGTGCGCATCGCCGAGCTGACGGCGTTCGACCTCGACCTCGTCGAGCGCGCCGGCGTGGCGCACCGGGCGCGGATGCGCTGACGGGCCGGGCCGCCCGAGGCCCGAAAGAAATCAGCGGCCCTCGACCGCGTGCCCCGCAATCGCATCGATCACCGGCGCCCACGTCACCTTCGGCAGCGCGTGGCCCATGCCCTCGATGGTCACCATCCTCGCGCCGGGCACGTGGCGCGCCACGTCCTTCCCGCATTCGATCGGCACCAGCGGATCGACATCGCCGTGGATCACCAGCGTCGGCGCCTTCAGCGACGCCAGCCGCTCCCTGCGGCTGCCTGACGCGATGATGGCTGCGAGCTGGCGCGCGTAGCCGGCCGGGTGCAGGCCGCGTTCGAAACTGCGTTCCGCGCGCGCGGCGTCGAGTGCTTCCTCGTCCGGATGCGAGCCGGCGCGCAGCACCTTCATCACCTGCTGCTGACGCGCGATGTAGCCGTCGCGGTCCAGCGGCGTGGGCGTGAGCAGCACCTGCAGCGCCTGCGGTTGGGGCGGCGGCAGGTCGGGGGCGCCGCTGGTGGCCATGATCGACACCAGCGTGCGCACGCGCGCCGGATGACGCAGCGCGATCTCCTGGCCGATGGCGCCGCCCATCGAGGCGCCGACGATGTGGGCACGATCGATGCCCAGCGCATCGAGCAGGCCGACCGCATCGTCGGCCATGTGGGCCAGCGTGTACGGCACCTGGCTCGCGCTCACCGGCACGCCGGCCAGCGCCTGCCCGAGCAGCTTGGCCACGTCGGGAATACCCGCGGCGCTCAGGCGCGTGGACTGTCCGATGTCGCGGTTGTCGAAACGGATGACGCGGTAGCCGCGACCGGCCAGGCGCTCGCAAAAAGCTTCGTCCCACGCAATCATCTGCGTGCCCAGGCCCATGATGAGCAGCAGCGGTGGCGCCGCCGGATCGCCGAAGCAGTCGTAGGCCAGCTCGATGCCGTTGGACGAAGCGAACGAAGGGGAAGAGGGGTCGCGTTGCATGGGGCGTGGCGGTGAAAAGGAAGGGGAGAGAAAGGAAGAGAAGCGAAAGGCAACCGTCGCGCGTTGCGCTTTGTGCCCTGCGGCCGGGACGGTGTTTCGTGGACGATCTTTCCGTGGGGCACCAGCGTGAGAAAGGTTCGTTCAGACCAACCGGGAGTGACTTCGGGACAATTTGGCGCTATCGGGAAACTCCGAGTCTGCGCGTGCAGAACGCTTCGATATCCTGCGACGACCTTGGAGTGCGAGGCCAGTGGCGGCCTCGCCATCGAAGGCATGTGTTCTGAAGGGATTGATCGTCGTGCATCGTTCGCCACCCGACTTCGCGTCACGCGTCTACGGACCCCAGCGCGTCGCAGCCATCGTCGCCACCCTGGTCGAAGAAGGCATCGCACCGGAACAAACCCTGAGCGGAAGTGGCCTGACGGAAGACCAGCTGCGCGCACCGGCGACGCGGATTTCCTACGAGCAGGCGGCCGTGGTCTTCCGCAACGCGGTGCGCCTCGCGCCCGGTCCCAGCATCGCCTTTCGCGCGGGCATCCGCATGCACCTCACGGCCTACGGCATGTACGGCTACGGGCTGCTGAGCAGCCCCACGCATGCCGACCTGATGGACTTCACCATCAAGTACAACCGCGTCATGGGACCCGTGGCCGGGCCGGTGTCGTACACCTGCAGCGGCGGCACCGCGGTGCTGCCCTACGAGGTGCTGCTGTCGTCCGATCCGCAAGACCCGCTGTACCGCTTCGCGCTCGAGTTCGCCTTTGCGGTGCACCTGCGGCTGGGCCGCGATCTCTTCGGTCCTTCGTTCGGTCTCTCTGCGCTGCACGTGCGCTTTGCCGAGCCCGAAGATTTGAGCGCCTACCGCACGCTGTTCTGTTGCCCCGTGGCGTTCGGCCAGCCGCGCGACGAACTGCATGTGGGCTCGCCGTGGGTGGGCCATCCCTCGCGGCTGCCCGACTCGGTCACGCATGCGATGGTGAGCGAGATGTGCCAGCAGGTGCTGGCCGATCTGCCGCGCTCGGGCGGTGTCTCGTCGGTGGTGCGGCGCACGCTGATCGACCACATGCCGTGGCGCTTTCCGACCATCGAGCCGATGGCTTCGGAGCTGTCGATCCATCCGCGCACCTTGCGCCGACGCCTCGAGACCGAAGGCACGACCTACCGCGGCATCCTGGCCGACGTGCGTCGCGTGCTGGCCATCGAGTACCTGCGCACCACGCGCATGACCACCGAGGAAATCGCCGAGCGGCTGGGCTACAGCGACGCCTCGAACTTCCGCCACGCCTTCGTGCGCTGGACCGGCCGCAGCCCGCAGGACTACCGCGCGGCGAAGGCCTGAGCCGCACCTGCGCGATGCCGCATCGGGCATCGTGAATCACTGCTGATCCCCACGCGCGCGCCCTCGTGCGGCGTTCGCGTGGCCGTCGATCCACACATCTGTTCGCAGTTGTGAGTCACGCCTGCGCGTCGTTCAAATGCGCGTCCCGAAATCACCGCGAAGTGGTCGCATCGCACCTTTCCTTGTCGACGTCGCCGCGAAAAGATGGTGCCCAGAGCAACGACAACAAAGTGCCCGATCCGAGCCTCACTGAAGGCCCGGACGAGGCCGACAGGAGACAACACATGGATGCACCTCGCGCGTGCCGGCATGCCCGGCACGGACTGGACGTACGCGGCGGGTTCACACCATGCATGCGTGCCGCCGCACAGGCCGGGCGCCGCCGTTGCGCGGCGCCTTCACCCCTTTTCCCCGATCTCGATCCTCTCTCGAACGACCGCCCGACCGGGTAGCCGTGTGCATCGCGTCTGCACGTCGGGCTTTTTCTTCGCCTCTCTTTTTTCTCTTTCCCTTTCCCTCCACTCCCGAGATGACCATGACCGAATCTTCTTCGATGGCCCCGCCGTCCCGCCGCCTGCTGATGCTCGAGTGGCGCGCCGTGGCGGAGCTGTCCGCGTTCTTCACCATGGCCCCGATGCTGCGCATGGCGCCCGCGGGCGACGGGCATCCCGTGCTCGTGCTGCCCGGCCTCTCGGCGAGCGATGCCTCGACGCAACCGCTGCGCGCTTTCCTGCGCGACCGCGGCTACCGCGCGCACGGATGGAAGCTCGGCCCCAACTTCGGCCCGCGCCCCGGCGTGGAAGACCAGATACAGGAGCGCCTGGCCGAGCTGCACGAACGCTATCAACGCAAGGTGAGCATCGTCGGCTGGAGCCTGGGCGGCGTGTTCGCACGCGAGCTGGCACGGCGCGCGCCTTCGCAGGTGCGCAGCGTCATCACGCTGGGCAGCCCGTTCGCCGGCGAGCCGCGCGCGAGCAACGCGTGGCGGCTGTACGAGATGGTGAGCGAGCGCAAGGTCGAAGACTGGCCCGAGCGCGAACGCATGCGCACGCCGCCGCCCGTGCCGGCCAGCGCCATCTACAGCCGCAGCGACGGCATCGTGGCCTGGCAGGGCTGCCGCGAACGCGAGACCGCGACCTCGGAAAACATCGAGGTCGAGGGCAGCCACTGCGGCCTCGGCCACAACCCGGTGGTGCTCTACGCCATCGCCGACCGGCTCGCGCAGCCCGAAGGCCAGTGGAAGCCGTTCCGCCGCGAAGGCCTGCGCCGCCTGCTGTACCTCGACCCGCACCGCGACGTGCGCAAGGCCGCCTGACGCGCCGCATCACCCACCCGTTCACTTCCTGGAGACGCACATGAACAGCAAGCCCTGGCTGGCTTCCTACCCCGAAGGCGTGGCGTGGGACCACGCGATCACGCCCACCTCGGTCCAGCAGATCCTGGCCGACGCCGTGGCCGGTTTTCCCGACCGGCCGGCCATCGACTTCATGGGCAAGCGGCTGAACTACCGCGAGCTCGGCGCGCTGGTCGACCGCGCGGCCAAGGGGCTGCAGGCCCTGGGCGTGCGCCCCGGCGTGCACGTGGGCCTGTTCCTGCCCAACACGCCGCACTACCTGGTCGCACTGTTCGGCGTGCTGCAGGCGGGCGGCACGGTGGTCAACTACTCGCCGCTCGATGCGGCGAAGGTGCTCGAGCACAAGATCGAGGACAGCCAGACCGACTTCCTCATCACGCTCGACCTGGCCGCGCTGTACCCGCAGATGGCCGCCATGCTCGGCAAGACACGGCTGAAGAAGCTCGTCGTCGGCAACCTCGCCGAGATGACGGGTGCGCCCGAGCAGGTGGCCGCGCAGATGAAGGCGAAGAACGAAACGGTCGACATCTCCGGCGACGAGCACCACCTGCGTTTTTCCGAACTGCTCGACAACGACGGCCGCTACACGCCGCACCCCCTCGGCGATCCGCGCGAGGCGCTGGCCATCCTGCAGTACACGGGCGGCACCACCGGCCTGCCCAAGGGCGCGATGCTCACGCACGCCAACCTGTCGTCGGCCTGCGAGCAGGTGGTGATCACGCAGTCGGGCACGCCGCCCGTGCTGCAGATGGGCACCGAGCGGCTGCTCGCGGTGCTGCCGCCGTTTCACATCTACGCGCTCACGGTCAACCTGCTGCTGGGCGTGCGCCTGGCGGCCGAGATCGTGCAGCACCTGCGCTTCGACCCCAAGGCCGCGCTGCGCGACATCGCCGAAAAGAAGCTCACCACCTTCTGCGGCGTGCCCACCATGTTCACCGCGGTGATCGGCGACCCCGACACGCCGCAGTACGACCTGCACTCGCTCAAGCTGTGCAACTCGGGCGGCGCGCCGCTGCCGATGGAGGTGGGCGAGCGCTTCCGCGCCATCACCGGCACCTGGCTGGCCGAAGGCTGGGGCATGACGGAAACATCGCCCACCGGCACCTTCTCGCCCGCGCACGGCCAGCGCAAGGCGGGCTCGTGCGGCATTCCGCACCCAGGCGTGGTCATCAAGATGCTCGACCTCGAAGACCCCACGCGCTACGTGCCGCTGGGCGAGAAGGGCGAGATGTGCATCCAGGGCCCCAACGTGATGAAGGGCTACTGGAACAAGCCCGAGGCCACGGCCGACAGCACCACCTTCGACGGCCTCTTTCGCACCGGCGACGTGGGCTACATGGACGAGGACGGCTTCGTCTTCATCGTCGACCGCTGCAAGGACATGCTGCTGTGCAGCGGCTACAACGTCTATCCGCGCGTGCTCGAAGAGGCCATCTACCAGCACCCGGCCGTGCATGAGGTGGCGGTGATCGGCGTGCCCGACGAATACCGCGGCCAGTCGCCCAAGGCCTTCGTCACGCTCAAACCCGGCGCCGAGGCCTTCGACATCAAGGCCCTGCAAAGCTTTCTCAAGGAGCGCGTGGGCAAGCACGAGATGGTGCAGGCCCTGGAGATCCGCGCCGCGCTGCCCAAGACGGCGGTGGGCAAGCTCTCCAAGAAAGACCTCGTGGACGAAGAGCTGCGCAGGCAGGCCGTCGCCGCGGCCATCGCCTGAGCGCGCGCATTCCCCAATTCCCACCGATCCCACCGACGAAAGAGGCCACGCCATGGACCACCTGAGCAGCATGGACGCGTCGTTCCTGCACCTTGAAACCCCCGAGACGCCGATGCACGTCGGCAGCCTCATGCTCCTGGACCTGCCCGAGGGCTACCGGGGCGACTACTACGAAGACGTGAAGGGCATGCTGGGCAAGCGGCTGCACCTGGCGTCGGTGCTCACGCGCAAGCTCGCGCAGATGCCCTTCGAGCTGGCCGAGCCGGTGTGGATCGACGACGACGACATCGACCTGGACTACCACGTGCGCAGCCTCACGCTGCGCCGCCCCGGCACCATGGAGCAGCTGCACCACCTCGTGGCGCGCCTGCATTCCAGCCTGCTCGACCGCAGCCGCCCGCTGTGGGAGATGTACGTCATCGAAGGCCTGGAGAACGGCCAGGTGGCCTTCTACACCAAGGCCCACCACAGCGGCGTCGACGGCAAGGCCGGCACCGAGCTGGCCAAGGTGCTCTACGACACCACGGCGCAGATGCGCGAGGTGCCGCCCGCGCGCCGCAAGCGCGGCAGCGGCAGCCACTACCAGCTCGGCGTGGCCGAACTGCTGCAGGCGGCGGTGTCCAACTCGGCGCGCCAGTACCGCAAGCTCGCCGAGCTGCTGCCGGCGGCCGCGCGCGCGCTCACGGCGGCCGGCAGCGTGCTCGCGAGCCAGCAGACCGGCAAGGGCGAGCGGCGCCTCAGCTTGGGCATGGCGCCCAAGAGCATGTTCAACGACGCCATCACCAACCAGCGCTCGTACAGCACCATGTCGCTGCCCTTCGACGAACTCAAGGCGCTGGGCAAGCGGGTGGGAGGCACCGTCAACACCATCGTGATGGCGATGTGCAGCGAGGCGCTGGCCCGCTTCCTGAAGGAGCGCAACCTGCTGCCGAAGGAAGCGCTGATCGCCGGCGTGCCCGTGAGCCTGCGCGCGGAGGGCGACGACTCGATGAACAACCAGGTGTCGATGGTGCGCGTGGACCTGGCGACCGACATCGGCGACGCGGCCGAGCGCTTCAAGGCGATCCATGCCTCGTCGGAGGCGGCCAAGGCCGTGGTGCGCGAGCTCAAGCCCGTGCTCGGCGTCGACATGCCGATCACCGGCTCGCCCTGGCTCATGACCAGCCTGGCCTCGCTGTACGGCCGCTCCAACCTGGCACGCCGCGTGCCGCCCGCGGCCAACGTGCTGATCTCGAACGTGCCGGGCCCGGGCGCCACGCTCTATGTGGCGGGCGCGCGGATGATGCACTTCTACCCGGTGTCGATCCCGTACCACGGCAGCGCGCTCAACATCACGGTGCAGAGCTACGCGGGTTCGCTCGACTTCGGCCTCACGGCCTGCCGCCGCATCCTGTCGCAGGAAGAGTCGTACGAGCTGATCGGCCACCTGCGCGCGGCGCTGCGGCAGATCGAGCGGCTGCCCAGCGTCGAGAGCGCGGCCAAGCCGGCGGTCGCGAAAGAGGCGCCAGCCGAAGCCGTGCCCGCCAAGGCCCCGCGCCGCGCGAAGGCGCCGGCCGCCGCCAAGCCGCGTGCGGCTGCCACTGCTGCCGCACCCGCCAGCAAGAAGCCCCGCGCGCCGCGCAAGCCGGCCGCGCCTGCCAAGGGCAAGCGCGCCGCCGCCGCTGCCTAGCCTTCCCGCCGATCACTTCACCGACCGACCCCAAAGGAAAGCAAGACCATGACCCCCACTTCTGCGCAGGTCCCCGCCCGCGCGCCGTACAACGCGGCGGACGAGGCTTTGTTTTCGAAGGTCAGCTGGCACCTGCTGCCGCTGTTGATCCTCTGCTACATCGTCGCCTTCATCGACCGCATCAACATCGGCTTCGCGCAGCTGCAGATGAAGCAGACGCTGGACTTCAGCAACGAGGCCTATGCGCTGGGCGCGGGCATCTTCTTCATCGGCTACTTCCTCTTCGAGGTGCCCAGCAACCTCATGCTCGAGAAGATCGGCGCGCGCAAGACGTTGCTGCGCATCATGTTCTGCTGGGGGCTCGTGGCCTCGGCCATGATGTTCGTGGAGACCACCACGCAGTTCTACGTGCTGCGCTTCCTGCTGGGCGCGTTCGAGGCGGGCTTCTTCCCGGGGATCATCCTGTACCTCACCTACTGGTACCCCTCGGCGCGGCGCTGCAAGGTGATCTCGATCTTCATGACGGCCACGGCCATCGGCTACCTGCTGGCCGGCCCGCTGTCGGGCTGGATCATGAAGTACATGAACGGCCTGGGCGGCCACCACGGCTGGCAGTGGCTGTTCGTGGTGCAGGGGCTGCCGGCCTCGGTGCTGGGCATCGTCGCGTTCTTCTACCTGAAGGACAAGCCCGAGCAGGCCGGCTGGCTCACGCCGTCCGAGAAGCTCGCACTGCGCCATCACCTGGACAACGAGCCGCATGCCGTGGAGACCGCGTCGCACGGTTCGTTCTGGGCACTGCTGCGCGACCCCAAGGTGTTCACGATGGCCTTCGTGTACTTCCTGTTCCTGGGCGCCAACTACACGCTGGTGTTCCTGGTGCCCACGCTCATCAAGAACTGGGGCGTGGGCGACGTGTTCATGGTCGGCCTGCTGTCGGCCATTCCGGCGGTCTTCGGCGCCGTGGGCATGGTGTTCGTGGGCCGCAGCTCCGACAAGCACCTGGAGCGGCGCAAGCACTTCTTCTTCTGCGTGGCGCTGGCCTCGGCGGGCCTGCTGGTGGCCGTGTTCAGCGGTGGCAACCTGGTGCTGGCGCTGGCGGGCCTCGCGGTCATGAGCATCGGCCAGTCGGCCAACACGCCGATCTTCTTCGCGGCCATCAGCGAGTACCTGCCGCGCAAGTCGGCGGCCGGCGGCATCGCGCTGATCAGCAGCCTGGGCAACCTCGGGCCCGCCGTGATGCCGGTGATCACCGCATGGATCACTACCGCCTCGGGCAGCTCGGACAACAGCATGTTCCTTGCGATCGGGCTGTGGCTGTCGTCCGGCGTGGTCCTGCTGCTCGTCATGCGGCCCGCCGCCGCGCGCCGCTCGCAGCTCGCGACGGCCTGATTTTTTCGTTACCTGCTATTTCACTCACCAAGGAGATTCAATTCATGGCAACCAGCAAGACCGCAGCCAACGCCAACCCGCTCTTTCCGACGGCGCTGCCGTCGATGGAAGATTTCAGCAAGCTGATCGAGCAGCTCAAGCTGCCCGGCGTGGACGTCGGCGCGCTCGTGGAGTGGCAGCGCAAGGACATGGAGGCGCTGGCCGAGGCCAACCGGCAGGCCTACGAGGGCATCCAGTCGCTGGCGCAGCGGCGCGGCGAGATCCTGCGCGACACGCTGGCCCAGTGGCAGGACGCACTGAAGGACGCCACCGGCAAGGACGCCATCTCCAAACAGGCCGAGGTCGCGCAGCGCGGCGTGCAGCAGGCCGTCGACAACTTCCGCGAACTGGCGCAGCTGGAAGCGCAGGCGCGCAACAACAGCTGGAAGGTGGTGCAGGACCGCCTGAACGAGAACATGGCCAACCTGCAGCAGCTGCTGCAGCCGAAGAAATAGGGGCGCTCCCGCGGACGCAATGTCCGCGCAACGACTGCTGGTAGCCTTGCCGGATTGCTCAGGCGCGCCTCGCCCCGCGAGGTCGCGCGATCCGGATGAATCAGAAAGGACTCAGCGCGTGGTTGTGACAGGGAGAAGATGGGGCGCGTGCGCCGCGTTGACGGCGGCATTGCTGGTGGGCGCATGCTCCACCACGCCCAGCACGCCGGTGGCGGGCCCCGGCGAGTACGTCGTGCAGACGGGCGACACGCTCTACCGCATCGCGCAGCGGCACGGCCGGACGACGGCCGAGATCGCCCGCTGGAACCAGATCAAGGACCCCGACCAGCTCGAAGCCGGGCAGGTGCTGCGCGTGGTGCCGCCCGGCGGCGCCGCGACGGGGGCTGCCACGCCTCCGCCGCGCAGCAGCGGCGGCAGCAGCAGCAGTACAGAAAAAGCCAAGCCCGCGCCCGCACCCCGCGAGCGCGACCCCGTGGTGCCGCCCGCCTCGCGCCGCAGCGACTGGGGCTGGCCGACGCAGGGCGCGGTCATCGCCGGCTTCAACGGCAACAGCAACAAGGGCCTGGACATCGGCGGCAGCAGCGGCGAGCCCGTGCACGCGATCGGCGCCGGCTCGGTGGCTGCGACCGAAACGATGCGCGGCTACGGCAGTGTCATCATGGTCGACCACGGCGGCTCCTACATGTCGATCTACACCAACGTGGGCACCGTGGGCGTGAAGCAGGGCCAGCGCGTGCAGCGCGGCCAGAAGATCGCCGAGATCGGCCCGGCGGAGGGCGGCCGCGCCAAGCTGCACTTCGAGATCCGCTACCGCGGCAAGGCGGTCGATCCGCGGCTGTATCTGCCGGCGAAGTAAGCCGTCAGCCCTGCGGCCGCGTGAGCAGGTCGAGCTCGGCCCGCAGGCGGCGCACCGCGACTTCATGGCGCCGCGTCTGCGGCCCGCGTCCGTGCGTGCCGGCCTTGAGGATGAGCCGCAGCTGCTCGCGCTGCAGCTGTGCCTTCAGGCGCCGGGCGCGTTTTCCGAATTCCTTGCCCATGTCGCGGCGCACGCGGTAGCGCAGCAGCGGCGCGCCCAGGCGCACCCATTCGTCGTCGCGGATCAGCTCGCGCTCGGGCACGAAGTAGGCGGCCAGCGCATGCAGGTAGGTGCCGTTCTCGCGCGCGGCGGCGCGCCAGACGAAGGCGGCGGCGATCACCACCGGGATGCCCTTGACGATCAGCAGCAGCGCGATGCCGACAAAGCCGTCGTCGAAGCGGTCTTCCAGCAGCGGCGAATTCCAGATGAAGTGCATCGCCCACGCCAGCGCGAAGTAGAAGAGGGCGCAGCCGATGCGCGCCGCCATCGGGCGCTGCGGGTTCAGCAGGAACCACGCCACGCCGAACGAGGCGATGGTCGTGTAGGCCGCGTGGCTCCACAGCCCGCTCAGCAGCCCGCGCATCAGCAGGTGGTAGAGCACCGGGTACACCTGGTTCTCGAGCGGGAAGTTCACGGCGCTGTTCACCGTGTAGCTCAGGTTCTCGATCACCTGGAAGCCCAGCCCGGCCATGGCGCCGACGATCAGCACCGACAGATACGTTTCGAACTGGTTGCGCGCGATCAGCACCAGCAGGATCACGCCCGCGAGCTTCAGGAATTCTTCGGTGATCGGCCCCGCGATGGCCGGCCCCCACGCCGCCACGAACTCCGGCGACACCAGCTTGGCGCACAGGCTCTGGATGGCGATGTTGGCCGGCGCCGCGAAGTACACCGCGCCCAGCCCGCCCCATGCAAAGGCCAGCACGTAGGCCTCGGGCGGGTGCTGCTCCAGCAGGTCGAGCGTGCGGAAAAACAGCACGAACGCCGCCGTGTAGCCGCCCCACACCAGCAGGCCCAGCAGCGCGGTGACGGGCACCACGCGAAAGCCCAGCGAGAACATCGAGACCGTGTAGAACAGGCCGTTGAGGATCAGCGCCGCCAGCAGCCAGAACGCGGCGCGCTGCGGCTGGAAGAACGAGTCGGTGCCGATGGGCCAGTCGGCGTCTTCCTGCGTCGCGACGGGCGCTTCGGTGGCGGTGCTCACAGCGGTGCCTCCAGGTCCATCGAGTCCAGCATCCTGCGGGCATCGGCCAGCGCTTCGTTGAAGCCGTCGGTGGGGCCGTACACGTCGATCTGCACCAGCGAGCGACGCGGCGTGTCGACCACCTGCCAGAAGCGGCCGGCGAGCTTGGCGCCGTAGTAGGCAAAAGTCTTGCCCTGCAGGCCCCAGCCGGTGACGAAGTCGGACACGTCGCCTTCGACGGTCAGGCCCTGGCCGCGCTCCATGAGCCGCTGCTGGCGCACCATGGGGCCGTCGGGCCCGCCCATCCACAGGCGCGTGGTCACGAGGAACTTGTGGCCGCCCTTGAAGAGCATGAGCGACTGGCCGGCCTTGGAGCGCGACACGTCCATCTGCCAGCCCGGCGCGGGCTCGAAGCGCGCGTGGGCGACCGACACGGTCTCGCCCGCGGGCAGCGGCCGGCTGCCGGGCGTGTGGTTGTTCCAGAAGGTCAGGCCGCCGACGTACGCGGCAATGGCCAGGAGGATCGCGAGCGCGCCCGGCCAGGTGCGGTACGGGATGCGGCGGGACGGTTGAAGCATCCGTGGATCGTGCCACACCGAGGCGACGGCGCGGGGGCGCCGCCGCTGTTGTCAGGCGCTCAGAACGCCATGCGAATACCAACGTCGTAGCCCAGCGCGCGGTGCGGCTGCATGCCGTTGGTGGTCGCGTAGGCCGGCTGCGGGAAGATCGCCGGCAGGCTCAGCACCAGCGGCGTCACGCCCATCACCGTCGGGTTGTTGCGGCCGTTGGCGATGTGGATGCGCGCCACCGAGGCATACAGCGCCGTGCGCTTGGAGAGGTTGTGCACGTAGCCCAGCGCCAGCTTGTTCACCGACGAATTGCCGTCGGGCAGGCCCAGCCCGTTGACGAAGCGCACGCGCGCATACGAGGCGCGCACCACGCCCGCGCCCAGCGGCACGTTCACGCCGGCCATGAGGCCGTCGTAGCGGTCGCTCAGATTCAGCGCGCCGTTGGCGAAGGGCGTGGCGCTGTGGCGCACGTCACGCACGCGCGACCATTCGCCGAACACCTTCACCACGCCGAAGTCGTAGGAGGCGCCCAGGTTCAGGCTCTTGATCTTCTCGCTCTGCGCGGCGGCGCTGGCCAGCGTGCTCTCGCCGTAGCCCAGCGCCACGTCGGCCGGTCCGCTGGCCCAGCCGATGCGCCCGCCCACGTAGCGCCCGCGCTGCGAGGGACTGTCGGGCACGTTGCTGACCTTCGTGTTCTCGTGCAGCGCGTACTGCACCTGGCCGTAGAAGCCGCCCAGGTTCGGCGGCAGGAAGTAGCTGATGGCGTTGCTCGTGCGCAGGTAGCTGTCGGTGCCCGCGGAGAGCCCGCCGTTCAGCAGGCCGCCCGTGGCCAGCGCGCGCGAGGCCGCGATGTTGCTGTTGACCACCGCGATCAGGTTGGTGCCCACGCCGTTGACGCTGAAGGGGTCGAACACCGCGTCGTTCCAGAACGAGGCCGTGTAGTCGCGGCCCAGGCGCACTTCGCCGAAGGGGCCGCTGAGGCTGAGCGTGGAGCGGCGTCCGAAGTTCGTGATGCCACCGCCCGTGTCGTTGCTCAGCGGCGCCTCCAGCCAGAAGCTCGCGGCCAGCCCGCCGCCCAGGTCCTCGGTGCCGCGAAAGCCGATGCGGCTCGAGGCATTGCCCGAGGGCGACAGCACGGTCTGGCTCTGGCGCAGCTCGGCCGGGCGCAGCGGGTTGTACGAACTGCTGGTGGTGCGGTAGTGGCTCACGCCCGCGTCCATCACGCCGAACAGCGTGAGCGAGGACTGGGCGAGGGAAGCGCCGGCAGCGAGGGTTGTGGCTGCGGCGGCGATGAGGGTCTTCTTCTTCATGGTCTTGTCTCCTGGTTGTTGTGTGTGTTGTCGTCTCTGTCGTCGTGGGGGCTGTGTGTCAGGGCGCCCAGCGCAGCAGCGCGAGCACCAGCGCGGCGATGAACACGGTCTCGCCGACCATCAGCACCACCGGCTTGAGGCCCACGTCGACCAGCTCGCGCAGCTGCGTCTTCATGCCGATGCCGGCCATCGCCGCCACCAGGAACCAGCGCGACAGGTCGCTGCCCGCGGTGGTGAGCGGGGGCGGCAGCCAGCCCGTGCTGTTGAGCGCCACCAGCGCGGCAAAGGCCACCGCGAACCACGGCAGCAGCGGCGGGCGCTGGCCGCCCACGGCCTTGCCGGTGGCGCGCGTGAACATCACGGCGAACAGGATCACCGGCAGCAGCGCCGCCACGCGCATCAGCTTGACCAGCGTGGCCGTGTCGCCCGTGGCCTGCGACATGCCGTAGCCCGCGCCCACCACCTGCGCCACGTCGTGGATGGTGGCGCCCAGGAACACGCCGGCCGTGTGTTCGTCCATGCCGAGGGCGCGCGCGATCAGGGGGTAGGCGATCATCGTGAGCGTCGACAGCGCCGACACGCCCACCACCGTGAACAGCGTGGCGCGTTCCTTCAGCGGATGCGGCGGCAGCGCCGCGGCCAGCGCCAGCGCGGCCGAGGCGCCGCAGATCGCGGTGGCGCCGCCGCTGAGCAGGCCGAACAGCACGTTGAAGCCCATCAGCCGCGCCACCACCATCGACACCCCGATGGTCAGCACCAGCGACACCGCCACCAGCAGCACCGGGTGCCAGCCCAGCGCCACCACCTGCGCGGCCGTGATGCGCAACCCGAGCAGCGCCACGCCCCAGCGCAGCACGTGGCGCGCGGTGAACTCGATGCCGGGTTTGCACGGGCCCTCGGCCGAAAGGAAGTTCATCGCCATGCCGAGGATGAGCGCGAACAGCATCACCGGCGCACCGTAGTGCTGCGACAGGAAGGTGGACGCGGCGGCGACCACCGCGCAGGCGAGCACGCCCGGAAAGAGCAGGCGGCCGCGCGCCGGCCATGCGGCGACAGACAAGGCGGTCATGGAAACCTCAGGGGACGAGCACGGTGGCGCCGGTGGTCTTGCGGCCTTCGAGGGCGCGGTGCGCTTCGGCGGCGTCGGCCAGTGCGAAGCTCTGCTGGGGCTCGCTCACGATGCGACCGGCCAGCACGTGGCCGAACAACTCGTCGGCCATCGACAGCATGTGCGGACGCGGGTGAATGTAGTGAACCATCGCGGGCCGCGTGAGCCAGATCGAGCCCTTGGCGGCCAGCACCTGCGAATCGACGACCACGGCGCCCGACGAGGTGCCATTGCTCACGAGCGTGCCGCGCGGCTGCAGGCAATCGAGCGAAGCTTCCAGCGTGTCTTTCCCCACCGAGTCGTAGACCACGGGAACGCCCTTGCCATCGGTGATCTCGCGCACGCGCTGGGCGATGTTCTCGCGCGAAGTCACGATGGTGTGGGTGCAGCCGTTGGCCTTGGCGACCGCAGCCTTCTCGTCGGTGCTGACGGTGCCGATCATCGTGACGCCCATGGCGCGCGCCCACTGGCAGGCGATGAGGCCCACGCCGCCAGCGGCTGCGTGGTACAGGATCGTCTCGCCACCCTGGAGCGGATAGACCTGCCGGAACAGGTACTGCGCCGTCATGCCCTTCATCATCAACGTGGCAGCGGTGCGATCGGAGATGCCATCGGGCAACGGGATCAGAACGTCAGCCGGCATCACACGCACCTGCGAATACGCCCCCTGCGGCCCGATGAGGTAACCCACGCGGTCACCCACGCGAATGTCGGTCACGCCGGGCCCCACGGCCTCGACCACGCCCACGGCGTCGGAACCGAGTCCGTTGGGCAACGTGAGCGGATAGCGCCCCGTACGAAAGTAGATGTCGATGAAGTTGACGGCGATGAGGCTGTGGCGCACGCGCGCCTGCCCCGGGCCGGGTTCACCGACTTCGACGTGTTCGAGCTTGAGCACGTCGGCGCTGCCGGTCTCGTGGAAGCGGATGGCTTGGACCATGGGGAGTTTCTTTCGGTAGGAAGGGCAGGCGGGCAGAAAGGGCTCAGTCCGCCGAGAGTTCGTCGATGAAGGCCTGCGCGCCCGGCCATTCGCCGTAGCCCGAGGCGGGGTTGAGGTGGCCGACCTCGCCGAGGTCGACCAGGCGGCTGCCCCAGCCCTGCGCCATCTGCACCACGCGCTCGAACGGCGCCAGCGGGTCGTTGCGGCTCGCCGCCACGATGCTCGGGAACGGCAGCGGCCCGCTGGGCACCGGCAGCCAGCCGCCGGCGCGCAGGGCCTCGACGCGGGGGTAACCCTCGGGCATCGGCCGTTCGAAGTCGGGTGGCGTGGCCAGAAGGGCGCCGCGCACCGGCCGGCGCGTGCGCTGCGCCCAGTGCGCCAGCATCACCACGCCGCCGCTGTGCGCCACGATGACCAGCGGGCCCTCGACCGCCTGCGCTTCGCGCTCGATGGCCGCCACGCGCGCGGCGCAGTCGAGGTCGTCGCGGCCCATGGGCGGCACCGCGCGCACGCGCGGCAGGCGTGCGGCGAGCAGGGTCTGCCAGTGGCTGGCGACGGCGTCGCGCAGGCCGGGAACGATGAGGACGGTGGGAGCAGTCATGTCGGCCTGCACCCTCACTGGTTGAGCTGGATGTTGTAGGTCTTGACGATCCGCGCGTTGCGCTCGTACTCGTCGTGCGTGATCTTCGCGAGCTGCTCGGGGCTCTCGCTGGTCATCGGCACGAAGTTCTGCGCGATGAGCCGCTCCCGCACCTTCGGGGAGGAGGCGGCTTTCGTGAGGACCGCATTGATCCGCTTGACGAGGTCGTCGGGCATCTTTGCCGACACGATGGCGCCGGCCCAGTTCGAGAAGTCGATCTCGTCGAAGCCCTGCTCGGCCATCGTGGGCACCTCCGGCAGCTGCGCCAGCCGGGTCTTGGCTCCGACCCCGAAGACCTTCACCTTGCCGGCCTTGATCAGGGGCAGCGACGTGACGATGCCGTCGAACAGGATGTCGACCTGGCTGCCCATCAGGTTCTGCAGCGCCGGCGGCGAGCCCGGGAACGGCACGTGCTGCAGGTCCAGCCCCGCCTTGCGGGCAAAGATGGCGCCGGCGTAGTGCGAGCTGGTGCCCGCGGAGTACGAGGCGTAGCTGCCCGGGCTGCCCTTGCCGGTCTTCAGGTAGGCGATGAGGCCTTTCAGGTCGTTGGCCGGCACCGACGGCGCGCTCACCAGCACCATCGCCGAGCGCGCCACCATGGTCACCGGCTTCACGTCCTTGACCGGGTCGAAGCTGGTCTTCATCACCAGGGGAATCTCGGTCAGGATGTTGCTGACCATGAACATGATGGTCTGCCCGTCGGGCGGCGCGCTGTTGAGCGCCTGCACCCCGATGGCGCCACCGGCGCCCGGCTTGTTGTCGACGATCACCGGCTGCCCGATCTCGGCCGAAATCGCGTCGGACAACACGCGGGCCACGACGTCCATGGTGCCGCCCGCGGGCGCCGGCACCACGATCCGCACCGGCTTGGTGGTCCAGGCATGGGCGAGCAGGGGCGCGGCGGCCAGGGCGGCTGCCCAGGGCTTCAGGCGGCGAAGGATGTTGTGGGTTTTTTTCATCGCGATGTCTCCAGGTGTTCTGGTGCCGGGGGTGTGCGGTGCTCAGGCCGCCTTGCGCAGGAAGCCCTGCTGCGCGCCGTTGCGGTTCGGCGCGAAGCCGTTGGCCGCCAGCGATTCCTCGACGGTGTCGTAGAAAACGCCGATCTTCGAAATCTCGCGCGCCTGCTTGGCGGTGGCGATGGGGCGGCCGAACTGGCGCGAGATGGCCACCAGCTGCTCGACCTGCGCCACCGTGCCCATCTTGGCGGAGCGCGACTGGTTCCAGAGGTTGTCCTCGATGCCGCAGCGCACGTGCAGGCCCATGGCGATGCCCATCATGTTCACGGGCAGCACGTTGCGCATGGAGCTTTCCACCGTGAGCACTGCGCCGTCGGGCACGGCGCGCACGAAGTTGGCCAGGCTGTAGATGTTGGGCACGTCCATGCCGCCGCCGATGGCCACCCAGTTCATGACCAGCGGGCCCTTGTAGACGCCGCGGCGCATCAGCCGCTCGACCGAGTCGAAGCTGTTGATGTTGTAGCACTGGAAGGCGCTCTGGATGCCGGCCTTCGTGAGGCGGCGGATGTGCTCCTCGGCCCAGCCCGGCTGCGCGGGCACGGTCATTTCCTTGTAGGCGCGGTAGACCTCGGGGTCTTCCATCGAGGTGCCCCGGGTGTCGGCGTCGTCCCAGTGTTCGACCACGTTCATCTGAGAGGTGTTGATGGTCACCGTCACCTGGTCGGGCGTGGGCTCCAGCTCGGCCAGCATGTGGCGCGTGTCGTCGCTCAGCCACTTGGCGGCGGCGCCTTCGCTCTCGGGCGCGAAGCTGATCGAGCCGCCGACCTGGATGATCATTTCGGGCACGGCCTTGCGCACGCCGGCGATCAGCTCGTTGAATTTCGACAGCCGCTTGCTGCCCTTGCCGTCGAGTTCGCGCACATGCAGGTGCAGCACCGTGGCGCCGGCGTTGTAGCAGTCGACCGCCTTCTGGATCTGCTGCTCCATCGTGACGGGAATGTCTTCCGGAAAGTCGGCGGGCACCCACGACGGTGCGTAGGGCGCGGCGGTGATGACCAGCGGCTGCTGGTTTTCGGGGAACAGATGGCCGTCGAGAAAGTTCATGGCAGGACCTCGGGAGAAAGGAAGAAGGAAGGGAGATGGCGCAGGACGTGCCCGCTCAGAAGACCGCGTCGCCGACGATGCCGGCGCGTTCCATCTTTCGATGGCAGGGCGGGTAGTCCATGACCGCGTAGTGCTGGGTCGAACGGTTGTCCCACATGGCCACGTCGCCCGGCTGCCAGCGCCAGCGCACCTGGTACTCGGGGATCTGCACCTGGCTCACGAGGTAGGCCAGCAGCAGGGCGGCGCCGGGCTGGTAGTCCTGCCCGTAGCGCACGTTGGCCGGCGTGTGGAAGTTGGTGAAGTGGGTCGTGAAGCCGTTGACGAACAGGATCTTCTCGCCCGTGTCGGGGTGCGTGCGCACCACCGGGTGCTCGGCGTCGGGAAACTGGGCCTTCAGCGCCAGGCGCTTCTCGATCGGCATCGCGGCGCCGAAGGTGGCCTCGATGCTGTGGCGCGCACGCAGCCCGGCAATCTGCTGCTGGATGTGCGCGGGCAGCTTCTCGAAGGCCAGCGCCATGTTGGCCCACATCGTGTCGCCGCCCACCGGCGGGCATTCGACGCAACGCAGCACGCAGCCGAAGGGCGGCTTCTCGCGCCAGGTGGCGTCGGTGTGCCAGCTGTTCTCGTAGCGGTCGACCGGCGTCTCGGGGCTCTTGTAGATGCGCACCAGGCCCGGGTGCTCGGGGTCGCTGCCGACCACGGGGTGGTCCTCGAGTTCGCCGAAGTGGCGGGCGAAGGTGACGTGCTCGGCGCGCGTGAGTTCCTGCTGGCGGAAGAACAGCACCTTGTGCTGCACCAGCAGCGCGCGGATCTCGGCCGCCAGGCCGGCGTCGCGCGAGGCCTCGGCCAGCGACACGTGGCGCAGCTCGGCGCCGATGGCGCAGGTCACGGGGTGGACCTGGATGCCGCGCGTGTGCACGGCGGGGGCCCCGTTCGAGAGGCCTGGCTGGATCGTGGAACCCATGTGTCTTGTCTCCTGTGCCGGTCGGGGGGTGCCGCTGTGCGGCGGTGACCGTGCTGAAAGCAAGAATAGGTCGGGGCCCCTGCGCGCGCCCCCTCCTCGCAGGAGGGGGAGGCGGCCCTGGAGGGGAGGGAGAAACCCTCAGTGCCTGGCGGCGAGCCCTCAGTGCCCCGCGGCGAGCAGCCCCAGGATGCGCGCGCGCTGCACCACCTGCGTGCGCGTGCCGGCGTCGAGCTTGGAGAACAGGTTCTTCACATGCCACTTGACGGTGGTTTCGCCCACCTGCATGGCGCGCCCGATTTCCTTGTTCGACAGGTTGCGCGCCAGCAGCACCAGCACCTCGCCCTCCTTGGGCGTGAGCACGGCGCCGGGCGAGGCCGGTGCCGCAGGCGCGGGCACGGGCGGTACGGCGGGTGCGAGCGGCGCGACTGCGATCTCGGCCTGCGCGCCCTCGGCCGCGAGCGTGCCGACCCAGGCGCCCAGCTCGGGGTGCGCGTCGGAGAACACGCGCTGCAGCCCGTAGGCGCGCGCCAGGTCCATCGCCTCGCGCAGCAGCGCCTGCGCCGGCTGGCCGCAGCGCTCCAGCGCCAGCGCGCGCAGGCCCAGCAGCTCGATGTGCAGGCCGCCCTGCTTGCGCTGGCGCGCCTGTTCGTCGGCCCGCGCCAGCTTCGCGAGGGCGTCGGGCCAGTCGCGCGCGGCGATGGCCGCATGGGCGCGCGCCACGTCGCGCAGCGCTTCCACGCTGCGCCGCCACAGCGGGCCCTGCGGCAGCGAGGGGTCGGCCAGTTGCGCGTCGATGCGCTCGCACAGCTCGCGGCAGGTCTGGGCGCGGTGGCGCTGCGCATGCAGGCGCACCTGCTCGGCCAGGCTGGCGATGCGCAGCCGCGGCAGGCGCCGCGCAGCGCCGGCCGCGTCCAGCGCGTCCAGCAGTTCCAGCGCGCGGTGCTCGGCGCCCTCGGCCGCCGCGATGCGCGCCGCCGTGCGGTAGGCCTGCAGCAGCGATTCGGGCAGGCCGCTGTGCTCCAGCACGTCGAGGCGGTTGGCCAGCAGCGTGGCGGCGTCGCCCGGCAGGTCGCGCTCCCAGGCCACCGACGCGAGCAGCGCGGCCAGGTTGCAGCTGAAGCGGTGGCGCCGACCCATCTCGGCCTCGGCGCCGGCCACGGCGGGGCGCAGCAGCTGCTCGGCCAGCAGCACCTGGCCTTCCCACGCATAGCTCAGGCCGATGACCAGTTCGCTCCAGCGCCGGATGTAGTCGACGCCGTGGCCCGGGTGCCCGCGCAGGGCCTGCTGCTGGCGCAGGCGCGCGAGCGCGGGCTCGCCCTCGAGCAGCGCGCGGTAGGCCATGCGGTTGGCGTGCGACTGCAGCAGCAGCGGGTCGGTCAGCGGCACGGCCTCGGTCCAGGGCGCGTGCAGTTCCACGAAGCGGTCGGGGTCGTCCGCGAACACGGCCGCGCCGCCGAGGATCAGCGCGCATTCGCAGCGCAGTGCATCGCTCACGCCGGGCTGCGCCAGGATGCGCGCCACGAAGCGGCCGGCTTCTTCGTGCCGCTCGCTCGATGCGAGCGTCCATGCCGCGGCCAGCAGCAGGCGCGGGCGGCGGTCGAGTTCGTCGGCGGGCATCTGCGCCATCCATTCGAGCACCGTGGCCTGCCGCCCGCGCCGCATGAGCGATTCGTACAGGCTGCGCTCCGCAAGCTCGTAGGCGGTCTGGTGCTGGCCCGCGCTCAGCGCGTGGTGGGCGGCTTCGTCGAGCAGCTCGTGCGCGGCCAGCCACTGCGCGGCGCGCGCATGCGCCGCCACCTGCTCGGCGGCGTCGAGCGCGGCAAAACGCTGGCGCAGCACGTCGCGCGCCAGCGCATGCATGCGCAGCCACTCGCCCCCTTCGGCGGCGGCGAACACCGGCGTGTCGTTGCTCAGCCGCGCCAGCCGCGCCGCGGCGTCGTCGACGCCGGAGACGGCACGGCACAGCTCGGGATGCAGCAGGTCGAGCACGGCGATGCGGGCCAGGAAGTCGCGATCCTGCGGGTCGAGGTTCACCAGCAGCAGCCGCACCAGCTCGCCCTGCAGCTCGCCGGCGGCGGCCGTCATGTCGCCCAGCACCGTGTGCGCTGCGTGCGCGTCGGCCCCGCGCGCGATGATGGTCGTGGCCAGCTGCAGGCCCAGCGGCCAGCCTTCGGTCAGCTCGTGCAGCCGGGCGGCGGTGTTGCGGTCGACGCGCGCGCCGAAGCGCGCCTGCACCAGCTGCAGCGTCTCGTCGAGGCTGAACTTCAGCAGCGCCGGGCCGATCTCCACGCACTGCCCGTAGGCCACGAGATCCTCGATGTCGAGCCGGCCGTCGGGGCGCGTGGCAATGAGCGTGCGCACGTTGGGCGGCGCGTTGCGCAGCAGGTAGGCCAGCGCCTCGCGCGAGGCCGGTGGCAGGCGGTCGGCCTCGTCGATGACCAGCACCACGTTCAAGGCCGCCTGCGCCAGCTCGGCCAGCAGCGCGGTGACGCTGCCCAGCGTGCCGGGCCGGTCGTCCTGGAACAGGCTGCGCCCGAACGCGGGGCGGCCCATGGCGACGCGCAGCGCCAGCGCCAGGCTCTGCACCAGCCGGCCGGGGTCGTCCTGGCTCTGCGCCGAGACCCAGCCGACCGGCACGCCCAGGCCCAGGTACTCCAGCCGCCACTGCGCCAGCAGCGAGGTCTTGCCGAAGCCCGAGGGCGCCTGCACCACGAACACCGCGTGGTCGTGCAGCGCGTCGGCGCTCGACAGGAGCCGCGCGCGCGAGACCAGGTGACGCGGGACACGGGGCGGCGTCACCTTGAGCAGCAGGTCGCGCGGGGCGCCGCTCGCATCGGGGGGCGGGAAAGTGGCCAAGGCTCGTTCGTGCTCGTGGAGGGAAGAACGAGCCCGATTCTCCACGTCAATCGCGCGAGGCCGAAGCGCGGCGCGGCGCCCCCCGCCGCGCGCGGCTGGCCTTCGCGCTGCAGCCGTACTGCGCATGGAACCAGCGCGACAGTCCGCTGGGCGCACAGAAGCCGAGCAGGCCCGCGACCTCGGCCAGCGGGCGGTCGCCCTCCAGCACATGGCGCACGGCGAGTTCCTTGCGCACGTCGTTGACGATGGCCGAGAAGCTCCGCCCGTCGTGCGCGAGCCGGCGCTGGATCGTGCGGCATTCCACGCCCACGTGCGCCGACACCTGCGCGATGCTGCAGCGCCCGCTGGGCAGGAGCAGCAGCACCGCGCGCCGCACGTCGCCCGGCAGCGGGTCGCCGGGCGCAGGCGCCGCCGCGTCGAGCAGTTGCCGCGCATAGCGCGCCATGGCCGGGTCGGCCGTGGGGTTGGGCGCGTCCAGGTCGTCGCGCGCACAGACGATGCCGTGGAAGTCCTGGTCGAAGGCGACGGCCGTGCCCAGCACGCGATGGTGCGTGCGCAGGTCGCGCGGCGCGGGGTGCGCCAGGCACACGCGCCGGGGCTGCCAGTCGGCGCCGAGAAACTGGCGCAGCAGCCGCAGCATCACGCCCAGCGCCAGTTCGATGCGCTGGCGCGTGGCGCGGTGCGCCTTGCCGGGCTGCACTTCCTCGCGGATCACCACCACCTGGCCGAAGGCCTCGACCATCAGCGACAGCGAGCCGTTGAGCAGCGGCTGGTAGCGCATCAGCACGTCGAGCGAATCGCGCAGCGTCGGCTGCTCGCGCACCAGCAGGCCGACGGCCCCGAGGTTCGACAGCCGCCGCCCCTCGGCCATGCACAGCCCGAAGCTGTCGTTGCCCGAGCGCTCGGCCGAGGCCTGCAGCAGCGCGGCGACGCGGTCGACCGGAATCATCAGGTCGGGCTCGTCCAGCACGCGGGGGCTCAGGCCGGCGTCCAGGAGCATGCGCGCCGGGTCCAGGCCGCTGGCGCGGGCGACCTCGCGGTAGTGGGTGAGGCTTGCCGCGCGGACCAGGGAGGACATCGCAAGTCCGCACGTGGCAGTTCTCAGGGCACGAGCACGGTGGCGCCGGTGGTCTTGCGACCTTCGAGCGCGCGGTGCGCCTCGGCGGCATCGGCCAGTGCGAAGCTCTGCTGGGGCTCGCTCACGATGCGGCCGGCCAGCACGTGGTCGAACAGTTCGTCGGCCATCGACAGCATGTGTGGGCGCGGGTGGATGTAATGAACCATCGCGGGTCGCGTGAGCCAGATCGAGCCCTTCGCCGCCAGCAGCTTGGTGTCGACGACCACGGCGCCCGACGAGGTGCCGTTGCTCACGAGCGTGCCGCGTGGCTGCAGGCAATCGAGCGAGGCTTCCAGCGTGTCCTTGCCCACCGAGTCGTACACGACCGGCACGCCCTTGCCTTCGGTGATCTCGCGCACGCGCTGGGCGATGTTCTCGCGCGAGGTCACGATGGTGTGGGCGCAGCCATTGGCCTTGGCGACCGCGGCCTTCTCGTCGGTGCTGACGGTGCCGATCATCGTCACGCCCATGGCGCGTGCCCACTGGCAGGCGATGAGGCCCACACCACCGGCGGCTGCGTGGTACAGGATCGTCTCGCCACCCTGGAGCGGATAGACCTGCCGGAACAGGTACTGCGCCGTCATGCCCTTCATCATCAACGTGGCAGCGGTGCGATCGGAGATGCCATCGGGCAACGGGATCAGAACGTCAGCCGGCATCACACGCACCTGCGAATACGCCCCTTGCGGCCCGATGAGGTAGCCCACGCGATCGCCCACACGGATGTCGGTCACGCCCGGCCCCACGGCCTCGACCACACCCACGGCATCGGAACCGAGCCCGTTGGGCAACGCGAGCGGATAGCGCCCGGTGCGGAAATAGATGTCGATGAAGTTGACGGCGATGAGGCTGTGGCGCACGCGCGCCTGGCCCGGGCCGGGCTCGCCGACCTCGACGTTTTCGAGCTTGAGCACGTCGGCGCTGCCGGTCTCGTGGAAGCGGATGGCCTGGTTCATGGTGCGTCTCCTGGGGTGTGTGGGGGCTGTATGGAACGGATTCTTGCGGCGCGTGGCGGCGGCGGGAAGCGTGGTCTTGGCGATGTCCCAAATTGGCAAATCAATGCCCCAATAAAGCAAGAAATGCGGGCGGGGTGCGCCGGATACTGGCGGCATCGGCCCACCGAGGCCTGCAAGACAACAACCGGAGACACCCCATGAAACTGCTGCAATTTGGACGCGCCGCCGCTGTGGCGCTGGTCGGATGCTCGATGGCCCTCGGGGCCTGGGCGCTGGGCGACAAGCCCGTCAAGCTCATCGTTCCCGCGCCGCCGGGCGGCACGATGGACATCGTGGCCCGCGTCGTCGGGCAGCAGATGGCGCTGGACATCGGCCGCCCCGTGATCGTCGAGAACCGCCCCGGCGCGGGCGGCTCCATCGGCCTGCAGGCCATGCTGCAGGCGCCGGCCGACGGCAACACCATCGTGATGGCCGCCAGCAACGTGCTGGCCGAGACGCCGCAGGTCGTGAAGATGCCCTTCGATCCGCTGAAGGACGTGGTGCCCATCGGCTCGGTGGCGCGCTCGGGCGTGGTGCTCGTCACGGCCGCGAACTTCCCGGCCAAGGACTTCCAGGGCCTCGTCGCCGAGCTGAAGACGCGCAAGGGCAAGGCCAGCTTCGCCAGCTACAGCCCCGGCACCGTGTCGCAGTACGCGGGCCTCATCCTCAGCGACCGCGCCGGGCTCGACCTGCAGCACATCGGCTACCCCGGCTCGCCGCCCGCGCTGCAGGACCTGCTGGGCGGCCAGGTCGACCTGATGTTCGACGGCATGCTCACCTCGATGCCGCTCATCAAGGCCGGCAAGCTGCGCCCCTATGCCTTCACCGGCAAGACCCGCTCGCGCTTCCTGCCCGACCTGCCCACCACCACCGAACTCGGCTACCCCGACCTGCAGTTCCGCGGCTGGGTCGGCTTCATCGGATCGGCCAAGCTGCCGGCCGACGTGATGGCCAAGCTGCATGCCGCGATCGAGAAGGCCGGCCAGGCGCCCGCCGTGCAGCAGAAGCTGCTCGACGTGGGCCTGGAGCCCGAGCTCAGCATCGACACGCCCGCGCTCATCGCCGAGACCCGCGCGCTGTCCGAGCGCAACGCGGCCATCGTCAAGAAGTACCGCATCCAGGCGAACTGAGCGGCACGCGCCATTCCATCGGAGACCTCTCATGAAGATCAGACCCCTCACGCCGTCCATCGGCGCCGAAATCTCGGACGTCCACCTGGGCGAGGCCTCGCGCGACCCCGAGTGCTTTGCATCGATCCGCGCCGCGCTGCTCAAGCACAAGGTGCTTTTCTTCCGCGGCCAGGACATCGAGCGCGCCGAGCACGTCGCCTTCGCACGCTGCTTCGGCGAACTGGAAGACCACCCCGTGGTCGGCAGCGACCCCGAGCACCCGGGCCTCGTGCGCATCTACCGCAGCGACAACAAGCACAGCTACGAGAACACCTACCACTGCGACGGCCTGTGGCGCCAGAGCCCCGCGATGGGCGCGGTGCTGCGCTGCATCGAGTGCCCCGAGGTCGGCGGCGACACCATCTGGGTGAACATGGTGCAGGCGCACGACGAGCTGCCCGACGAGATCAAGCACAAGATCGGCAAGCTGCGCGCCAAGGCCAGCATCGAGCATTCCTTCGGCGCCGTGATGCCGATGGAAGCGCGCCTCAAGCTGGGCCAGGACCATCCGCCCGTGGAGCACCCCGTGGTGCGCACGCACCCCGAGACCGGCGAGAAGGTGCTCTACGTGGGCAGCTTCACCACCCACTTCGTGAACTACAGCACCCCCGAGAACGTGCGCCACGGCATCGACAAGACACCGGGCGCGGCGCTGCTGCTGAACTACCTGCTCAGCCGCGCCACCATTCCCGAGTACCAGGTGCGCTGGTCGTGGCAGCCGGGCGACGTGGTCGTCTGGGACAACCGCAGCACGCAGCACTACGCACTGAACGACTACTGGCCCGCGCCGCGAAAGATGGAACGCGCCGGCATCGTCGGCGACGTGCCGTACTGAACATCGCCCCCGCATCCGCCCCCCGCCTCGCCACCTGACAGACGCACGCCATGAACTTCCTCGACGGCCACCTCTTTCCCGAAAACCAGCAGCCGCTGATCATCACCGCCGCGCCCTATGCGCCGGGCTGGCTTCCTTCCGACTTCCCGGGCGAGATCCCGGTCACGATGGAAGAGCAGATCCAGAAGGCGGTCGACTGCTACAACGCCGGCGCCACGGTGCTGCACCTGCATGTGCGCGAACTCGATGGCAAGGGCAGCAAGCGGCTGTCCAAGTTCAACGAGCTGATCGCCGGCGTGCGTGCGCGCGTGCCCGAAATGATCATCCAGGTGGGCGGCTCGATCAGCTTCGCGCCCGAGAGCGAAGGCGCCGCCGCCAAGTGGCTCAGCGACGACACGCGCCACATGCTCGCCGAGCTGGAGCCCACGCCCGACCAGGTGACGGTGACGGTCAACACCTCGCAGATGAACGTCACGGAGCACGCCGAGCTGGCCGACTTCAAGGGCACCTCGCGCGAGATTCCCGCCATCTTCGAGGCCTACAAGGAGATGACGGTGCCGGCGCAGCCGGGCTGGGTCGAGGAGCACATCCGCCGCCTCACGAAGGCGGGCATCCAGAGCGCCTTCCAGTGCTACAACATCAACAGCTTCGAGTCGGTCGAACGGCTCATGCGGCGCGGTGTCTACAAGGGCCCGCTGGTGATGAACTGGGTGGCGATCAGCGGCGGCATGGACGCGCCGAACATCTACAACCTGGCCAACTTCGTGCGCGCCGTGCCCGACGGTGCCGTGCTCACGGTGGAAAGCTCGGTGCGCAACGTGCTGCCCGTGAACATGATGGGCATCGCCATGGGCCTGCACGTGCGCTGCGGCACCGAGGACGTGCTGTGGAATCAGACGCGCACCGCCAAGATCGGCACCGTGGCGCAGATCGAGCAGCTGGTGGCCATCTCGCGCCAGTTCGGCCGCCCCATCGCCACGGCGCAGCAGGCGCGCGAGATCTCGAAGATCGGCGTGTTCTACGAGACGGCCGAGGAGTCGCTCGCGGCCAACGGCTTCGCGCCGAACCGCAACGGAGGCAACCAGGGCTTCCTGCGCAAGGCGGCCTGAGAGATGAGGGCCCGCTTCGCGCATGCGGCCTGGCGCCTGCTGGAGGGCCTCTCGCATGCCCTGCGCCACGAAGACCTGGTTCAGAACGCGCGCACCGCGCCCTGAGCCACCGCGCCGGCCGTCTGCTTGCTCCACTGCGAGGCGCTGCAGCCGAAGTGGTGGCGAAACCAGTGGCTGAAGCTGCTGGGCCCTGAAAACCCCAGCAGCTCGGCCACCTCGCTCAGCGGCAGGTCGCTGTCGCGCAGGTGGCGCTTCACGAGGTCGGAGCGCACGTCGTCGAGCAGGCGGCTGAAGGTGAGGCCTTCGGCCTCGAGCCGGCGGTGCAGCGTGCGGCGGTCCACGCGCAGGTGCCGCGCCACTTCTTGCGCGGTGCAGCCGCCGCCGGGCATCAGCGCCAGGATGAGTTCGCGGCAGGCTTCGCGCGTGCTCTCGCCGCGGTCTTTCAGCGCGGCTTCGAGGTACTCGCGCGCGAAACGCGCCACGCCCTGGTCGCCCGATTCGCGCGGCTTGCGCAGGTCGGCCGCCAGGCACACGAGGCCGTTGAAATCCTGGTTGAACTTGACGTTGCGACCGAAGAAGGCGCGGTGCGCCGCCATGTCCGCCGGCGGGCGGTGCGTGAAGCACACCTGCTGCGGGCGCCACTGCGGATCGATGAGCTCGCCGAGGATGCGGAACATGATGCCCACGGCCAGCTCCATCGACTGGCGCATCGGCAGCCCGGGGCTGGGCAGCAGGTCTTCCTGGATGATGACCATGTCGCCCGTGTCCTCGAGGCGAAAGCTCAGCGAGGCGTTCACCAGCTTCAGGTAGCGGCCCAGCGTGTCGAGCGCGTCGCGCGGCGTGGGCTCTTCCTTGAGCACGACGCTGATGGGGCCCAGCGCCGAGAGCTTGCGCTGCGCCGCCAGCCGCAACGCGAAATCTTCGGTGCGCGTGGCGCGCGCGGTGATCTCGAGCAGCTCGCGCACGGCGTCGCCGGGGATCAGCGTCTCGGGGTGCTCGAGCAGCTGCGCCTTCAGCCCCACGGTGCGCATGAAGGCATGCGGGTCACGGCCGAGCGATTGCACCAGCTCCACGTAGCCGCTGAGGCTCGCGCTGCGCATCAGTCGACCGAGGTGCTTCATGGTGGCTTCTTTGGCAGAGGCCCCGTGTTCACTCGGGGCTGATCTTGAGTTGCAGTTTCTCGATGATGGCCCGATTGTGGGCGGTCGTGGCGTCCAGCGTCTGGCGCAGCTGCACCAGCGTCGCCTCGCGCGGCGGATCGTAATTCTGCGCGAGCAGCGCCTCGCGGAACTTCGGCGCCTGCACGGCCCGGGCCACCTCGGCGCGGATTTTCTCCTGCAGCGCCGGCGGCATGCTGCTGAGCACGAACACGCCCACGCTCGCGTCGGGCATCACGAAGTCGGGCAGGCCCAGCTCACCGAAGGTGGGCACGTCGGGCAGGAAGCGCGAACGCCTGGGCGACGCTACGGCCAGCGCCTTGATCTTGCCGCTGCGGATCAGCGAGGTGACGTTGCTCACCACCTCGAAGGTCAGCTGCACCTGGTTGCCCATGAGGTCGACCAGCGCCGGCGCCGAGCCCTTGTACGGCACCACGAGGATGTCGTTGCCGCTGCGCGCGCGCAGCATCTCGCCCAGCAGGTTGGAGCGCGTGCCCGTGCTCAGGTTGGCCACGCTGACCGAGCGCGGATGCTGTTTGGCATGCGCCAGCAGGTCGTTCACCGTGTTCGGCGGGAAGCCGGCATTGGCCACCAGCACATGGAACATGCCCGTCACCTCGCCGACGTAGGTGAAGGTCTTGAGCGGGTCGAAGGGCGTCTTCACCGTGAGCGGAATGTCGGACAGCACGCTCGACGGCCCGACCATCAGCGTGTAGCCGTCGGCCGGCGCGGCCATCAGCGCGCGCTCGGCGATGACGGCGGAGCCGCCCGGCTTGTTGTCCACCAGCACGGTCTGGCCGAGGTTCGTGCGCAGCTGTTCGGCGAGCAGCCGCGCCGCCGCGTCGGAGATGCCGCCCGGCGGCGCGGGAACGATCAGCCGGAGGGGCTTGTCGGGCCAGGCCTGGGCCGAGGCCGTGCCGCAGCACAGCGCGGCCAGGAAGAGAAGGGAGGCTCGCAGCAGATGCAGACACATGGTTCGTCCTCAGGTGGAAGAGACAAGAAGGGCGTGCGGATTCTGCGGCGCCACCGCTGCTGAATGCTTGGCGCCACGCGTCGGCCACTTGCCCAATCGCGACAGTGAAACCTGTCTTTGCACGCGCCATTCCAATGCCCCAGAAAGACAAAACCGCGCCCCCGATGAGCAAGAAGTTTTCGCAGCTGCGCCAGAAACTTTGGCTGCAAGCGCAACCTTTTCACCGGAGACAACCCCATGAACTTCCTCGACGGCCACCTGTATCCCGAGAACCAGCAGCCCCTGATCATCACGGCCGCACCCTATGCGCCGGGCTGGATTCCCGCCGACTTTCCGGAAGACATTCCGGTCACGATGGAAGAGCAGATCCAGAAGGCGGTCGACTGCTACGAGGCCGGCGCCACCGTGCTGCACCTGCATGTGCGCGAGGCCAACGGCAAGGGCAGCAAGCGGCTGTCGATGTTCAACGAGCTGATCGCCGGCGTGCGCGCGCGCGTGCCCGAGATGGTCATCCAGGTGGGCGGCTCCATCAGCTTCGCGCCCGAGGACGACGGCGCCGCCGCCAAGTGGCTCAGCGACGACACGCGCCACATGCTGGCCGAGCTCACGCCCCGGCCCGACCAGGTGACGGTGACCGTCAACACCACGCAGATGAACGTGACCGAGCACGCGGGGCTGGACGACTTCAAGGGCCTGTCGCGCGGCGACCCGCGGCTGTACTCGACGTACCGGGACATGATCGTGCCCTCGAACCCCAGCTGGGTGGAAGAGCACATCTGCCGCCTCACGGCCGCGGGCATCCAGAGCGAGTTCCAGTGCTACAACATCAACAGCTTCGAGACCATCGAACGCATGATCCGCCGCGGCGTCTACAAGGGCCCGCTGGTGATGAACTGGGTGGCCATCAGTGGCGGCATGGACCAGGCGAACATCTACAACCTGGCCAACTTCCTGCGCGCCGCACCCGACGGCGCGGTGGTCACGGTCGAGAGCTCGGTGCTCAACGTGCTGCCCGTGAACATGATCGGCATCGCCCTGGGCCTGCACGTGCGCTGCGGCATCGAGGACGTGCTGTGGAACCAGACCCGCACCGGCAAGATGAGCTCGGTCGAGCAGATCAAGCAGCTCGTGCGCATCGCGACCGAGTTCGGCCGCCCCATCGCCACCGCGCAGCAGGCGCGCGAGATCATGAAGATCGGCGTGTTCTACGAGACCACCGAAGAGACGCTGCAGGCCAACGGCTTCGCGCCCAACCGCAACGGCGCGCAGCAGGGCTTCCTGCGCAAGCCGGCCTGATACCGCTTCCACCGCTTCCCGGGGGGGCGGTTGACGTACCGACTGGTCAGTCGGTAGACTGGGCCGATCGCGCAGCTCACCGGGCTGCATCGCATCGCACAGAAAGCCCCCCGATGAGCGAGAACTTCGCAGCCGAACTCCATCGCCGAGCGACCACGGCCCTGCAGGCCGGGCGCGCCGACGCGCAAGGGGAGGGCGACCGCGTGCCGGTCGGCCAGTACACCGACGAGGCCATCGCACGCGACGAGCGGCGGCTGCTGCAGCGGCATCCGCAGCCGGTGGCCGCCAGCGCATCGCTCGCTTCGCCGGGCGCGTGGCTGTCGCTCACGCACACGGGCGTGCCGCTGCTGCTGGTGCGCCAGGAGAGCGGGCAGGTGCAGGCTTTTCTCAACGTGTGCCGCCACCGCGGCGCGCGCGTGGTGCCCGAAGGCAGCGGCAGCGAGGCGCGCGCCTTCGTCTGCCCGTACCACGCATGGACCTACAAGCCCGACGGCACCTTGCGCGGCGTGCCCGAGTCCTTCGGCTTTCCCTGCCTGAAGCAGGAAGAGTCGGGCCTGCGCCGGCTGGCCACGGTCGAGCGCGCGGGCGTGGTCTGGGTCGTGTGCGATCCGTCGCAGGCGGACAGCGACCCCGGCGCGCACCTGGGCCCGCTCATGGACAACCTCGAGTCGCTGGCCGGGCTGCGCGCGCCCGTGGCCTATGCGCCGCGCACGTACGAGGTCGAGGCCAACTGGAAGCTGCTGGTCGACGGTTCCTTCGAGGCCTACCACTTCAAGGTGGCGCACCGCGAGACCATCGCCCACATGTTCCTGCACAACCTGCAGGTCATCGACGAGTTCGACCTGAACCGGCGCCTGTACCTGCTCAAGTCGAAGTTCCAGGAGCACCAGCCCGATGCGGCCGGTTTCGATCCGCGTCGCTACGGCAACCTGACCTACTTCTTCTTTCCCAACACGACCATCCTGGTGCAGCCCGACCACGCGCAGCTCAGCATGCTGGAGCCGCTGGGCGCCACGCGCACGCGCGTGCACGAGCTCACGCTGATTCCCGAGGCGCCGGCCTCGGAGAAGGCGACGGCGCACTGGGATGCGAACGTGGCGCTGTACCGGCGCACGCTCGCGGAAGACTATGCGCTGGCCGAGTCGATCCAGGCCGGGCTCGCATCGGGCGCGAACGACGCGCTCAGCTTCGGCACCTTCGAGTACAGCGCGCCGCGTTTCCACGCGCAGCTCGCGCAGCAGGTGGCGGCGATGCCGGCCGCACGCTGACGCGCGAGGGTGTCGCGCGTGCAACAACCAGCCCACAAGACACAAGAAAGAATGGCGCGCATCGCGTCTGATCGCCGGTCGCGTCTTCGCGGCATGCGCTCTTACGCGTGACGCTTTCCAGAACCGCCCGATGGCCACCCTTGCCCTTTCCCGTAAAGAAATAATCCTCGCGCGCGCCGAGCAGCACTTTGCCGACCACGGCTTCCAGGGCGCGTCGCTGTCAGCCATCGCGCGCGACTGCGAAGTCGGCAACCCGGGGCTGCTGCATCACTTTCCGAGCAAGGAAGTGCTGTACCGCGCCGTGCTCGAAAAGCAGGCCGAAGACCTGACGGCGCGCATCTGCAAGCGCGTCGAGGCGGCCCCCGACCTGCCTGCGCGGCTGCAGGCGTTCGTCGCGCTGCAGGTCGAGTGGATGCACGCGCGGCCCACGGGCTTCAAGCTCGTCACGCGCGAACTGCTCGACAACGCCGAGCGCATCCAGCATGCGCAGACCCGGCCGCTCGAAGGCTTCCTGCAGGCCAGCCTGGGCCTGGTGGCTGCGGCGCAGGCGGCCGGCCTCGTGCGTGACGACCTGTCGGCCGTGGTGGTGCTCACGCTCATCTTCGGCACGCTGAACTACGCCAAGATGGCGCGGCCCACCTTTGCCAAGACCTTCGCAGAGCCTGCGCTGAAGAGCGACACGGCCTGGATGAAGGCGATGGCGCGCGACGTGCTGCGCGTCATCTCTCCGCCCTGATTTTTTCTTCCTCTCTTTCCTTCCCAGCAACCCCGACCAAAGGACGTTCCCTTGAAAACCCGCATCACCGAACTCTTCGGCATCCGCCACCCCATCATCCAGGGCGGCATGCACTACGTCGGCTTTGCCGAGCTGGCCGCGGCCGTCTCCAACGCCGGCGGCCTGGGGATCATTACGGGCCTCACGCAGAAGACGCCCGAGCTGCTGGCGCGCGAGATCGCGCGCTGCCACGAGATGACCGACAAGCCCTTCGGCGTGAACCTCACCTTCCTGCCGACCTTTGCCTCGCCGCCGTACCCCGAGTACATCGCGGCCATCGTCGAAGGCGGCATCAAGGCCGTGGAAACCGCGGGCCGCAGCCCCGAGGCCTACATGCCGGCGCTGAAGGCCGCGGGCATCAAGGTGATCCACAAGTGCACCTCGGTGCGCCACGCGCTCAAGGCCGAGCGCATCGGCTGCGACGCGGTGAGCGTCGACGGCTTCGAGTGCGGCGGCCACCCCGGCGAGGACGACGTGCCCAACATGATCCTGCTGCCGCGCGCGGCCGAGGAACTGAAGATCCCGTTCGTTGCCTCGGGCGGCATGGCCGACGGCCGCAGCCTCGTGGCCGCGCTCGCGCTGGGCGCCGAGGGCATGAACATGGGCACGCGCTTCATCGCGACCAAGGAAGCGCCGGTGCACGCCAACGTGAAGCAGGCCATCGTCAACGCCTCGGAGCTCGACACGCGCCTGATCATGCGTTCGCTGCGCAACACCGAGCGCGTGATCAACAACGCGGGCGTGGAGCGCCTCATGGAGATCGAGCGCGCCAAGGGCGACGCGCTGAAGATCGACGACATCATGGACCAGGTCGCCGGCATCTACCCGAAGGTGATGACCGAGGGCCACATGGACGCCGGCGCCTGGAGCTGCGGCATGGTGGCCGGGTTGATCCACGACGTGCCCAGCTGCGCGGAGCTCATCGACCGGATCATGGCGCAGGCCGACGAACTCATCGCCAAGCGTCTGGCGGGCATGCTGAAGGGCTGAGCTTTCAGTAGGTCACGGTCACCGTGATGGTGCTGCCGTAGGGACCCGGTGCCACGTACTGGCCGGGTGGAATGCGGCCGTAGACGGTGTAGTCCTTCGACACCGTCGTGCCCAGCACGGAGGCCGTGATGTTGTAGCTGTCCGAGACGTTGCTGGCGTTCCAGACAGTACCGTGCGTGTTGGAGGTGTAGAGGTTGTAGCCCAGCGGCGTGCTGCTGACCGGGCCCACCATCTGCCGGCTGGTGATGGCGCCGGCCGAGCCCGCGTCGAGGCCGATCGTGTAGGACAGGTTCACCAGCAGGGCGACCAGGGAAGTGACCTTGCCGACGACGGTGATGGTCGTGGTGTTGTCCTTGGGCGTTGCAACGGCGGGATCGTAGTTGCCGAAGGCCAATGGCGTTGCCGCAGTGACTGTGACAGTGCAGGTGAACACCCCCAGGCCCGTGCACGCGGCCCGCGACGCGCCCGGGGCCAGCAGCCCCGCCAGCGCCAGCACGACCGTCAGCGCGGGGACGACGACACGGGTTCGCATCGATAAGGTCCCATCGAAGGCAGTGCGCCGGCGGCGCGGTCGGGTTCGCCCAGCGTGAAGCGGCAATGCCCGCTCTTCCATCGCGCCTCGAAGCGTTCGTTCGGCTGCGGGTCGTCGACCGACACGAGGCCATGAAAGCCCGACAGCAGCGAGGTGCCGCGCGCCGGCCGCATCACGTCGATGCCCGGCGGCAGCGGGCTGCCGTCGGGCAGCAGCACGGTGACGTTCGCGATCGCGTCGCGCGCGATGTCGAAGCTGGCCTGCGCCACGCCCTTGTAGCGCGGCACCACGCGCAGCACGTCGCTGCGCACCTGCGCCTCGATCGGCAGGTCGCCGTTGTCGATGCTGATGTGGTTGGGCTCGTACGCACGCAGGCCCGAGACGACGGCGCGGCCTTCGCTGTCGGTGGTGGTCCAGGGCTGGTTCTCGCGGTAGACCTTCACGCCGGCGGCGCCGGGCACGGTCACGAGCGCGAAGGCGTCGTCCGACTGGCGCGTGGCAAAGCCCACGCCGCCCGCGAAGCCCACGGCGCCGCTGGCGCGCAGGCGCACCGCGGTCTGGCCCTGGGCGCGCGCGGCTTCGGCCGTCAGCATGCCGTAGCGACCGCGCCAATCGACCGCGGCTTCGCTGCGCGCGTTCTCGCCGTCGGCGGCGCGCAGCCGGTAGCCCCAGCCGGTGTCGTTGGGCGGCTGCTGCACCCACTCGGCCACGGCCGAGTGGCCGCCCGGCTTCTGATGCTGCACCGAGAGCGTGGCGTGCTGGCGCTCGCCGAGCGTGAAGCTGAGGCTGACGTTCACCGAGGTGATGGAACGCTTGCCGTCCTGGCGCGTGTGGGCCACCGAGGTGCCGAGCCAGGCGTTGCCGCCCAGGCCGATCGACCAGCTGGCGGTGGTCACGCCGATGTGCTCGCCGGTGTTGTAGCGCAGCCGCGTGTGGCTCGCGCCCAGCGTGCCGTAGCGGCCCAGCGAGCGGCCTGCGAAGAGTTGCGTCTGTGCGTCGGTGTGCACGGGGCTGTCGTGCCAGGCGATCTGCGTGAAGCCGCGGTTGGCCACCTGGCGGCTCACCGAGAAGTTCCATTCGTCGCTGGTGCGCGTGTAGGCGGCGCGCCAGAGGCGGCCGCTGTCGCCGTCCTTGCTGCGGCTGGCGGCGCCGTGCAGCGAGAGCTCGCCGAGCGTGCCCCAGACCCAGGTCACGCCGGCGCCCGCGGTCTGGCTGCGCGCACTGGCCTCGCCGCGCGCCTCGACGGTCACGCCGTCGTTCACGCCGTGGCGCCAGGTGCCGGCGACGAAGGGCGGGCCGTAGTCGAAGCTGCGCTCGCCGTAGCGCAGGCGCGTCCAGCCGGCTTCGAGCGAATAGTCGGACAGGCCCGCGCGCAGCAGGTTCGAGCTCACGTAGTAGGGCGTGGTCACGGTGCGCTGCACGCCGAGCGCATCGGTGACGGCGAAGCGCATCTCGCCCGCGCCGGTGAGCACGGGCACGTCGCTGAGCGCGAAGGGGCCGGCGTCCACACGCCGTTGATAGCGCAGCGTGTCGTTCACATACACCTCCACCGCCGACGGCACGGCCGCGCCGCCGCGCAGGGTCGGCATCGGGTAGCTGATGAAGCCGGGCTGCAAGCCGAAGCGGGTGCCGAACTGCACGCCGCCGAAGCGAAAGGGCGTCGACCAGGCCGCGGCCTGCGTGATCGTGTCGCCCACCGTGAGGCGTGTGAGCCGCGCGGGGTCGTCGCGGCGGAAGTAGCTGTCCAGACGCGTCGTGCCGCGCCCGCCGAACGCGGACTGGCCGGCGACGAGGCTCGTGCCCACCAGGCCCCAGTCGCCCGAGGCCGCCGCATCGAAGTAGCCCGAGGCGCGCGTGCCCTCGCGGTCGTGCTGCAAGGCCAGGTCGTAGTTGAGAAAGGCCCCGAAGGCCGAGGCCGACAGCGGCGGTCGATCGCCGGCGTGCGCATGCACGGTGCCCAGCGTGAACGCTTCGGCGGGCACGCTCAGGTCCACGCTCTGCGCGCCTTCGTCGAGCTGCAGCTGGGCGCCCGGCAGCGCGCGCAGGTCGTAGTAGTCGGTGCCGTCGCGCTGCAACGCCGCGGTGGCGGGCCGCACCAGGCGCCAAGCCGCGAAGTCGGGCGCCGACGCCAGCAGCTGGGCGCCGCGCCGCAGCAGCGGCCGTGGCGCGGGCTGGCTCAGGCCGTTGATGCGCACATCGAGGATCGCGGGCTGCACCTCGCCCGCCACGTCAGTGGGCGACGTCTGTGCGCAGGCCACGCGCAGGCCCAGCCAGCCGCAGCAGACCCACAAGCTAGCGTGGCGTGGCGGGCGCACGGGGCACGCGCACGGTGGCGCTGGACGACGCCTCGGGGGCATCGGTGGCGGCCTCGACCTGCAGCCGGGTGTCGGGCGGCAGGGCGGGCAGTTCGATGTCGATGCCGGCCGACTGCCCGGCCAGCGCGTACTGCGACAGGCTCTTGCGCAGCAGCTCGGTGCCGTCCTCGCGGCGCACCACGAGCTGCGTGACCTGGATGTGCTCGCTGCCCTGGTTGTCGAACACCAGCCGCCAGGCGGTGCCTGCCGTGCCGGTGGCGCGCCCCGAAGGCTGCAGCGACCATTGCAGCGCACGGCGCAGCTGCAGCGGCGGCACGAAGATCGGCACGCCGATGCGCAGCAGCGTCTGCACCTTCGCGCCCTCGGTGCCGTCCGCCGGCAGGGCCTGGTCGCGCGGCAGCTGGCGCAGGAAGATGCGGTAGCTGCGCTCGCCGGCGTCGGCCGGCACCTGCAACCCGAGGCGCACGATCTGCCGCCCGCCCGGCGGCAGGCGGAAGATGGCCGGGTTGACCAGCACGTCGCGCGTGGGTTCGTAGGCATCGCGCCCGTCCTGCTGCGACCACGCCACCACCTCGGCCTGCACGGCGACCTCGGTGTCCTCGGCGTTGCCCATGGTGAGTGAGGCGACCGGGCGCTGCGGCGTCAGCACGATGCGCAGCGGCGCCACGCTGAGGCTGGTGGCCGCGGCGGGAGCGGGAGCAAGGGCGGCCAGCAGCAGGCCGGCCCCCCATGCGACTGGCAGCAGGGCGCGACGCATGCCGTGGCGGCCTGCGGTGAAGGCGGTCAACGGCGCCCTCAATAGGTCAGCGAGACCGTGATCGTGTCCGTGTAGTCGATGGCCGGCGCCGCGGTGTACTGCCCCGTGGGAATCAGGCCGTAGATCGTCTGCGTCTGGGGCGTCCCGTTGCCGACGTAGCCGGTGCCGGCGACGCTGTTGTCCCAGTTGGTCTGGTGCGCGCTGTCCTTGAAGAGGCCGTAGCCCAGCGTGTTGTTGCCGGCGGCCGCCGTGGGGCTGGTCATCAGGCGGTTCGTGATCGTTGCGCCCGAGCCGCCGCCCGCGCTCAGGCCGAGCGAGTAGGGCGTGCCGAAGGTGCAGGTGACGTTGAGGCTGGTGGTGCCGGCCAGCGCGGTGGCTGACGCCGGGTCGTACGGCCCGAACGCCAGCGTGGCCGGCGTGGTCATGAGGCAGGCCTTGAGCACCGTGGCCGTGACCTGGAAGGTCGTGGTCGTCGTGACCGCCTGCGCGGGCAGCAATGTCAACAAGGCACCGACGGGCAGCACGGTACGGGCCAGTGTGCGAAGGAGGGAGCGAGGCTGGTGGCGCATCGGACGGGACCTTTCATCGGTGACTGGAAACCCAGGAACGACAGTGAAAACCCACCCACCGTTTCCAGTAGTGGGCGCCCCCTTTCTAACCAATCTCTCCCCGATGGGACATAGGACGCAGCCCTGTCGTCGACAGCTTGCTACAGATTTTTCCGAGGCCGGGAGGGCCCATGAGTGATTTCGGTCTACAGCCCGGGCCGGGCCTAGGTCGGATGTCTTCATGCAGCGCGACCTCTTGTCGGAGGGGGGTGGTGCGTGCGGTGTATAGAACCGTTTACATTTACGCTCTTGGGAGTCGCCATCCAACGCCATTGCAACCTTGCCCGCGAGGTCCATCCAACGTGATCGCCGAAATACATGCTGATGCCGCGCCTGCTGGCCTCGCCTCGGGGTTCACCATGGCGTTCCAGCCCATCGTGGACCTGGGCCGGCACGAGATCTATGCGCACGAGGCGCTGGTGCGCGGCCTGTCGGGCGAAGGCGCCGCCGAGGTGCTCGGGCGCGTCGATCCGGTCGACCGCTTCGCCTTCCACGAAGCCTGCCGCGTCAAGGCCATCGAGATCGCCTCGCGCCTGGGCATGAAGTCGCGCCTGAGCCTCAACGTCATGCCCAACGACGTCGCGGGGCAGGCCGAGTGCTTCCGCACCGCCATGGCCGCCGCCGAGCGCTGCAAATTCCCCGTGCGCCAGCTGATGTTCGAGATCACCGAGGGCGAGCGCGTGCGCGACCTGCACGGCCTGGCCGACACCTTCCGCGCCTTCAAGCGCCACGGCTTCACCTCGGCCATCGACGACTTCGGCGCGGCCTACGCGGGCTTCGAGCTGCTGGCCGCGTTCCAGCCCGACGTGGTGAAGATCGACCTGAGCCTGATCCGCGGCATCCATGCCGACCCGGTGCGGCTCACCATCGTGCGGGGCTTCGTCGCCACCTGCGACGAGCTGCGCATCCGCGTGATCGCCGAAGGCGTGGAGGCGCCCGAAGAGGTGCGCGCCTTGCGCGAGATCGGCGTGGAGCTGTTCCAGGGCTATCTGTTCGCGCGGCCGGCCATCGCCACGCTGCCGGCGGTGGCGTGGGACGCCGCCGCCTGAGCCTTCCCTGACCTCGGACGTTGGGCGTCAGACGTTGCTGGTCGCGCGCACTTCCTCGAGCGTGGTCCGGCCCGCCAGCACCTTCTCGATGCCGTCCTGACGCAGCGTGCGCATGCCTTCGCGCATCGCGGCGTCCTGCAGCTCCTCGGCGCGCGCACCGCCCTGCACCAGCCGGCGCAGTTCCCTCGACATCACCATGAGTTCGTGGATGCCCACGCGGCCCCGGAAGCCGGTGTCGTTGCAGTGCTTGCAGCCGGTGCTGGTGTAGGTCTGCAGCTGGCCGTCGCGCCCGTGGCGCTGCACCCACTCGGCGCGCACGGCGTCACGCGCGGCCGGCGTGTCCTGCGCGCCGAAGGCGTGCATGTAGTCGGCCAGCAGCTCCTCGACCGCCTCGCTCGTCGCCGGGCGGCTCTGCACGCACTGCGGGCACAGGCAGCGCACCAGCCGCTGCGCCAGCACGGCCAGCAGCGAGTCGGCGAAGTTGAACGGGTCCATGCCCATGTCGAGCAGGCGCGTCACGGTTTCGGGCGCGCTGTTGGTGTGCAACGTCGACAGCACGAGGTGGCCGGTGAGCGAGGCCTCGATGGCGGTCCTGGCGGTCTCGGCGTCGCGGATCTCGCCGACCATGATCACGTCGGGGTCGGCGCGCACGAAGGCGCGCAGCGCCTTGGCAAAGGTCCAGTCGATGCGCGGGTTGACCTGCACCTGGCGCAGGCCCGGCTGCGTGATCTCGATCGGGTCTTCGGCGGTCCAGATCTTGCGCTCGGGCGTGTTGATGCGCATGAGCGCCGAGTGCAGCGTGGTGGTCTTGCCCGAGCCCGTCGGGCCCACGCACAGCACCATGCCGTAGGGCCGGTCGACCGCCTGCGAAAACTGCGCCAGGTTGCGCTCGGACAGGCCCAGCGCATCGAGCGCGATGGGCTTGGCCGAGGCCAGGATGCGCATCACCACGTCTTCCAGGCCGTTGTTGGTCGGGATGGTGGCCACGCGCAGCTCGATGCGGTGCTGCGGCGAGTACTTCGAGAAGTTGATCTTGCCGTCCTGCGGCTTGCGCTTTTCGCTGATGTCCAGGTCGCACATGATCTTCACGCGCGCCACCACCGCGTTGCGGTAGCTGGGCGGCAGCTCCAGGTAGGTGTAGAGCCGGCCGTCGCGGCGAAAGCGGATGCGCGTCTTTTCCTGTCCCGGATCGCTCTCGATGTGGATGTCGGAGGCGCCCTCGCGGTGCGCTTCGAGGATCATGCTGTTGATCATGCGCACCAGCGAGTTGTCCGACTGCTCGACGGGCGGCTCGCCGGCCGCGGGCGCGGCGGCCGATTCTTCCTTCTCGAGCGTCTTCAGCAGCGTGCTGGTGCCCGTCATGTCGAACTCGAGCGGACGCATCGGGTCGTTCATGTCGATCACCGGGCGCTCGGCCGCCACCTGGCCGACCTTCTCGTAGGCCTTGTGCAGCACGCCGTCCAGGTCCAGGCACTGGCCCAGCACGGGAAGCACCTTCATCTGCGCGATGAACTCCACCTCGTCGATCACCGCGTGCCGGTTGACCGGATCGTCGAGCGCCAGCACCAGGCGCCCGCCGTGCAGCATGAGCGGCATGACCTGCAGGCGCCGCGCGGCTTCGTGGCCCACCTTGCGCAGCGCGTCGGCCGCGGCCGGAAACACATGCAGGTTCACCAGCGGGTAGCCCATCTTGCGCACCAGCGCGGTCTGCAGCTGGCCGCGGCTCACGACGCCCATGCGCACCAGCGTCTCGCCCAGCGGCACCGTGGGCTCGCGCTGCTGCTGCTGGAGTGCCGCGTCGAGTTGCGCCTGCGTGACCATGCCCAGCGACATCAGCGCCTGGCCGATGCGCGCGATCGGCATGCGGCTTTGCAGGTCGAGCTCCTGCACGAGCTGTTCGGGCATGACGACTTCGGTGGCTGCCATGGATCGATCTCCTGGTGGTTGTGGGGGCGCGGCGGGTGTGCCGACGCTAACGGTAGAACGCGAAACGGTTGCGGCCCTGCGACTTGGCGGCGTAGAGCGCCGTGTCCGCCCGTGCGAGCAGTTCGCCGGCACCGACGGTGGCATCGACCGTCTCGACGAACACGATGCCGATGCTGGTCGTGACGTCCAGCCGCCGGCCTTCCACGGGGAACGCCGGCGCCGCGATCTGCGAGACGATCTTGTGCGCCACGCCCGCCACCGCGTCCTGCGAGTGCACGTTCTCCAGCACGATCACGAACTCGTCGCCGGCCAGGCGCACCACGGTGTCGGTCTCGCGCACGCTGGCGCGCAGGCGGCGCGCGTACTCGGCCAGCACGCCGTCGCCGGTGGAATGGCCGAGCGTGTCGTTGATGGCCTTGAAGTGGTCGATGTCCAGGAACATCAGCGCCATGCCGCCTTCGGCGCGGCGCACGCGCGACATCGCCGCGGGCAGCTGCTCGTTGAAGGCCAGGCGGTTCGGCAGGCCGGTCAGCACGTCCATGCGCGCCAGCTCGATGAGCTTGCGCTCGGCCTCCTTCAGCGCCGTGACGTTGAAGGTCATGAGGTAGAAGCCCGCCGTGTGGCCCGCCAGGTCCTTGTCGGGAATCAGGTTCACCTGGAAGTGCGCCTCCCGGTCATCGATCGGCACCTGCACCGGGTACTGCGTCGCCCTGCCGGCGAGCACCGTGGGCAGGTGGGGCGTGTGCTGCACGTACACCGCCTCGCCCACGGCCGAGCGCAGCGTCACGCCGTCCAGCGGCGCGCGCTCGTCCAGGCCCGCCATGCGCCGCGCGCGGCTGTTGCCGTACAGGCAGTTCTCGTCGCGGTCGAAGTAGGCCACCAGCGCGGGGATGTTGTCGGTCACGTCGCGCAGGCGCTTTTCCTGCTGCGTGAGGGCGCGGCGGATGTTCACTTCGTCGGTGATGTCGAAGGTCATCGCGAACACGCCGTGCACCATGCCCTCGGCGTCCTGGTCGGGGATGTAGTGGGCCTTGAAGGTGCGGTCGCCGATGCCCAGCGCCGCGTCGCCGGCCTTCTCGACGATCACCGTCTCGCCCGCCAGCGCGCGCTCCATGTGGGGTCGCACCACCGCGAAATCGGCCGCGCCCCGCACGGCCGGCATCCACTGGCCCACCAGCGGCTGGCCGTGGTGCAGCGTGCGCACCTTGGCATTGACGAAGGTGTAGTACAGCGCGGCGTCGACGTGCGAGACCAGTGCGGGAATGTTGTCGGCGATGGTGCGGATCTGCGCCTCGCTGTGCGCCAGCTCGAGCTCGATGTGCTTGCGCTGCGTGATGTCGAAGGTCATCGCGTAGTAGCCGCAGACCCGCCCCTGCGCGTCGAGCTCGGGGATGAAGTCGGTCTGGAAGAAGTGCTCTTCCTCGTCGCGGTGCGCGGCGCCGCGCCGCTCGAAGGACACGGCCTCGCCGGCCAGCACGCGCCGCAGGTTGTGCTCGAGCGTCGGGTCGTCGTGCAGGCCGCTCATGCTCTGCACGGGCTGGCCCACCAGCTCCTCGGCGCTGTAGCCCAGCTCCTCGCACAGCCGCGCATTCACGAAGGTGTAGCGGCCCTGCGCGTCGGCGTGCGAGATCATGGCCGGCAGGTTGTCGGTGATGTCGCGCAGGAACTTCTCGCTGGCCTGGTGCTGCTGCATGAGCCGGTCGAAGGTGCGCGAGAGGTCGCCGATCTCGTCGTCCGGGTAGGTGCGCGCCACGGCCGCCTGCGCGGGCGCCGCGTGGGCGTCGAGCATGTGGCGGTGCAGCCCGGTGAGCGGGCGCAGCTGCTGGCGCACCACGGCCAGCGCGAGCGCGCCGGCCAGCAGCGCCAGCACGATGGCGCCGATCCACGCGGTGCGCTCGATGGCTTCGATGCGGGCAAAGGCCTCGTGGCGCGGGTACATCGAGCCCATGATCCAGTCGGCCTGGCGGATGCGCTTGAAGGCGTACAGGCCGGGCACGCCCGCATGGTTCACGCCTTCGATGGTGCCTTCGAAGCCGCCGATCGCGCGGTCGAGGTCGGGTGCGTCGTCGGCCATGGCCATGTTGGCCTGCTTGAGCACGCGGTCGGCCAGCGGGTGGTCGATCACGATGCCGTCGGCGGTGGTGATGAACACGTAGCCCGTCTGGCCGAAGCGCACGTCGGCCAGCTCGCCCAGGATGTTGCGGTCCTTCAGGTTGATGGAGCCCGAGATCACGAACAGCACCCGGCCGGCCGCATCGAGCACGGGCTCGGTGATGGCGACCTGCGCCAGGCCGTTGAGCCGGTTGCGGTAAGGCTCGGAGATCACGCCCGTGCGCGCGGCGACCGTGTCCTTGAAGTACGCGCGGTCCTTCACGTTCACCTTGCCGATCTGTCGCGCGCCGTTCAGGTTGGCGACCAGCTCGCCGTCCGTGTCCAGGAAGGCGACGTTGTCGAACGCCGCCCGCAGGGACTGGTGCTTTTCCAGAAAGGCCTGCAGCGGCGCGGCGTTCGTGATGCCGTGCGAGCCCACGCTCTCGGCGATCGTCTTCAGCAGGATGCGCCGGCTGGCGAACTTCTGCTCCACCGCACTCGCGATGGCCGACAGCCGCGCGAACTCCTCGTTGGCGATCGAGGCCTGCATGCGGCTCTTGACCAGGTGCAGCGCCACCGTGGCGATGATGAAGGTGGTGGCCAGCACGACGGCCGCAACGCCGACGCTGAGGCGCGTGTTCAGGCTGATGCGGCGTTTCGCGGTCGCGAAGAGTTTCATGGGCGTCGTGCGGGCGGTGCAGCGAAGCGGCGGGGACCACCGGCCGGGCCGGCCATGGGGGCACGGCACACACCCTTCGCGCGTTGCGCAGCTAGTGTGTCAGAAAGTGCGAGAAATGCGCGCCATTGCGGTGCATCTCGCGGGGTTCCCGGGGGCCGGAGTGTTGCGCAGGTGCGCGAGGGAAACCAATCGTATTACTCGACGCGCGGCGGCGGCTCCGATCGGGCGGCCGCGGGCGAGCGCGCCGGCGCGATGAGCACCATCGCGCCGTCCTGCCCGCGCCGCACGCGCAGGCGCGTGCCGTCGAGCAGGCGCTCCAGCGCCGCGTCGGCGGCGATCTTTCCCCTGATGCCCCGGGTCGAGAGGTCCTTGACGTCTTCCATCTTGTAGATGAGCTGCACGCCCGACTGCGCGATGTAGGCGTCGAGCGCGGGCCGCAGCTCGCCGCCCTTCACGTCGAACTCCCGCGCGTGGGCGCAGGCCAGCCCCGTCGCCAGCAGGCCGGCGGCGGCCACGAGGGCAAGGCGGGGGCGGGTGAGCAAGAGGGCAAGGAAGGTGGGGGGCTGCCTCCGGATTCGAATCATGTCGGTCTGTTTTCCGCGAATTGGTTTTTCTTCTGCCCCCGGTGAGACGAGTTCGAGCGCACTTTCCGGTAACGGGGCAAGGGGGAAAAGCCCTCGGGCCCGGCCTTCTAGAATTTCCGGGTCCGCCGCCGGGCATGGGAATTCAAGGAAATTTCGCCGGCGGGCCTTCGCGCGTTACCGGAAATCTTCGGGCCGTTCGTCTCACTGTCTGTCGCCAATCCCGGCGACCTGCCGCTTTGTGTGTCGGCCCTTCAATTTCCAGGAGCGCTTCGTGGTTCTCAGTGACTTGGATGCCTGGTTCGTCAGCGAGGTGCTGCCGATGGAAGCCGCGCTCACGCGCTTCCTTCGCCGCAACTGGCGCGACGACGCCGAAGTGCCCGACCTGCGGCAGGACGTCTACGTGCGCATTTACGAGTCCGCCTCCAGATCCATGCCCGACCAGGTCAAGCCTTTCGTTTTTGCCACCGCGCGCAACCTGCTGATCGACCGCGCCCGGCGCGCGCAGATCGTTTCCATCGAGATCATTGCCGACCTCGACGCGCTCGATTTCTCCGCCGACGAGCTCACGCCCGAACGCCACGCCGCCGGCCGCGGCGAGCTGCGGCTGCTGCAGACGGCGCTCGACGCGCTGCCCTCCAAGTGCCGCCGCGTGGTCGAGATGCGCAAGATCGACGGGCTCTCGCAGCGCGAGGTCGCCACGCAGCTGGGCATCACGGAGGACACGGTGGAGCGCCAGGTCTCGCGCGGCGTGCGCGCCCTGGCCGACGCCCTGCTGTCGGGCGGCGTGCAGCTGGACACCAAGGCCTTCGGGCGAGCGCAGAACGAGCGGAGGCTCTCACCATGAGCGAAGCGCAGCGCATCGAATCGTTGGCGGCCGACTGGCTGGCCCGCCGCGACAGCGGCGACTGGACCGACACCGACCAGCAGCAGCTGGACGCCTGGATCGCCGCTTCCATCGCCCACCGCGTGGCCTGGCTGCGGCTGTCCAGCGCGTGGGAGCGCGGCGACCGGCTGGGCGCGCTGCGCACGCCGGCGGTTCCCATTCCCCTGCCCACGCCGGCGCCGGCACCCGCACCGCAGGCCGCACGGCCCGCTCAACGCCTGTCGCGCTTCTCGCTGCAGCGCATCGCCGCCGGCGTGCTCGTGGCCGCCGCCGGCACCGCCTGGCTCGGCTGGCAGTACACGCAGGAAGAACGCGGCCAGCACTACGCCACGGCCGTGGGCGCGCGCCAGTCGGTGGCGCTGTCCGACGGCTCGAAGCTCACGCTGAACACCGCCACGCAGGTGCGCACGGCCGTGAACGACAGCGGGCGCAAGGTGTGGCTGGACGCGGGCGAGGCCTACTTCGACATCGCGCACGACAAGAACCATCCCTTCGTGGTCATCGCCGGCGACCGCCGCATCACCGTGCTGGGCACGCGCTTTCTCGTGCGGCGCCAGGGCGAGCAGGTGAACGTGACGGTGGAGGAAGGGCGCGTGCAGATCGCCGCGGCCAAGCCCGATGCCCGAAGCGCCGAGCCCACCGTGCTCACGCGCAACCAGGCCGCGGTCACGCATGCCGACAACGTGCTCGTGATGTCCAAGGCGCCCAAGCAGGTCGACGACGAACTCAGCTGGCGCGAAGGCAAGCTCGTGTTCGACCAGACCACGCTGGGCGACGCGGCCGCGCAGTTCAACCGCTACAACCTGCGCAAGCTCGTGATCGCCGACCCGGTCATCGCGCAGGTGCGCATCGGCGGCAGCTTCGATGCGAACAACATGAGCGGCTTCGTGGGGCTTCTCAAGCAGGGCTTCGGTCTTGCCGCGCATGAGAGCGGCAACGAAATCAGAATTTCGAATCCGTAAATTACCGGAATGTGACGGGGCATTCGTCTCAGTGGGTACCCAAACAAATAACCACGCTGGAGACACACACAATGAATCGCACCGCGCCCCGCACCGGCCTGCCGCCCCAGAAGAAGAAGCGAACGTACGGCGCGCTGCGCCCCTGGGTCATCGGCGGCGCGTGGGCGCTGGCCAGCGGCATGGCCGCGCACGCACAGACGCAGACCCCGCCGCAGGGCTTCGACGTGAGCGGCGGCGATCTCAAGACCGCACTGGACGCCTACATCGCGCAGGGCGGCGTGCAGTTGCTCTACAAGGTCGACGACGTGAAGGGCGTGGCCACGCGCGGCGTGAAGGGCGCGCTGTCGCCGCAGGACGCGCTGGCGCGGCTGCTCGAAGGCACGCCGCTGCAGACGCGCCGCGGCGATGACGGCGCCATCGTGATCTACACGGCCGCCGCTGCGAAGCCGCAGGCCGACGAGGCGCCGCAGTCGCTCGACAGCGTCACCATCACCGCCACGCGCCGCCGCGAGCCGGTGCGCGAGATCCCGATGCAGGTCAACGTGATGAAGGCGCAGGCGCTGGAGCGCGCGGGCGCCAAGAACCTGGCCGACTACGTGGCCGAGCAGCCGGGCGTGAACCTCACCAGCAGCGGCAGCGTGGGCGGCACGCTCACCATGCGCGGGCTGACCACCGGCCCGGTGCAGGGCATCGCGACCGTGGGCGTGTACGTGGACGACGTGGCCACCGGCATGAGCTCGGCCGGCGCGAGCGGTGGCAACACGCCGCTGGACATGGGCATGCTCGACCTCAGCCACATCGAGGTGCTGCGCGGCCCGCAGGGCACGCTGTACGGCGCGGGCGCCATGAGCGGCGTGCTCAAGTACGTGACCAACCAGCCCGACACCATGGAGTTCGCGGGCTCGGTGAAGCTGGGCACCTCGTGGACGCAGGGCGGCGGCCCGGGCTTCACGACCGGCGCGGTGCTCAACGTGCCGCTCAAGGAAGACGTGGCGGCCGTTCGCTTCGCCGCCTTCACCGACCAGTTCGGCGGCAGCTACGACGCCACGGGCCTGGCGCGCGGGCGCAACATCGACCGCGGCCACACCGACGGCGGCCGGGTCTCGCTGCTGCTCACGCCCACGCGCGAACTCACGGTGCGCCTCACGGGCACGGTGCAGGACGTGCATCGCAAGGGCCTGGGCTTCGAGGACATGGACCAGCGCACGCTGCGCCCCTGGACGCGGGAGCGCACGCGCCAGCTGTCGGCCAACGAGTCGTACAGCAACCTCACGCAGCTGTTCGGGCTGGACGTGGAATACGACTTCGGCTGGGCCCGCCTGAACTCGATCACCTCCGCGCAGGACGTGAAGATCAACAACACCGTCGACGTCACCGGCCGCTACGGGCCGCTGCTGAGCGCGCTGCGCGTGCCGGTGGCCTCGGTGCCGGTGAACAGCGCCGTGGAGCAGCACCGCATCAGCCAGGAGTTCCGCCTGACCTCGCGCTCGGGCACCACCATCGAGTGGCTGGCGGGCCTGTACCTGAACCGCGAACGCGGCAGCAACAACGGCGTCATGGACGCCAACCTGATCGGGGGTCGCAGCCTCGGCCTGCTGACCTCGACGCAGTCCTCGCGCTACCGCGAGGAGGCGGCCTACGGCGACGTCACCTGGAACGTGACGCCCAAGTTCTCGCTCACCGGCGGCGTGCGCCTGGCGCGCAACAACCAGAAGTACGCCAGCCGCCAGACCGGCCAGCTCGTCGGGTCGGTCGCCGCCAGTGCCGCCGGCACCTCGTCGGAAAGCCCCACCACCTACCTCGCCGCCGCCAAGTACACGCTGTCGGACACGAGCACCATGTACTTCCGCGCGGCCAGCGGCTACCGCCCCGGCGGTCCCAACGTGCTCAAGGCCGACACCGACCGCAACGTGGTGCAGCCGATGTACAACTCCGACTCGCTGTGGAGCTACGAGCTGGGCTACAAGGCCGACCTGCTGGACCGCACGCTGTCGCTGGAGGCGGCGCTGTACGACATCGAGTGGACCGGCGTGCAGCAGCCCACGCGCAGCGGCGCCTTCGTGTTCGTCACCAACGCGGGCGCGGCCCGCATCAAGGGCAGCGAAGTCACGCTCAACTGGAAGCCCAGCAAGGAATGGCGCTTCACCGCCAACGCCGCGGCCGTCGATGCGCGCCTGACCGAGGATGCCAAGGGCCTGGGCGCCAAGGCCGGCGCGCGCCTGCCGCACACGCCGCGCTTTGCCGCCACGCTGGGCGTGACGCGCAACTTCAGCCTCGCCGACCACCCGGCCTACGTCGGCATCAGCGCGCGCTACACCGGCAAGCGCGATGCGGGCTACCGCGGCAGCACGGTCATTCCGAGCATCAACATGCCGGCCTACACGCTGGTCGACCTGCAGGCGGGCATCGACTTCAAGCGCTTCAGCGTCTCGGCCTACGTGCGCAACCTGACGAACAAGCGCGGCATCGTGTCGATCGAAACCGGACTCAACGCGAACCCGAACCTGGTGACCGCGGCGCTCGTGCCCGCGCGCACCATCGGCGTGAACGTCAACGTTCCGTTCTGACATGTCGGGCCTCCCACCGTTCGCGGCACCGATGCCGCTGGATGCGGCCGCCCCTGCGGCCCTGGAAACGACCCGCAAGGCGCCCACCAGCGCCTGGTATGCGCTGGCGGTGCTCATCATCGCGACGGTGCTGGGCTCGATCGACAAGGTCATCCTCACGCTGCTGACGGAGCCGATCCGCCAGACGCTGTCGCTCTCCGACACGCAGCTCGGGCTGCTGCAGGGCGCGGGCATCGTGCTGTTCACCGGCATCGCCACCTTGCCGCTGGGCTGGCTCAGCGACCGCTACGACCGGCGCGTGGTGCTCGCGGCCTGCGTGGTGCTGTGGAGCGCCGCCACCGCCATGCGCGGCACGGCCATGGACTACGGCGTGCTGTTCGTCGCCTCCGTCGGCCTGGGCGTGGGCGAGGCGGGCCTCACGCCCATCACCAACAGCATGATCCCCGACCTGTTCCCGCGGGCGCAGCGGGTGCTGGCGAATGCGGTGTTCGCGCTGTCGGCCATTTTCGGCAGTGCGCTGGGCGCGCTGCTGGGCGGCACCATCGTGCACCTCACCGACGACCTGCGGCCCTGGCTGCCGGTGGCGATGCAGCAGCTCGAAGCCTGGCGCCTGACCTTCTTCGTGCTGGCCAGCGCCGGCATTCCGGTGACGCTGCTGGTGCTGTCGATCCGGCGCACGCCGCGCGGCGGCGCACAGGAAGCCAAGGCAACGCCGGGGGCACCGGCCACCGACGCACCGGGCGCCACGACCCTGCGCCAGCACCTGCGCCAGCACTGGCGCACCTTCGCGGGCCTGGTGGTCGGCGTGGGCCTGACCAGCGTGGGCCTGAGCTCGCTGGGCACCTGGCTGCCGATCCTCACGGCACGCACCTACGGCGTCACGCCGGTGCAGATGGGGCAGGGCATGGGCCTGGCCTTCCTGTGCGGCACCGTGGCCGGCGGCCTGCTGGGCGTGCTGTCGATGCGCTACGTGCAGCCACGCATGGGGCCGGCCGCGGCGCTGCGCCTGATCATGCTGGGCAATCTCTCGGCGGCGCTGATGTCGACGCTGCTGCTGTTCACGAGCTCGGCCAACCACAACTTCGCGCTGCTGGGCCTCCTGGTAGTGCCGCTCATCGGCAGCGCGGTGCTGCTGCCCAACGTGCTGCAGGACGCGGCGCCGCCGCACCTGCGCGCCCGCACGATCGCCATGCTCACGCTGGCCAGCCTGCCCTTCGGCGTGGTGGGGCCGCTCGTGGTCGGCATGTTGTCGGACGCCCTCAAGTCGATGCCCAACGGGCTGGCGGTGTCCATCGTCGTGACCACGCTGGTCGGCGGTAGCCTGGGCGCCATGGTGCTGCGTGCCGCCGAAGGCCCGTTCGTTCGCCTGATGCGCGAAGCGAAGCCGAACTGAGCCTTCCGCGTCGAGATTCCGCTCCCCCCTTTCATCGTTCGTTGTTCCTCCATGTCACAACCACACCCTTCAGCCTCTCTTCCTGACACCGCCTCCGCGCTGGCCGCCATCGACGCGCTGGTGGCGCCCCTGAACCGCAGCGACGCGCCTGGCCTGGTGCTGGCCGTCGCACAGCATGGCCGCCTGCTGTACCGCCGCGCCGTCGGCATGGCCAGCCTGGAGATGGGCGTGGCGCTCACGCCGACCACGCGCATGCGCATCGCCTCCACCAGCAAGCACTTCACCGCCATGGCCGTGCTGCTGCTGGCCGAAGACGGCCTGCTCGACGTGGAAGATCCGGTGCAGAAGTACCTGCCCGAGCTGCCGCAACTGAGCGCCAACGGCCCCACGCTGCGCCACCTGCTCACGCACACCAGCGGCTGGCGCGGCCATGACGAGCTGTGGGCCATCGCGCACGGCCTCACGTTCACGCTGCCCGGCCCGGGCCTGCCGGCCATGGCGCGCCAGAGCGAGTTGAACTTCGAGCCCGGCACGCACATGGTCTACAGCAACGGCGGCTACTTCCTGCTGGCCAAGATCGTCGAGCGCGTGAGCGGCCGCAGCTTCAACGACTTCCTGAAGGCGCGCCTCTTCGACCCGCTCGGCATGGCCGACACCTCGTCGGTGGTGACCGACCTGGACGTGGTCCCCGGCATGGCCGGCCTGTACATGCCCGCGCCCGGCGGCGGCTGGCGCCGCGGCCTGTACCCGTGCGAACTCGACGGCGGCGGCTCGCTGGTGTCGACGGCGGACGACATGCTGCGCTGGCTCGCCCACATGCACGGCAGCGAGAAGATCGTGGGCAGCGCGAAGAGCTGGGCGCTGCTGTCGGCGCCCACCACGCTGTCGTCGGGCTCGCAGGTGAACTACGGCTTTGGCCTCGCGCGCCACCCGTACCGCGGCGTCGAGATCGTGCACCACGCGGGCGCCGTGCTCGGCGCGCAGTCGCAGATGATCAGCGTGCCCCGCCACGGGCTGGACATCATCGCCATGGTGAACGGCGCGCCCGTGTCGCCGTCGGCGTTGGCCCTCAAGGTGATCGAGCTGCTGCTGGGCGACGCGCTCGCGCCGCCCGAGGCGCGCCCGCTGGCCAGCGCCTTCCCCGCGCTGCCCGGCCAGCGCTACCACGCACCCTCCACGGGCGGCCTGCTGGGCTTTGCGGACGTGGCCGGCAAGCTGGCGCTGTCGTGGCAGGCCGGCGAGGCCAGGCCCCTGAACCAGGGCGACGGCAAGCTGTGGCTGGGCCTGCAGGACCTGCCGACGAACGACCTCGTGATCGACACCGCCGACATCGACCCGCAACGCGCACCCGATGCCTTCGTGCTGCACGAAGGCGGCCAGCCGCGCCGCTTCGAGCGCCTGCCCGAGACCGCGCCCGATGCCGCCTTGCTCGCCGACGAACTGTGCGGCGACTACATCAGCCCCGACCTCGACGCCACCGCGCGGATGGTGCTGGTGGACGGCCGGTTGCAGCTCACGGTGCAGGGCCGCCACGGCCAGCACGCGTGCGTGCTGACGCCGCTGTCGGCCGACGTGGTCACGCTCGCCTCGGTCGACCCGGTGCTGGCCCAGCTGGGCAAATCGGTCCTCAACGTGGAGCGCAAGGGTGGCCGGGTCGTGGGACTGCTGTTCGCCACCACGCGCTCGCGAAACATCCACCTTGCCCGCCAGGAGCCCCGCGCATGAAGTTCTTCACCACCCTGTTCGCCACCGAGACCAACACCTTCGTCTCGGCCCCCACCGGCCTGGGCAGCTACGAGGAATACGGCATCTTCCGCGGCGACGCCAGCACGCGCGACGCCACCGGCTACGGCCTGTACGCCGTGGAAGTGCGCCGGCAGCTGGCCGCCGAAGGCCATGAAACGGTCGAGAGCCTGCTGGCCTTTGCGCAGCCGCTGGGTCGCACCGTGCGCAGCGTGTACGAGCGCCTGCGCGACGAGATCCTGGACGACCTGCGCAAGGCCGGCCCGGTCGACGGCGTGATCCTCGTGCTGCACGGCGCGATGGTGGCCGACGGCTACGACGACTGCGAAGGCGACGTGATCACGCGCGTGCGCGAGATCGTCGGGCCGAACGTGCCCATCGGCGTGTCGCTCGACCTGCACTGCCACTTCACGCAGAAGATGGTGAACACGGCCGACGCCATCATTTGCTACAAGGAATATCCGCACACCGATGCCTTCGAGCGCCTGACCGAGCTGATCCGCATCGTGGTCGACACCGCGCAGGGCCGCGTGAAGCCCGTCACGGCCGTGCACGACTGCCGCATGGTCGGCAAGTGGCACACCACGCGCGAACCGATGGCCGGCTTCGTGCGCCGCATGCAGGAGGCCGAAAAGCTGCCGGGCGTGCTCTCGGTGTCGCTGGGCCATGGCTTCCCCTGGGCCGACGTGCCCGAGTCGGGCGCCAAGCTGTGGGTGGTGACCGACAACGACCCCGCGCTGGCCGCGAAGCTCGCCGAAGAACTGGGCCGCGGCTTCTGGGACCTGCGCCACGAGACCGGCGTGCCCTCGCTCTCGATCGAGGAGACGCTCGCCAAGGCCATGGCCGTGCAGGGCGGCCCCGTGGTCATCGCCGACACCGCCGACAACCCCGGCGGCGGCGCCACCAGCGACAGCACCTTCATGCTGCGCGCCGTGGTCGAGCGCGGCATCGGCGACGTGGCCTTCGGCGGCGTGTGGGACCTGGGCGCGGTGCAGCTGTGCCGCGACGCGGGCGTGGGCGCGAGCTTCGAGCTGCGCCTGGGCGGCAAGTGCGGCCCGGCCTCGGGCGACCCGATCGACCTGCACGTGACCGTGATGAACGTGGTGGAGGCGCACTCGCAGGGCGGCCTGTCGGGCGTGCGCACGCCCATGGGCCCGTGCGTGTGGGTGCAGGCGGCCGACGGCGTGGACATCGTGCTCATCAGCAAGCGCAACCAGGTCATCGGCGCCGACCTCTTCACGGGCCTGGGCATCGACCTGGCGGGCAAGAAGCTGGTCATCGTGAAGTCGGCGCAGCACTTCCATGCGGAGTTCGGGCCCCTCGCCAAATCGGTGCTGTACGTGTCGACGCCGGCCTCGCTGAGCACCGACTTCGCCAACCTGCCGTACCGCGTGCGCGACCTGGACTACTGGCCGCGCGTGGAACAGCCCGGTCGCCCGCACCACATGGCCGCGCCCGGCGAGCTCTACGCCATCGACGGCCGCGCGATGCACCTGCAGCGCAGCGGCCCCGTGGCGGCCAGCGCCGCGCAGCCCACGCTCGTGATCGAGGCCGGCGGCGGTTGCGCCTCGCCGACCTACGCGCGCCTGCAGCAGGCGCTGGCGGCCAAGCACCCGGTGATCAGCTACGACCGCGCCGGCATGGGCTGGAGCGAGGCCGACGACGCGCCCTTCGACGGCGAACGCACCGCGCACCGCCTGCATGCGCTGCTCGAAGCCGCCGGCGTGACGGGCCCGATCGTGCTCGTCGGCCATTCGCTCGGCGGCCTGCTGAACCGGGTCTACGCAGGCCTGTACCCGCAGCAGGTGGCCGGTGTCGTGATGCTCGACGCCAGCCACCCCGATCAGTTCGCGATGTACGAGCACCCGCCCGAATCGCAGTTCGCGGCCGAGCGCGTCAAGCGCGCGGACTTCCAGGCCGGCGGCCCGCCGCCGCCGGAGCAGGCGCCCATCGAGGCCCTGTTCGCCGACATGCCGCAGGTGCTGCGCCAGATGAAGGCGACCTACACGCCCGAAGCGCTCGACACCATGGTGGCCGAGGTGCGCGGCCTGCCGCACGTCGCGCGCCAGGCGGCCGCGTCGCCCGACTTCGGCTCGCGTCCGCTGGCCGTGTTGTGGGCCAGGCAGCAGCCGCTGCCGGCCGGCGCAGACCCGGCCATTGCCGCGGTGCAGCAGCGCTGGCCCGAGTTCCAGGAAGCGCATGCGGCGCTGTCGACGCAACGCCGCCTGGCGTGCATCGAAGGCGCCGCGCACATGACGCTGGTGCTGCTGCCGCCGCTGGTGCAGCGCGTGGCCGAGGAAATCGACGGCGTGATGGCGCAGGTCGCGTCCGGAACCGGCCGATGACGCCCCTGGCCGAACTCACCACGCCCGCGCTGCTGCTCGACGTCGGCGTGCTCGAACGCAACTGCGAAGCGATGGCGCAGCGCGCGGCGCGCCACGGCGTGGCGCTGCGCCCGCACCTGAAGACCGCCAAGTCGGCCGAAGTGGCGCGGCGCGCCACGCGCGGGCAGGCCGGCGGGCTCACGGTGTCGACCGTGGCCGAAGCCGCCTACTTCGCGCGCCACGGCTTCACCGACCTGACCTATGCCGTGGGCATCGACGCGAACAAGATCGAGGCGCTGCACGACATCCAGCGCACGCACGGCGCGCGCGTGACGCTGCTGGCCGATTCGGTCGAGGCCGTACAGGCGGCCGGTGCCCGCGCGCGGGCGCTGGGCGCGAGCTTTCGCGTGCTGCTGGAGATCGACACGGGCGGCGGCCGCGGCGGCGTCGGTCCCCGCGACGACGGCCTGCTCTCGCTCGCGCGCGAGGTGCAGCGCAGCGAATCGCTGTCGCTGGCCGGCGTGCTCACGCATGCGGGCCACAGCTACCACGTGCAGGGCGGCACGGCGATCCGCGCCATCGCCGAGGCCGAGCGCGCCGGCGCCGTGCATGCGGCCGAGCGGCTGCGCGCGGTCGGCATTCCGGTCGAGGTGGTGAGCGTGGGCTCCACGCCCACGGCCGTGTGCGCGCAGTCGCTCGAAGGCGTCACCGAGATGCGCCCCGGCGTCTACACCTTCTTCGACCTCGACCAGGCGGCGCGCGGCATCTGCGGCGTGGACGAGATCGCGCTGTCGGTGCTGGCCACCGTGATCGGCCACAACCCGCGCTCGCGCCGCGTGCTGATCGATGCCGGCGCGCTCGCGCTGTCGAAGGACCAGTCGGCGGCCGAGTTCCGCGCCGGCCTGGGCTTCGGGCTGGTGTGCCGGGCCGACGGCACGGTGCCGCTGCCCGGGCTGTGCGTGGCCGAGCTGCACCAGGAGCACGGGCTGATCGCCTGCGAAGGCGATGACGACGCACAGGCCATGTTCCGCGCGCTGCCCCTGGGCGCCCGTGTGCGCGTGCTGCCGCACCACGCCTGCATGACGGCCGCGCCCTACGACCGCTACCACGTGGTGGACGGCGCGGGCAGCGGCGTGCAGGCGGTCTGGGACAAGGCGCACGGCTGGCAGGCCGGCGCCTGAAGCCAATCTATTTTTCTGGAGAAGACAACGATGACGAAGACATTCCTTGCACGGCTGACGGCCGTGGCCGCGCCCTTTGTTCTGGCCCTCGGGCTGGGCAGCGCGCCGCAACTCGCAGGCGCCCAGACGCCGGCCGCACCGCAGGCCGCGGCCAGCGCTGCTGCCGCCACGCCGGCGCCCGTGGCGGTGCCCGAGAAGCCTGCCGCCCCGGTTGCCGCGCCGACCGCCACCGCCAAGGTCGACAACCCCTACGGCGTGGGCGCGCTCTGGTCGCAGAGCGATGCCGTCGCCAAGGCCGTGCTCGCCATCCTGGCGATCATGTCGATGGGCAGCTGGTACGTGATCGTCACCAAGCTGCTCGAGCAGATGCGCATGGGCCGCCAGGCGCGCGCGGTCGACAACGAGTTCTGGAACGCGGGCACCGTGCAGGCCGGCACCGCGCGGCTGGCTGAAGGCAGCCCGTTCCGCTTCATCGCCGACGCCGGCATGCAGGCCACGCAGAAGCACGACGGCCTGCGCGGCAAGGTCGACTTCGCCGACTTCGTCGACCTGTGCATCCACCGCGCCACCGAGCGCGTGCAGCGGCGCCTGGGCAACGGCATGTCGCTGCTGGCCACCGTGGGCTCCACCGCGCCCTTCGTCGGCCTGTTCGGCACCGTCTGGGGCATCTACCACGCGCTCACCGCCATCGGCGTGGCGGGCCAGGCCTCGATCGACAAGGTGGCGGGCCCGGTGGGCGAGGCCCTCATCATGACCGCCATCGGCCTGGCCGTGGCCGTGCCTGCCGTGCTGGGCTACAACTGGCTGCTGCGTCGCAACATCACCGTGATGGACGACGTGCGCGAGTTCAGCGGCGAGCTGCACTCCGTGATCCTGGCCGGCAGCGCCGCGGCCTGACGCGCGCGCACGCACGCAAGCGGACTGCGCCATGGCGATGAACATCCCGGCCTCCGGGGGAGACGAGGAACAGGCCATCGCGGCCATCAACACCACGCCGCTGGTCGACGTGATGCTGGTGCTGCTGATCATCTTCCTCATCACCATCCCGGTGGTCAATTACTCGGTGCCCGTCGCGGTGCCGAAGGAGCGCAACGAGGTGCGCGAGAGCAAGCCCGAGACCGTCGTGATCTCGGTGGACGCCGCCGGCCGCACCTACTGGTACGACACGCCGGTGCAGGGCACGCCCGCGCTGGTGGCGCGGCTCACCAAGGTGGCGGCCCTGAACCCGCAGCCCGAGGTGCACATCCGCGGCGACTGGCATTCCGACTACGAGCCGGTGGGCCGGATCATCTACGCCTGCCAGGCGGCCGGGATCGCCAAGGTGGGCTTCATCACCGAGCCGCCCGCGCGCAACTGAGACGAGACAAGCAAGCCATGCCAAGAAAACAGAAGCAGGGGCGGCGCAGCAGCACGCCTTCCGACGAGCCGATGATGGACATCAACACCACGCCGCTCATCGACGTGATGCTGGTGCTGCTGATCATGCTGATCATCACCATCCCGATCCAGCTGCACTCGGTGAACCTGAACATGCCCACGGGCAACCCGCCGCCCAGCGAACTCAAGCCCGAGGTGCTGCGCATCGACATCGACGCGCTCAGCGTCGTGCAGTGGAACGGCGAACCGCTGGCCGACCGCGGTGAAATGGAACGGCGCTTCGAGCAGGTCGCCGCGCAGGCGGTGCAGCCCGAGGTGCACCTGCGGCCCGACCGCCGCGCCAAGTATGAAGTGGTGGCCGGCGTGATGGCCTCGGCGCAGCGCACGGGCGTGAGCAAGCTGGGCATCGTGGGCGCGGAGCAGTTCATCCCATGAAGCGCTCCCGCAAGGACTTCAACCCGAAATCGCGCTTCGGCCCCGTGGGCATCGCCGTGATGGTGCTGTTCCACGTCGGCGTGGGCTATGCGCTCGTGTCGGGGCTGGCGCGCCAGACGGTCGAGCTGATCAAGAAGCCGATGGACGCGACCATCATCAGCGAGATCAAGCCGCCGCCACCTCCACCCC
>NZ_JBWKYW010000022.1:0-103405 GCF_059423965.1 Variovorax sp. GW458-11-26-14-LB1
CCGAAGAAGATCGTGCGCCAGGAAACGCCCAAGGCCCCGCCGCCGCCGCGCCCGGCCTACGTGCCGCCGCCGGCCGTGACACCGCCGGCCACGTCGGCGCCCGCGATCACCGCCGTGCAGAACACCGAGCCCGTGGCGCCGCCGCCGGCCGCACCACCGGCGCCCCCTGCGCCGCCGGCCCCGCCGAAGGCGACCACCACCGACATCGCGGTGGCCTGCCCGCGGCAGGTCAAGCCCGAGATGCCGCGCAAGGCGATGGACGAAGGCATCGGCGGCGTGGTCAAGGCCGAGGTGCGCATCAAGGGCGGCCATGTGCAGGAGGTGCGCTTCCTCTCGGGGCCGCGCGTGTACCACTCGGCCGTGCGCGCCGCGGTGATGCGCTACGAATGCCAGACCACGGGCGATGCCGAGGTGCTGGCGACGCAGGAGTTCGTCTTCCGCATCGAGTAGGGCACCAGGGCCGCCTTCACCGCTTCAAGGCGGGCGACCCATGGCGAGCGCGCGCATCACGGCGGCCGTGCGCGTCTCCACGCCCAGCTTCACGTAGACATGCTCCAGGTGCTTGTGCACGGTGCGGGGGCTGATCGTCAGCAGGGCGGCGATCTCGGCGTCGGTCTTGCCCTGCGAGAGCCAGTGCATGACATCGCCTTCGCGCGGCGTGAGGCCGGCGGGCTGTGCATCCGGCAACGGCGCCGGCGCACGGCAGGCCAGCCGGTACAGGAAGGCCACCGCCATCGCATGCTCCAGCCCCACGCGTCGGCAGTAGTCGGCCTGCTGGGCGGCGCGGCGCAACTCGCGCCGGCCCGGCGCCTTGGCGATGCGGCGGGTGGTGCGCGTGGGATGCGCGTCGGCGCTGCGATGCCGCACGGGCACATGGCCGGACTCCAGTTTGTCCAGCAGGCGAAGTGCGCTCGCCCAATCGTTGCGCGACAGGTGCGTCATGGCATGCCCTTTCACGGTGCATACGCATTGCTGCGTATGGCGCCCGCACGCATCGAGAGACAGGATGCTCGCAGGCCCTTTGCCTCGAATTCAGTATAGGCAGGCAGCGGGCGCGCCAGTCGCTTGTCGACGAAGGGGATACACATGGCCATCGACGAAACACGGCTTAACGCGTTCATGGGTAACTTCGTCCACGACATCGGGGCCGTGATGCATGCGGCCACCATCGTCGTCGGCGACCAGCTCGGCCTGTACAAGGCGCTGGCCGAAGGCCCCGCCACGGCGGAGCAACTCGCCCGCCGCACCGAGACCGACCCGCGCTACCTGCGCGAATGGCTCTCGGCCCAGGCCGCCAGCGGCTACGTCGAGTACGACCCGAAGGGCGAGCTGTTCTCGCTGACGGAGGAACAGGCTTTCGCGCTGGCCGAGGAAGGCAGCCCGGCCTTCGTGCCCGGCGCGTTCCAGATCGCCGTGGCGCAGTTCAAGATCATTCCCAAGATGGTCCAGGCCATGCGCACGGGCCTGGGCATCGGCTGGCACGAGCACGACGTGGCCCTGTTCCATGGCACCGAGCGCTTCTTCCGGCCCGGCTACGCGGCCAACCTGGTGAGCCAGTGGATTCCGGCGCTCGAAGGCATCGAGCCGCTGCTGAAACGCGGCGCGCGCGTGGCGGACGTGGGCTGCGGGCACGGCGCCTCGACGCTGCTGATGGCGCAGGCCTATCCCGAATCCAGCTTCGTCGGCTTCGACTACCACGCACCGTCGATCGAGCGTGCGCGCGAAACCGCGCGCAAGGCCGGCGTCGACGATGAAAAGCGCCTGCGCTTCGAGGTCGCGAGCGCCAAGGATTTCCCCGGCGAAGACTACGACCTGGTCGCCGTCTTCGACTGCCTGCACGACATGGGCGACCCCGTCGGGGCGGCGGCGCACGTGCGGCGCACCCTCAAGCCGCAGGGCACGTGGATGATCGTCGAGCCCTTTGCCAACGACCGGCTGGAAGACAACATCAACCCGGTGGGGCGCGTGTTCTATTCGGCCTCCAGCTTCATCTGCACGCCGGCCTCGCGTTCGCAGGAAGTGGGCCTGTGCCTGGGGGCGCAGGCCGGCGAAGCGCGCCTGCGCGACGTCGTCTCGCAGGGCGGCTTCTCGCACTTCCGCCGCGCCAGCGAGACGCCTTTCAACCTGATCTTCGAAGCACGTCCGTAAGGACAAAGGAGGCGCCATGTCCCGCCAATACATCGACTGCCGCGAGTACCCGAGCACGATGAACTGCAGTGTCGCGCTCTGCGCCGATTCCGAAGGCGAACTGCTCGATGCCGCCGTCCAGCACGCCGTGGCCGTTCACGGCCACACCGACACGCCCGAACTGCGCAAGCAGCTGGCGAGCATGTTCAAGGCCGGCACGCCGCCGGTGGAGCTCGCGAAGACGCCCGCTTGACTGACTGACGGTCCTGCGCGGCCCCGGCCGCCGCGACGAACCTTGATGCAGATCAAACGCTTGCATCGGCCCGGCATTTAGCCTGCCCCGATGCAAGCTTCCGCCGCGCTCGCGCCGTTTCCGTCCGTTCCATCGTCCACGGAGGCTGACGCCCGCGCCGACGCCTGGCAGCTGCTCGACGACCCCGCCGAGTGGGCCGCGTTCGGCCGCCCGCTGGAGGCCGGCACGGGCCGCTGGGAATCGCAGGTGGCGGTCGAGGGCATGCACTGCGCGGGCTGCGCCTTCACCGTCGAAGCCGCGCTGGCGCAGGTGCCCGGCGTGACCGAGGTGCAGGTGAATGCCGCGAGCCGGCGCGCGCGCATCGTGTGGTCGGCTGGGGCCACGCGGCCTTCGCGCTGGTTCGAGGCCAGCGCCCGTGCGGGCTACCCCTTGCTGCCGGCCGGCAGCCGCAGCGCGCGCGAGACGCGCACGCGCGAGCTGCGCATGGCGCTGTGGCGCTGGCTGGTCGCGGGCTTTTGCATGATGCAGGTGATGATGTACGCCTACCCGGCCTACGTCGCGCGCCCCGGCGACATGACGGCCGATGCGGCGCAGCTGCTGCGCTGGGCCTCGTGGGTGCTCAGCCTGCCCGTGGTGCTGTTCTCGTGCGGGCCCTTCTTTCGCAGCGCCTGGCGCGACCTGCGCATCGGCCGCGTGGGCATGGACCTGCCCGTGACCTTCGGCGTGGTCATCACCTTCGTGGTGAGCACCGCCGCCACCTTCGACCCCACGGGGCCGCTGGGGCACGAGGTCTACTTCGACTCGCTGACGATGTTCGTCTTCTTCCTGCTCACCGGCCGCTGGCTCGAGGCGCGGTTGCGCGACCGCACGGCCGGCGCGCTCGAGGCGCTGATGCACCGGCTGCCCGACAGCGTGGAGCGCCGCGGGCCCGATGGCGAATGGACCCGCGTGGCGGTGCGCCGGCTCGCGGCGGGCGACGTGGTGCGCGTGCGGCCCGGCGAGGCCTTTCCGGCCGACGGCACGGTGATCGACGGCGACACCACCGCCGACGAGGCGCTGCTCACCGGCGAGTCGCGCCCCGTGCCGCGCCCCCGCGGCGACCGCGTGCTCGCAGGCAGCCACAACCTCTCGGCCGTGGTGCAGGTGCGCATCGCCTCGGTGGGCGAGGGCACGCGCTTCGCGCAGATCGTGCGGCTCATGGAAAACGCCGCGCTCGACAAGCCGCGCCTGGCCCGGCTGGCCGACCGCGTGGCGCGGCCCTTTCTCATCGCCGTGCTGGCCTGCGCGCTCGGCGCGGGCGCGCTGTGGTGGACGGTCGATCCCGGCAAGGCGCTGATGGTCGCGGTGGCGGTGCTGATCGTCACCTGCCCGTGCGCGTTGTCGCTGGCCACGCCCGCCGCGATGCTCGCGAGCGCGGGCGCGCTGGCGCGCGGCGGCGTGCTCACGTCGAACCTGCAGGCGCTCGAAGCGCTCGCCGGCGTCGACACCGTGGTGTTCGACAAGACCGGCACGCTCACGGGCGACACGCCGCGCCTGGAGCGCGTGTACTGCCGCCAGGGCCTGCGCCCGGGCGACGCGCTGGAGATCGGCGCGGCGCTCGCGGCGCTGTCGCTGCATCCGGCGGCGCGCGCGCTCGTCAACGCCTGGCAGGCGCAGTTCCGCGCGCCGCCGGCCTGGTCGGCGACGCAGCTGCGCGAGACGGTGGGGCAGGGCGTGGCGGCCTCGCTGCACCGGCGCGATGCCGTGGACGACCACGGCGCGCGCCCCGTGCGCCTAGGCTCGGCGGCCTTCTGCGAGGTGCCGCCGCTGCAGGTCGACGCGGCGCAGATCCACCTGAGCGACGACGAGGGCTGGCTCGCCAGCTTCGTGCTCGCCGAGGAGCTGCGCCCCGACGCCATGCAGGCCGTGACGGCGCTGCAGGCGCAGGGCTTGTCGGTGCGCCTGCTCTCGGGCGACCGCGAGAACGCGGCGCGTGCCATCGGCGCGCAGGCCGGCATCGCGGCGGTGCAGGGCGACTGCGCACCCGAAGACAAGCTCGAGGTGCTGTGGCAATTGCAGGCGGCCGGGCGCGAGGTGGCGATGGTCGGCGACGGCCTGAACGACGGCCCCAGCCTGGCGCGCGCCAACGCCTCCTTCGCCTTCGGCCGGGCCGTGCCGCTGTCGCGCGCGCGGGCCGACTTCGTGGTGCTGGGCGATGCGCTGCAGGCCATTCCCGCGGCCGTGGCGCAGGCGCGCCGCACGCTGCGCGTGGTGCGCCAGAACCTGTTCTGGGCCGCGGCCTACAACGCCGTGTGCGTGCCGCTGGCGGTGGCCGGCTGGCTGCCGCCCTGGCTCGCCGGGCTGGGCATGGCCGCGAGTTCGCTGCTGGTGGTGCTCAACGCGGCGCGGCTCGCTGCGCCCGGCAAGACGGTGGTGGCCTGAGATGGACGTGCTGTTCCTGCTCGTGCCGCTGTCGGTGGTGCTTGTCCTGGCGATCCTCGGAGGCCTTTGGTGGGCCATCGAACGCGGCCAGTTCGAGGACATCGAGGTCGAAGGCGACCGCATCCTGAACAACGACTGACACAGCGATTGATGGCTTGATCTGCATCAAGCCTGCCCGGGCGACGCGGGCAGACACTGCCCGCAAATCACATTCACGGGCACCACGATGCAGCAGACCACGCACCCTCCCGCGGCCATCTACGACGACACCGTCGTGCGGCAGTTCGCACTCATGTCGGTGGTCTGGGGGGTGGTCGGCATGCTGGTCGGCGTGATCATCGCCTCGCAGCTGACCTGGCCCGAACTCAACCTCGGCATTCCCTGGCTCAGCTACGGCCGCCTGCGTCCGCTGCACACCAACGCGGTGATCTTCGCCTTCGGCGGCTGCGCGCTCATGGCCACGAGCTTCCACGTCGTGCAGCGCACCTGCCAGGTGCGGCTGTTCGCGCCGGCACTGGCCTCGTTCGTGTTCTGGGGCTGGCAGCTGGTGATCGTCGCCGCCGCCATCAGCCTGCCGCTGGGCTACACCAGCGGCAAGGAATACGCCGAGCTCGAATGGCCCATCGACATCCTGATCGCCGTGGTCTGGGTGGCCTACGCCATCGTGTTCTTCGGCACCATCGGCCTGCGCAAGGTGCGCCACATCTACGTGGCCAACTGGTTCTACGGCGCCTTCATCATCGCGGTGGCGCTGCTGCACATCGTCAACAGCGCGGCCATTCCGGCCGGCTGGATGAAGAGCTACTCGGCCTACGCCGGCGTGCAGGACGCGATGGTGCAGTGGTGGTACGGCCACAACGCCGTGGGCTTCTTCCTCACGGCCGGCTTCCTCGGGATGATGTACTACTACATCCCCAAGCAGGCGGGGCGCCCGGTGTACTCGTACCGGCTGTCGATCGTGCACTTCTGGGCGCTGATCTTCACCTACATGTGGGCCGGCCCGCACCACCTGCACTACACCGCGCTGCCCGACTGGACGCAGTCGCTGGGCATGGTGTTCTCGCTCATCCTTCTGGCGCCCAGCTGGGGCGGCATGATCAACGGCGTGATGACGCTCTCGGGCGCCTGGCACAAGCTGCGCACCGACCCCATCCTGCGCTTCCTGATCGTCGCGCTGTCGTTCTACGGCATGTCGACCTTCGAGGGCCCGCTGATGTCGATCAAGACCGTCAACGCCCTGAGCCACTACACCGACTGGACCGTGGGCCACGTGCACTCCGGCGCGCTGGGCTGGGTGGGCTTCATCACCATGGGGTCGCTGTACTACCTGATCCCGCGCATGTACGGCCGCCTCGCCATGTACAGCGTGCGCGCCATCGACGTGCACTTCTGGATGGCCACCATCGGCATCGTGCTGTACATCGCCGCGATGTGGATCGCCGGCGTGATGCAGGGCCTCATGTGGCGCGAGATCAATGCCGACGGCACGCTGACCTACACCTTCGTCGAAAGCGTGAAGGCCACCTTCCCCTACTACCTGGTGCGCGTGATCGGCGGCGTGCTCTACCTGGGCGGCATGCTGGTCATGGCCTGGAACGTCTGGATGACCGTGATCACCGGGCGCTCGGTGCGCGCCGAGATCCCGGCCGTTGCCGCCGCCCACGCCTGAAGCTCCCGAGGACGCACGATGAACGCACCTGACAACAAGAACTCCGCGCCCGCCGCCACCGGCTTCACGCACGAGAAGGTCGAGACCAACAACCTGCTGATGATCGTGCTGATCCTGCTGGTGGTGGCCATCGGCGGCCTCGTGGAGATCGTGCCGCTGTTCTTCCAGAAGTCGACCACCGAGGCCGTGGAGGGCGTGAAGCCGCTCACGCCGCTGCAACTGGCCGGCCGTGACGTCTACCTGCGCGAGGGTTGCTACAACTGCCACTCGCAGATGATCCGCCCCTTCCGCTCGGAGACGCTGCGCTACGGCCACTACTCGGTGGCCGGCGAGTTCGTGTACGACCACCCCTTCCAGTGGGGCAGCAAGCGCACCGGCCCCGACCTGCACCGCGTGGGCGGCAAGTACAGCGACGAGTGGCACCGCATCCACCTGAACAACCCGCGCGACCTCGTGCCCGAGTCGAACATGCCGGCCTACCCGTGGCTGGAGAAGGGGCTGGTCGACGCCGGCAGCATCGCCACCCGCATGCGCGCGCTGCGCACGGTGGGCGTGCCCTACACCGACGAAGAGATTGCCAAGGCCGCCGACGAGGTCGCCGGCAAGACCGACATGGACGCCACCGTGGCCTACCTGCAGTCGCTGGGCCTGGCGCTCAAGTAAGAAGAAAGAACAGGCAACGCCCCATGACCGACATCACCACCCTGCGCATCGCCGCCACCATCGCCTGCTTCGTCGTCTTCATCGGCATCGTGGCCTGGGCCTGTTCGCGCCGCAACACGCAGCGCTTCGCCGAAGCGGCCCGGTTGCCGTTCGAGCAGGACTGAAGGGAGCCCCACGATGAGCGATTTCATCAACAACTTCTGGTCCAGCTACGTGGCCGTGGCCTCGCTGCTGAGCATCCTGGGCTGCGTGCTGCTCCTGTGGCTCACGGCGCGCAAGCGCGTGCCCTCCGACGCCGACAACACCACCGGCCATGTGTGGGACGAAGACCTGCGTGAAGCCAACAACCCGCTGCCGCTGTGGTGGGTGGGCCTGTTCGTGCTGACCATCGTCTTCTCGCTCGGCTACCTGGCCGTGTTCCCGGGCCTGGGCAGCTTTCGCGGCACGAACGACTGGAGCTCGCGCGCCGAGTACCAGCAGGACATAGCCAAGGCCACGCAGGCGCTGGAACCGGTGTATGCGCGCTACGCGCCCATGCCCCTGGAAGAGGTCGCGCACGACCCGCAGGCCCGCGCCATCGGCGAGCGCCTGTTCATGAACAACTGCGCGCAGTGCCACGGCTCCGACGCGCGCGGCAGCAAGGGCTTTCCGAACCTCACCGATGCCGACTGGCTGCACGGCGGCACGCCCGACAAGATCGTCGAATCGATCACCAAGGGCCGCATCGGCGTGATGCCGCCGGCCGCCGCGATGGTCGGTACGCCCGACGACGTGAAGAACGTCGCCCACTACGTGCTGAGCCTGTCGGGCGAGCCGCACGACTCGCTGCGCGCGGGCCTGGGCAAGCCCAAGTTCGCCGCCTGCGCGGCCTGCCACGGCATCGGCGGCGTGGGCAACCCGGCGCTGGGCGCCCCGCGCCTGAACGACCGCATCTGGCTGCACGGCTACGGCGAGGCCGCCATCGTGCAGATCATCAACGAGGGCAAGCACAGCGCCATGCCCGCGCAGGAAGGCCGCCTGACCGAGGCGCAGATCAAGCTGCTGGCCTCCTACGTGTGGGGCATGTCCAACCCTGCGACCGGGACCCCATGACGCGAAAGACGGTCATTCCGATCGCGAGCGCGCCGCCCGCCGCCGCACCGGAGGTCGGCCTGTACGAGGCGACGAAGAAGATCTACCCGCGCAGCGTGCAGGGCCTGTTCGCGCGCTGGCGCTGGGCCATGGTCTTTCTCACCCAGCTGGTGTTCTACGGCATGCCCTGGGTGGAATGGGGCGAGCGGCAGATGGTGCTGTTCGACCTGGCCGCGCGGCGCTTCTACATCTTCGGCCTGGTGCTGTACCCGCAGGACCTGATCTACCTGTCGGGCCTGCTGGTGATCAGCGCGCTCTCCCTGTTCCTCTTCACGGCCGTGGCCGGGCGCCTGTGGTGCGGCTACGCCTGCCCGCAGACCGTCTACACCGAGATGTTCCTGTGGGTGGAGCAGCGCATCGAAGGCAACCGCAGCGCGCGCATCCGGCTCGATGCCGGCGCGTTCTCGCTCGAGAAGCTGGTGAAGAAGGCCTTCAAGCACCTCGTCTGGATCGGCATCGCGCTGTGGACGGGCTTCACCTTCGTGGGCTACTTCACGCCCATCCGCGAGCTGGGCATGGCCTTCCTGCAGACGCAGATGGGTTCGTGGGAAGTGTTCTGGGTGTTCTTCTACGGCTTTGCCACGTACGGCAACGCCGGCTTCATGCGCGAGCAGGTGTGCAAGTACATGTGTCCCTACGCGCGCTTCCAGAGCGCGATGTTCGACCGCGACACGCTCATCGTCAGCTACGACCCGCGGCGCGGCGAGCCGCGCGCGCCGCGCCGCAAGAACGTCGACCCGCGCAGCGCCGCCTTGGGCGACTGCATCGACTGCAGCCTGTGCGTGCAGGTCTGCCCCACCGGCATCGACATCCGCCAGGGCCTGCAGTACGAGTGCATCGGCTGCGGCCTGTGCGTGGACGCCTGCGACAGCGTGATGGACAAGATGGGCTACGCGCCGCGCCTCATCCGCTACGACACGCAGAACGGCATGGAGGCCGGCTGGTCGCGCCGCCAGCTGTGGCGCCGTGTGCTGCGCCCGCGCGTGCTGGTCTACACCGCGCTGCTCGCGCTGCTGGTGGCGGGCCTGCTCGCCAGCCTGGTTGTGCGCACGCCGCTGAAGGTCGACGTGGTGCGCGACCGCGCCTCGCTGGCGCGCATCGTCGAGGGCGGGCGGCTGGAGAACGTCTACCGGCTGCAGATCATGAATGCGACCGAGCGCACGCAGCACTACCGCATCGCCGCGCGCGGCATCGACGGGTTGAGCGTGGCCTCGCCCGACGAGGCCATCGAGGTCGAACCCGCGCAGGCGCGCTGGGTGGCGGTGCGGCTGCAGGTGCCTTATGGCGCCGCGCCGGCCGGTTCGCACACGGTGCACTTCGACATCCGGCAGGCGGATGGCGCGGCGCAGGTTTCCGAAAAAGCGGTCTTCCTGGTGCCGCGCTGAAAGGTCTTCCCATGAACGATGCCCTGCCGATGAACGCGCCCGCGACCTCCGGCCCCTGGTGGCGCTACCCACTGGTCTGGCTGGTGATCGCGGGGCCCGCCGCCGTGGTGCTGGCGAGCATCGCGACCGTGTGGCTGGCACTGCGCACGCCCGAGGTGCTGGTGTCGGAGGACTACTACCGCGAAGGCATCGAGATCAACCGCACGCTGGCCGACAAGAAGCGCATGCCGGCGCAGGCCGGGCGCAACCACGCGGCGACGCCCGAGGACGATGTGCCGGTGCCCAAGAGGGCGGCCCCATGAGTGCCATGCGCCGTATCGCCGGCATCCTGTGGCCGTCGTTCCTCGTGGCCTGCGGCATGGAGGTGCTGGTGTTCGCGATGATCGACCCGATCCATTCGTACTGCGGCGCCGACGCGCTGCGCATGTCGCGCCAGGGCATCTACACCGTGTCCTTCTTCGTGTTCTGGCTGATGGCGGCGGCCTCGAGCGCGTGCACCACCCTGCTGGCGCTGCCGTCCGAGAAAGAGACTGCGTCATGAGCCTGCCCCTGGCCTGCGTTCCCGAGACCCCGTCCGTGCTGCCCGTCGAGCTGCTGCGCCGCTTCGACGTGCCCGGCCCGCGCTACACCTCGTACCCCACGGCCGACCGCTTCGTCGAGACCTTCGGCGCCGACGACTACACGCAGGCGCTGCACCTGCGGCGCGATGCGGACACGGCCGGCGAGCCGTTGTCGTTGTACGTGCACATCCCGTTCTGCGAATCGCTGTGCTACTACTGCGCCTGCAACAAGGTCGTGACGAAGCACCGCGAGCGCGGGCGGCAGTACCTCGACTACCTGGCACGCGAAGTGGCGCTGCAGGTCGCGCAGCTCGGGCCCGGTGCGCCGGTCGGCCAGCTGCACCTGGGCGGCGGCACGCCGACCTTTCTCGACGACGAAGAGCTGGGCGAACTGGTGGCCCTGCTGCGCCGCGCGTTCGCCTTCGTGCCGGGCGGCGAGCAGTCGATCGAGATCGATCCGCGCACGGTCGACGCGAAGCGCCTCGCGGCGCTGGCCGCGCTTGGGTTCAACCGCCTGAGCTTCGGCGTGCAGGACTTCGACCCCGCCGTGCAAGAGGCCGTGCACCGCATCCAGCCGGCGGCGCAGGTCTTCGCGCTCATGGATGCGGCGCGCGCGCTGGGTTTCAAATCGATCAACGTCGACCTGATCTACGGCCTGCCGCGCCAGAACGACGCTTCGTTCGAGCGCACGCTCGCGCAGATCCGCGAGCTGCGGCCCGACCGCATCGCGCTGTATGCCTACGCCCACCTGCCGGAGCGCTTCAAGCCGCAGCGGCGCATTGCGGCCGACGAGCTGCCCGACGCGCCCACGCGCGTGCGCATGCTGGGGCGCGCGATTGCGGCGCTCACCGAGGCCGGCTACGTGTACATCGGCATGGACCACTTCGCGCTGCCCGACGACCCGCTGGCCGTGGCCAAACGCGAAGGCCGGCTGCACCGCGACTTCCAGGGCTACAGCACGCAGCCCGACGGCGACCTCGTCGCGCTCGGCGTGTCGGCCATCGGCCGCGTGGGCGCGACCTACAGCCAGAACGCGAAGACGCTGGAGGACTACTACGCGCTGCTCGACCAGGGCCGCCTGCCCGTGGTCAAGGGGCTCGCGCTGTCGGACGACGACCTGCTGCGCCGCGAGGTCATCATGGCGCTGATGTGCCGCGGCCGCGTGGACTTCGACGCCGTCGAGGCCGCGCACGGCATCGCCTTCGCGGACTACTTCGCCCCCGAGCGCGCCGCGCTGGCGCCGATGGCCGAGCAGGGGCTGGTGCGGCTGTCGCCGCGCGCCATCGAGGTCACCGAGGCCGGCTGGTTCCTCGTGCGTGCGGTGGCGATGGTGTTCGACCGCTACTGCGCTGCGACGCGCACGCGCTTTTCGCGCGTGGTTTGATTCGATGGACTCACCCGCACTCGCCGGCGCCGCGCTGCTGATGGGCCTCGCCGGCGGGCCGCACTGTGTGGCGATGTGCGGTGCGGTGTCGTCCGCGGTGATCCGCATCGTGCCGGTGGGCGGGCCCGCGCAGGCGGTGCATCCCGTCGCACCGGTCGCCTTCCATCTCGGCCGCATGGCGAGCTACGCCGCCGCCGGCGCCATCGCCGCTGCGAGCCTGCACGGCCTGGGCGCAGCGAGCGCGCAGGTCGCGGCCTGGCGGCCGCTGTGGGTGATGCTGCATGTGTTCGTGCTCGCCTGGGGCGTGGTGCTCGCCGTCGCGGGCCGCCAGCCGCTGTGGGCGCAGCGCGCCGGGCGCGCGCTCGAAGCGCGCCTGCGGCCCATGGCCGGCGGCTCGCTGCTGGGCGTGCTCGCCACCGGCACGCTGTGGGTCGCGATGCCCTGCGGCCTGCTCTATTCGGCGCTCATGCTGGCCGCGCTGGGCAATGGTCCGCTCCAAGGTGCATCGACGATGGCGCTGTTCGCGCTCGGCAGCAGCGTGTCGCTGCTCGCCGCGCCGTGGCTGTGGCAGCGCTTGCGCGGGTGGGGCGACAGCGGCACGCGCCAGGCCTGGGGCGCGCGGCTGGCGGGGGTGTTGCTGGCAGCGGTGGCGTTGCAGGCGCTGTGGATGGACCTGAGCCACCGCATCGCCGACTGGTGCGGCTGAGGCGCTAATTCCTCAGGCGATGCTCTCGATCAGCAACGCCTGCAGCACGAACCGCCGGTTGTCCGCCGCCGCCGTGCGCTCGCCGAGCAGGTCCGCGAGCGCGGCCGTGGGGTGGCTGTCGGCCGCCGCACCGTCGTGCACCGGAATGCCCGCGTGCTGGCCGATCTGGCGCACCAGCGCGGCATCGATGCCCTCGCAGGCGACGGCGTCGTAGAGCCGCCCGAGCATGCGCGCCGTGTGCTGCAGCTCCTGCACCGGCGTGTCGGTCGAGAGGCTGGAGCGCATGGTCGCGACCTGCGCGCCCAGTTCCTCGGCGGCCTGGCGCAGCAGGGCGAGCGCGGCGCTGTCGCCGGTCTCGCTGAGCAGGCCGAGGTTCTTGCCGCGCAGCAGCCGCGGCGGCGCGGCGCCGTCGAGCGCGGCGCGCTGGAGCAGCCGGGCGCGGCCCAGCAGGCTGGCCTCTCTCTGGGGCGACAGCGCGGCGGTGGAAGGGTGCATGGCAAGGTTCGACATGTGTCTCGCGGAGGCTAGCCGTCGATGCCGCGCCGGCCTTGACCCACATCAAGGACCGCCCCGCTGTTACACGCCGGACACAGAGCATTCACCCGACGTTACGCACCGATGCGGGCCGTTGTCACTGCGGGGCCTCGCGCTTCCTAGCATCGAGACATCGCCTGATCGCAGGCAACGCCACACAAGACAGACAGAACGCCGAGGAATCCCCATGCTCACGAGTGCCCGCCCCAACCCCATCCTCCCGCTTCGGCCGCTGCCGGCAGCGGTGCACAAGGAAGACGCGGGCCGCCGCACGGCCGAGCGCCTGCGCCTGCTGGCCGAGCAGCTGCAACCGCAGCGCCGCATGGTGCACACGGGCGACGTGATCTACCAGGCCGGCGAACGCTTCGGCAACCTCTACATCCTGAACTCGGGCTTCTTCAAGATTGTGAATCTCTCGGCCGACGGCCGCGAGCAGGTGGTGGGCCTGAAGTTCCGCGGCGACTGGCTGGGCTTCGACGGCATCGCGGGCCAGCGCTACGTGTGCGACGCCGTGGCCATGGACACCGGCGAGGTCTGGGTCGTGCCCTACGAATCGCTGCTGGCCGCCTGCGCCACGCACCCCGCGCTGCTGCAGATGCTGCATGCCGCGATGAGCCGCGAGATCGCGCACGACCGCGATTCGCTGATGTCGGTGTGCACCTTGCCGGCCGACGCGCGCGTGGCCGACTTCCTGCGCTACTGGGCCGAGTCGCTGGCCGACCGCGGCATGCGCACCGACGAGATCACGCTGCGCATGACGCGCGCCGAGATCGGCAACTACCTGGGCATGACGCTCGAAAGCGTGAGCCGCGCACTCTCGCGGCTGGCGCGCGACAAGGTCATCGGCTTTGCCACCAAGGGCCGGCGCGAGGTGCAGATTCCTGACGTGGGCGCGCTCTCGGCCTTCGTGCAGCGCTGCCTGGCGCCGGCGCCCGCGATGCTTCAGTAAGAAGCGACGTCGTTCACTCGCGCGCAGCCAACAGCGCCCGCGCCATCGCGCGCGCGAGTTCGCTGCGCGAGTAGGGCTTACGCAGCAGCTCCCAGCCCGGCGGCGCTTCGCGGTCGGCGTCGAGCAGCTCGGCCGAGAACCCCGACATCAGCAGCACCGCCAGCCGCGGTTGGCGTTGCACCGCCTCGGCGGCCAGCCGCGTGCCGCGCATGCCGGGGCCGAGCGCGATGTCGCTCAGCAGCAGGTCGAAGGGCGTGGCCTCCGCAGCCATCGCGGGCAAGGCTTGCTCCGCATTGGCGGCGGTCGCGACCTCGCAGCCCAGCGTGGTCAGGAAGGTGTGGACCACCTGGCGCACCTCGGCGTCGTCTTCGACCAGCATCACGCGCAGGCCCGGGGCCAGCGTGGCTTCGGCTTCAACTTCTATCGGGTCTTCATCGGCAGGTGCTGCAGCGCTCGCCACCTCGGCCTCGACCTGCGGCAGGTAGAGCGTGACGGTGGTGCCGGCGTTGAGCTTGCTGTCGATGGCGATGGCGCCGCGCGACTGCTTCACGAAGCCGTACACCGTGCTCAGGCCCAGGCCGGTGCCGCGCCCGGCTTCCTTGGTGGTGAAGAAGGGCTCGAAGAGGTGCTCCATGACCGCGTCGGTCATGCCGGTGCCGCTGTCGGCGATGGAGAGCGCGACAAAACGGCGGCCAGCGTCGGCATCGCTCAGTTCCTGGCGCACGGTGGCGGGCAGGGCGTCGCAGGCCTCGGCGCGAAAGTGCAGGCGCCCGCCCTCGGGCATGGCGTCGCGCGCGTTGATGGCGATGTTCAGCAGCGCCGATTCGAGCTGGCCCGGGTCGGCGCGCACGGCGGGGCAGGGGTCGTCGGCGTCGATCTCGATCTGGATGCGCTGGTCGAGCGTGCGGCGCAGCATGTCGGTGAGCGAGTGCAGCATCTGCCGCACGTCGACCGCGTCGGGCTGCAGCATCTGGCGCCGCGAGAAGGCCAGCAGCTTGCCCGTGAGTTCGGCGCCGCGCCGGCTGGCGCGCGCGGCGGCGGCCACGAGTTGCTGCGCGTAGCCGTCGGCCGCGAGCTGCGGCAGCTCTTCGAGCACCTGCAGGTTGCCCTGGATGATGGTGAGCAGGTTGTTGAAGTCGTGCGCGATGCCGCCGGTGAGCTGGCCCACGCTCTCCAGGCGCTGGGCGTGGTTCAGCGCCTCTTCGGTCTGCACGCGCTGCAGGCTGGTGGCCAGCAGGCTCGCCACCGATTCGAGAAAGCGGATCTCTTCGTCGCCGAAGCGCCGCGCGGCGGTGGCGCGCACCGACAGCATGCCGGTCACGCGGCCCCGATCGGACAACGGCACGGCCAGCGCGCTGACCAGCCCGGCCTCGAGGTAGGCGGGCGGCACGGTGAAGCGGCGCTCTTCGCGGTAGTCCGTGACCACGACCGGACAGCCTTGCGAGAGCACGTAGCCGGGCTGCGTGTCGGGCCGGTTGGCGATGCGCAGGCCGACGCTCTCGTCGGCGACCAGGCCCACGCCGCTGGCCAGGCGGAACTCGCGCTGGGTGCCGTCGAGCAGCCACACCATGGCCACCTCGACCTGCAGCGCGGTCGCGACGATGTCGGGCACCTGCGCCAGCACCACCTGCAGGTCGCGCGTGTCGACCGCCAGCCGGCCCAGCTGTGCCAGGTGTTCGCTGTAGCGCGCGCGCTGCAGCGCCTGCTTCACGCGCGGGTAGGCGCCGATGTCGCGGATCGCGGCCACCACGAAGGGCAGGCCCTGGTTCTGCAGCGGGCTCAGCGCGATCTCGACCATCACCTCGCTGCCGTCCTTGCGCTTGGCGACGAGCTCCATGTCGGTGCCCATCGGGCGCGGGCGCGGCGCGCGGCCGTAAGCCTCGCGGAATGCGGCGTGGCGCGGGCGGATGCTGTCGGGCACCAGCGCTTCCACGCTCAGGCCCACGAGTTCGTCGGCCGCGTAGCCGAGCATGGCGGCGGCCGAGGGGTTGGCCAGCACGATGCGGCCCGACTGGTCCACCACCAGCAGCGAATCGGGATACGCGGCGAACAGCGAGCGGAACACGCTGCCTTCCTCGACGCCCGAGGGCAGGCCGGGAATCGAGGGTGCGTTGGCGTCAGCCATGGGTGACCGGCGGCACTAGGATGTAGCCCGCGCCGCGCACCGACTTGATGAGCTGCGGATCGTCGGCGTTGGCCTCGATCTTCTTGCGCAGCCGGCCGACCTGCACGTCGATCGTGCGGTCGAAGGGCGCGGCCTCACGCCCGCGCGTCTGCTCGAGCAGGAAGTCGCGCGAGAGCACGCGGCCCGGGTGCCGCGCGAAGGCGCACAGCAGGTCGAACTCGCCGGTGGTCAGCGCCACGGCCTCGCCCTGCGCGTTGCTGAGGCTGCGCGCGGCGGTGTCCAGACGCCAGCCGGCGAAGCGCAGGCGCTCGGGCGGCGTGGGCGCGGCGGCGGCCGCCGACGTGTCGGGCGTCAGGCGCCGCAGCACGGCCTTGACGCGCGCCGCCAGCTCGCGCAGGTCGAAGGGCTTGGTCACGTAGTCGTCGGCGCCCACTTCGAGGCCCACCACCTTGTCCACCGGGTCGCCGCGGCCGGTGACGATCACGAGGCCGCAGCGCCAGTTCTCGCGCATGTGGCGGGCGATGGAAAAACCGTCTTCGCCGGGCAGGCCGAGGTCCAGCAGCACGAGGTCGGCCGGGTCGGCGGCCATGAGCGAGCGCAGCGCCGCGCCGTCGTGGATCTGGGTGACGCGGTAGCCGTGGCCCTGGAGGTAGTTGGCCAGCAGCAGCGTGATGTCGACCTCGTCGTCGAGCACCGCGATGTGGGGGGCAGAAGTCATGCGGGGGCTGGGAGAAAAAACGCCGGCGCCACGGGGAAGGGCGCAGGGAGCCGGGAAGCGTAGCACGCAAGGCGCCGCTCTGGCAGCCGCAGCACCCGCCGTTGATCTGGCGCAAGGCATGCGGGCGGGGCGCTTCCGAGAATCGCGCCCGTTGTCCACAGGGTCCAGAAGGTACGAACGAATGGCATCTTTTCTTTTCTCGGGCGCGCTCGACCTCCCGTGGTGGGGCGTGCTGCTGGCCGCGCTGGCGCTGACGCACGTCACCATCGCCTCGGTCACCATCTTCCTGCACCGCCACCAGGCGCACCGCGCGCTCGACCTGCATCCCATCGCCAGCCACTTCTTCCGCTTCTGGCTCTGGATGACCACGGGCATGGTCACCAAGCAGTGGGCCGCGGTGCACCGCAAGCACCACGCCAAGTGCGACACGCCCGACGACCCGCACAGCCCGCAGGTGGTGGGCCTGAAGCGCGTGCTGTGGGGCGGCGTGCTGCTGTACGTGGCCGAGGCGCGCAACCCCGAGACGCTGAGCCGCTACGGCCACGGTACGCCCGACGACTGGCTCGAGCGCCGGCTGTACACGCGCTACCAGACGCTGGGCATCACCTGCATGGGCCTGATCGACATGGCGCTGTTCGGCGTGCTGCCGGGCGCGCTGGTGTTGCTCGTGCAGATCGCCTGGATTCCGTTCTGGGCCGCCGGCGTGGTCAACGGCATCGGCCACTTCTGGGGCTACCGCAACTGGCCCGCGGCGGACGCGAGCACGAACATCTTTCCCATCGGCCTTTTGATCGGCGGCGAGGAGCTGCACAACAACCACCACGCGTTCCCGACCTCGGCCAAGCTGTCGAACAAGTGGTTCGAGTTCGACATCGGATGGGTCTACATCCGCGCGCTGCAGGCGCTGGGGCTGGCAAAGGTGAAGCACCTGGCGCCGAAACCGCGCCTCACCACGCCGCGCGCCACCGTCGACCTGCTCACGGTGCAGGCGGTGATCCGGCACCACTACGACGTGCTGTCGAACTACTCGCGCTCGCTGAAGCAGGCCTGCACCGAAGAGCTGGCGCGGGTGCATGCGCTCGCACCGAACAAGGCACGCGCGTTGCGCGCCGCGCGGCCCTGGCTCGGCAAGGAAGAGAAGGCCCTCGACGCCACGCGCCATGCACAGCTCACGCAAGCGCTGGTGGCTTCGCAGGCGCTGGAAACGATGTACGCGATGCGGCGCGAGCTGACCGCGCTGTGGAGCCGATCGGGCGCCACGGGCGAACAGCTCGTGAAGCGGCTGCAGGACTGGTGCGAGCGCGCCGAAGCCAGCGGCATCGCGCCGCTGGCGGCCTTTGCGGTGCGGCTGCGTTCCTACGCCTGAGGACGGCCTTCGCGGGTGCCGTCAGGCCGGCCCGACCTGCACCGCCACCTCGAGCGGCACGGCCCGGCGCAGCGCACTGCCCACCGGGGAGTGGGCCTCGGCCCAGTGCACCAGGTCGCGCAACGCCTGCTCCGGCACGCCGTCCGCGGCGATCCGCACCGCGACGTGCATGCGGCTGGGGCCGGCGGGCACGGAGGCCGGCTCGCCGAGCAGGCCGCGGCTGTCCGACTGGCTGCCGACGACCACTTCGAGGGTCGTCAACGCGATGCCGAGCTGCGCCGCCCGCATGGCGATCACGGTCGTTTCGCAACTGGCCAGGGCGGCGCGCATGAACCAGCCGGGCGATGGCGCTTCAGCCTTGCCTCCGATGGCCTTGGGCATGTCGGTCGCGATGGATTCCCCCGTGGGCCCGGTCACGCGAAAGTGCAGGCCCGACACCAGCGTGGCCGTGGCCGGCTTGTCCTGGGTCAGGGCGTCCTGGGGATGCGTCGCGAAATGGCTCGCGAGGGTGTCCATGGACTGCCGGATGTGCTGGGGTGAGCTCATGGCGCTGCTCCTTGAAACGGGGAACGGGCGGGCGGCTCTTGCGCGAAAGAAGCCGCGAGCGGAGCAGGCCATTCTGGGCGCGGTGCCGGGCCCCGTCAAACCGGCGGCGGGCGGGCGGCCTACTGGTTCGCGACCAGCCCGTCCGGCAGGCTGAAGCGCTCGGACTCCACCTTGGCCGCGGCTTCGGGCGCGCGGATCAGCAGCACCGGCACGGGCGCCACCCGCAGGATGTGTTCCGCGCTGCTGCCCATGGCCCAGCGGCTCAGGCCGCGCCGCCCGTGCGTGCCGAGCACGATCAGGTCGGCCTTCGAATCGACGGCTTCGGTCACCACCTGGTCGTGGACCGCGCCGGCCTTGAAGCCGTCGCGCAGCACGACCTCGGCCTCGACGCCCGCGCCCAGCGCCTGGGCGCGCGCCTTCTCGAGCAGCGTCACGGCGTTGGCGCGCAGCGCCCCGAGCCAGTCGCCCGAATGGCCGACGTAGACGTCCATGCCGAGCGCGAACGAGAGCTCGTCCAGGATGTGGACGATGCGCAGGCGGCCACCGGTGAGCTTTGCCAGGCGGATGGCTTCGGCCAGGCCTTCGGCGGAGGTGGAACTGCCGTCGACGGGAACCAGGATGCGTTGGTACATGGTGTGGAACCTCCAGGGTGCGTTGAAGAAAAAGACAGGAGATGCCATGCCAGTCTGTGCCTGGCTGCATGCACGGGCCTTGATCTGGAACAAGCCCGGGCCGCCTTGGGCTTGCGACCCTTGGGGCCTTCGAAAGAAGGAGACCCCGCCATGACCCATGCCGCCGTCCGGATCATTCGCCAGGAGCACGCCGCGCTGGCGGCCATGCTGCGTTCCATCGTGATGCTGCTCGACCAGCACCGCCGCAAGGGCACGATGCCCGACTTCGCGACGCTGCGCGCCATGCTGTTCTACGTGGACGAGTTTCCCGAGAAGCGCCACCACCCGAAAGAGACCGAGCTGCTCTTTCCCCGGCTGCGCGCCTGCACGCCGATCTCGCGCGACCTGATGGACAAGCTCGACAACGACCATGCCTGGGGCGAGCGCAAGATCCGCCACGTCGAGCACGCGCTGCTCGCCTTCGAGATGCTCGGCGAGCCGCGCCGCCTGGCTTTCGAGCAGGCGATGAACGAGTACGTGAGCTTCTACCTGGAGCACATGGCGCACGAGGAACGCGAGATCCTGCCGCTGGCCGAGCGCGTGCTCAGCGCCGACGACTGGCGCGAGCTCGACGCGGCCTTCGGCGAGAACCGCGACCTGTTCTCCAACCACCCCGCGCCCGACGAGGTGTATGCGTCGCTCTTCACGCGCATCGTCAACGCGGTGCCCGCGCCGATCGGGTTGGGGCCGGCGCTGTAACGACGGCTCGCGTCCGGATCGCTTAGGCTCGGCCTGAACTCATTCAGGACCCACGAGACCGCGAGATGGACATCGATCAGATCAAGGGAAGGCTGGACTTCCTTCGCGAGGCCGAGCGCCTCAAGAGCGTGCTGCGCAGCGCGCACACCGCCTCGGGCCGCACCGAGAGCACGGCCGAGCACAGCTGGCGCCTGTGCCTCATGGCCATGGCCTTCGAGGACGAGCTGGCCGACCTGGACCTGCTCAAGGTGCTGAAGATGTGCGTGGTGCACGACCTGGGCGAGGCGATCCATGGCGACATTCCCGCCATCGTGCAAGGCGCGCATCCCGACAAGAGCGCGCAGGAGCGCGAAGACCTGCAGGTGCTCACGCGCACGCTCGACGCGCCGCTGCGCGCGGGCATCCTGGCGCTGTGGGACGAGTACGAAAAGGCCGAGACGCCCGAAGCGCAGGCGGTCAAGGCGCTCGACAAGCTCGAGACCCTGCTGCAGCATAACCAGGGCGCGAACCCGCCGGACTTCGACTACGAATTCAACCTCGGCTACGGCCAGAAGCACACTGGCAGCCGGCCGCTGTTTCGTGCCATGCGGGCGCTGGTGGATGCCGACACGCAGAAGAAGGTGGAGGCTGCGCGACGGGCGGAGTCGGGGCCGGTGGTTCGCCCCGAGCAACCGGGCGACGAGGCCGCGATCCGGCAACTGACGGTGGCGGCGTTTGCCGAGGCACCGCATGCCGACGGCACCGAACACCTCATCGTCGACGCCTTGCGCGCGGCCGGGCAGCTCACGCTGTCGCTCGTGGTCGAGGAAGGCGGCGAGATCGTCGGCCATGTCGCGCTGTCGCCCGTGGCGATCTCGGACGGCACGGCTGGCTGGCATGGCCTGGGCCCGATCTCGGTGGCGCCTGCGCGCCAGGGGCAGGGCATCGGCCGGCTGCTGATGGACGCGGCGCTGGCGGGCCTGCGCGACGCCGGCGCGCAAGGCTGCGTGCTGCTGGGCGACCCGGCCTTCTATGGCCGCTTCGGCTTCGTCGCGCGGCCCGGGCTGGTGTTGCCGGGCGTGCCGCCGGAGTACTTTCAGGCCGTGTCGTTCCACGGCGCGTGGCCGGTTGGCGAGGTGCGGTACCACGCGGCGTTCGGCGTCGGTGCCTGACGCACGGACCGGGGGCGCAAGGCGTTCATAATCGCCCCCGTCATGCCTGCCCGTCACCTGCCTTCGGACACTGCCCATGCGCCGCGCGTGAAGCGCGCGCAGACCTCGGTGTCCGCGCGTTCCGCGACCCCCGAACCACCCCGCCGCCGCATCCATGACGGTGGTGCGTCCCGCAGCCTTGCGGGCTTCACCGCGATGGAAAGCACCGCACCGGCCCGCGCGCCGTCTGCGGCGCGACCGCGCAACTGGCGCACGACCCTGCTGGGTGTGGCGCTTGGGTTGGTCATTGCGATGCTGTTGCTCATGAAGTGGCTGCTCGACTACCAGGTCGATGCCGCGCAGGCGCGCCACGCGCAGGAAGCCCAGGCGCGCACGCAGGCCGCGCGCTGCTTCGGCCGCGATGCCGGGCCGTCGTGCCCGCCGGCCGGTCGCACGGTCGTCGAGACCGTCGAGTCCGCAGCGACGAGATAACCCCGCGCACCGCGTGCGCGGGGCCTCGTTCGTTCAGTTCAGCGCAGCACCAGCACCGGAATGTGCGAGTGCGTCAGCACGTGCAGCGTCTCGCTGCCCAGCAGCAGCCGGGCGAGGCTGCGGCGCCCGTGCGAGGCCATCACGATCAGGTCGCAGTCCTGGTTCTTGGCGGCGTGGATGATGGCTTCGGCCACCTGGTTCGACTTCATGACCACCGCGTCGGCGCGGCGCACGCCCTTGGCCAGGGCGGTGTCGCGCACCGCATCGGCCACGCGCTGGGCCGCCTGCTCGACGTGTTTCTGGTTGGCCTCGAAATCCGTCTGGTTCAGCAGCATCGAGCCTTCGAAGTAGCCATAGGGCTGGATGTGCGCGACGTTGACGCTCACCAGCTCGGCGCCGGTCAGCAACGCGAGATCGATGGCCGCGGCCACCGCCTTGTCCGACAGCGAAGAGCCGTCGGTTGCGACGAGAACACGCTTGTACATGGCAGGCTCCTTGGCCCCCGGCACCGCGGGTGCCCTCACTGCCCAGTCTAGGTCGCGCGGCCCGGTCTTTCAAGGCGCGGCGCAGCGGCCGCGCCGATCGCCGTCAGCTGCTCGTGCTGTGACGCCGGCCCAGTGCGAACACCGAGTTCGGCGCGTCGACCACGAAGGGCTTGCGCACCGGCGAGCCGACGACGGCCGTGGTGCGGCGCGCGGCCGCGCTGGTGGCGGGCTGCACGCCCTTGGCCTTCTGTTCGTCGACCAGGCTCTGCAGCGAGATCGAGCGCAGGAACTCGACGGCGCGCAGGTTCACGGAGGCCCACAGGTCGTCGATCTCGCAGCGGCCCGGTTCGTCGGCCGAGCCGGCGGCGCGCGGGCGGATCTTGCTGGCGCCCAGGTCTTCGATGGTGAGCACGATGTCGGCCACCGTGATCTCCGTGGCTTTGCGGCTGAGCGAGTAGCCGCCGCCGGGGCCGCGGGTGGATTCGACCAGCCCGTTGCGGCGCAGCTTGGCGAACAGCAGTTCCAGGTACGAGAGCGAGACCTGCTGGCGCAGGCTGATCGAGGCCAGCGTGACGGGGCCCGAGCGGCCGTGCAGGGCGATGTCGATCATCGCGGTGACCGCGAAGCGGCCCTTGGTGGTGAGGCGCATGGTGTTTCCTTCCTTGCTTGTCGTTCTGTGTGCGCTTACTCGTCGCGGCCGCCGGCGATGCCCAGCAGGGCCAGCAGCGACTGGAACACGTTGTAGAGGCTCAGGTACACGCCCAGCGTGGCCGAGATGTAGTTGGTTTCCAGGCCATCCTTCACGCGCTTCAGGTCATGCAGGATGAAGGCCGAGAAGATGCCGATGGCGGCGACCGACAGCGTCATCATCAGCGCGCTCGACTGGATGAAGACGTTGGCGATGCCCACCACGAGCAGGCCGATGGCGCCCACGAAGAGCCATTTGCCCATGGCCGAGATGTCGCGCTTGATGACCGTCGAGAGCATGGCCATGCCCAGGAAGATGCCGCCGGTGCCGGCGAAGGCGGTCATGACCAGGCTGGCGCCGTTGGACAGGCCGAGCACGCTGCCGACCAGGCGCGACAGCATCAGGCCCATGAAGAAGGTGAAGGCCAGCAGCACGGGCACGCCGGCGGCGGAGTTCTTGGTCTTCTCGATGGCGTACATGAAGCCGAAGGCGCCGCCGAGGAACACCATGAGGCCGATGCCCGGCGACATGGCGCGCGTGAGGCCGGTGGCCACGCCGAGCCAGGCGCCCAGCACGGTGGGCACCATCGACAGCGCGAGCAGCCAGTAGGTGTTGCGCAGAACGCGGTTGCGTTCTTGGACCGAGGCCAACGGTGCGCCGAAGCTGGAGGGGTAGGCCGATTGGCTGGAGTTCATCAAAAAATCCTGAAAAAGAGAGAGGGCCGGACGGGTCGCATGACACGTGCGGCGGGGCCGTCAGACGGCTGAAAAAGAAGGGGCACGTGCGTCGCGTGAAACAGGCGACGGGCCGGATGGGTGAGCGCAAACGCCCAGACCGGATCGGTCCTCAGGCGTTCGCTCGCCGCCGCGCGGCCTCAGGCGGCGAGGAGGGCGTGGGGCCGGGGTGGCCGCTTGGGCCGGTCGAGCAGCGGCGAGAGCACCGAGGTGGAGCCCAGCCGCGGCGGTTGCGCGGAGAGCACCAGCAGGTTGCGTGCGTGGGGACGCGCATCGACCAGTTCGGCGTGCTCGGAGCCCGCTTCGTCCATGGCGGACGGGTCTTCGGACGATGTCTTGCCGATGTCCTTGTCGCCGCCATCGGCCAGCGAGGCGGCGAGCGTCGCGACGGTCTGGCGTTCGCCGGACGACGACGTCACATGGTGGCCGCCGACCAGCCCGTGCGCGAGCACGGCGAAGCCGTAGCAGGACAGCATGAAAGCGAGGACGGTAGCGGCAAACCAGCGGGACATGTAGGGGTATTTTACCCGCCGCCACGGATCGGCTCCGGCGGGCGCGAATTCATCCGACCACGGCGCACGGGTGTTGCCATCGTCCATCGGGTGGAACGCTGCAGGCAAATTTCGCCGACTACCGGACTTTCGGGTGCGCTTTTACGCTGACGGACATGCATCGGGGGCCATTTTTCCCCGGCATTCAACCTCGCAAAGGAAGCCTCTCATGTCCAAGCCTTACACCCGTCTCGACAAGAACGATGTCGCCGTGCTGCTGGTCGACCACCAGACCGGCCTGCTCTCGCTGGTGCGCGACATCGACCCCGACAAGTTCAAGAACAACGTGCTGGCCCTGGCCGACATCGCCAGCTACTTCAAGCTGCCCACGGTGCTGACCACCAGCTTCGAGAACGGCCCCAACGGCCCGCTGGTGCCCGAGCTGAAGGCCCAGTTTCCCGACGCGCCCTACATCCCGCGCCCCGGCCAGATCAACGCCTGGGACAACGAGGACTTCGTCAAGGCCGTGAAGGCCACGGGCAAGAAGCAACTGCTGATCGCTGGCGTGGTCACCGAGGTCTGCGTGGCCTTCCCGGCGCTGTCGGCGCTGGCCGAGGGCTTCGACGTGTTCGTCGTCACCGATGCGTCGGGCACCTTCAACGACGTGACGCGCCAGGCCGCGTGGGACCGCATGTCGGCCGCCGGCGCGCAGCTCATGTCGTGGTTCGGCGTGGCCTGCGAGCTGCACCGCGACTGGCGCAACGACATCGAGGGCCTGGGGACGCTGTTCTCCAACCACATCCCCGACTACCGCAACCTGATCACCAGCTACACGCAGCTGACCCAAGGAAAGTGAGCACGCCATGACCACACCGAACAACGTTGCCAACTTCAATGGCGCCAAGCCCGTCATCGACCCGGATGACGCCGTGATGCTGCTCATCGACCACCAGAGCGGCCTGTTCCAGACCGTGAAGGACATGCCGATGACCGAGCTGCGCTCCAACGTCACCACGCTGGCCAAGGTCGCGACGCTGGCGAAGATCCCGGTCATCACCACCGCCTCGGTGCCGCAGGGCCCGAACGGCCCGCTGATTCCCGAAGTGCACAAGTACGCGCCGCATGCGCAGTACGTGGCGCGCAAGGGCGAGATCAACGCCTGGGACAACCCCGAGTTCGTGGCCGCCGTGAAGGCGACCGGGCGCGGCACGCTGATCATCGCCGGCACCATCACCAGCGTGTGCATGGCCTTCCCGAGCATCGCGGCGGTGCACGAGGGCTACCGCGTGTTCGCGGTGATCGACGCCTCGGGCACCTACTCGAAGATGGCGCAGGAGATCACGCTGGCGCGCGTGGTGCAGGCCGGCGTGGTGCCGATCGACACCGCGGGCGTGTGCTCCGAAGTGCAGAAGACCTGGCACCGCGACGATGCCGCGCAATGGGCCGAGGCCTACAGCGCCGTGTTCCCGCCCTACCAGCTGCTGATCGAGAGCTACATGAAGGCGCAGGAGGTCGTGACGAACAGCGAGCAGCTGGATTCGCAGCGCGCCTGATCTTCCGGGTGCGACACTGACGAACGCCGCGCCGCACGCCCTTCGCGTGCGGCGCGGCTTTCCTTCTTCTTTCAACGCACGGCAAGGAGCCCCGCATGGACAGTCCCCGCATCCTGATCATTCCCGGCAGCGCCCGCGACGGCTCGCTCAACCGCCGGTTGGCGGCCGTGGCCGCGGCCACCGCGCGCGCGGCGGGCCTGCAGGTGACGGAGATGGACCTGCGCGCGCTGGCGCTGCCCGTGTACGACGGCGACCTCGAGGCCGCCTCGGGCGTGCCGGCCGGCGCGCACGAACTGCGCAGCGCCATCGCGGCGAGCGACGGCGTGCTGATCGTCACGCCCGAATACAACGGTTTTCCGACGCCGCTGGTCATCAACGCCTTCAGCTGGCTCTCGCGCATTCCGCCGGGCGAGGGCCATGCGGGCGGGCTGGCCGCCACGGCCAACAAACCGGCCGCGCTGCTGTCGGCCTCGCCCGGGCCGCTGGGCGCGCTGCGCTCGATGAACTTCCTGCGCCAGTACCTGCAGATGGCCTTCGCCATGCTGGTGGCGCCGCAGCAGTTCGCGCTCGGGCGCGCGAACGAGGCCTTCGAGGCCGACGGCACGCTGAAGGACGCGCGCGCCGCGCAGTCGGTGCAGAAGGTGGTGGCGGCGCTGGCCGCGCTCGCGACCGCGTTGCCCACGCCACGTTGACCTGCCCAGGGCGGCGTTCGTGCTGTCGCGCGAACGACCGTCCCGATCCGCATCGCGACGTATCTTCGACCGCACATTGGAAGAAGGACGAGACGACATGCAATTCGAATTCACGCCCCGGGTGCTCGCGCTGCGCGCCGAGCTGCTCAAGTTCATGGACAAGCACGTCTACCCGAACGAGAAGCGACGCGAGGAAGAGCTGGCCGCCAACGCCCGCGCCGGCCGCCCCTACGCCGAGCTGCCGATGATGGCCGGCCTCAAGGCCAAGGCGCGCGAGCGCGGCCTGTGGAACCTGTTCCTGCCCGAGTCGGAGCACGGCCCGGGCCTGAGCAATGTCGAGTACGCGCCGCTGTGCGAGATCATGGGGCGCCGCTACTGGAGCGCCGAAATCTTCAACTGCTCCGCACCCGACACCGGCAACATGGAAGTGCTGGCGCGCTACGGCACCAAGGCGCAGCAGGAGCGCTGGCTCACGCCGCTGCTCGCCGGCGAGATCCGCTCGTCGTTCGCCATGACCGAGCCCGAGGTGGCCTCCAGCGACGCCACCAACATCCGCTGCAGCATCCGCCGCGAGGGCGACGAGTACGTCATCAACGGGCGCAAGTGGTACATCACCGGCGCCATGAACGAGCGCTGCGAGATCTTCGTGCTGATGGGCAAGACCGACCCCGACAACGCCGACCGCCACAAGCAGCAGTCGATGGTGCTCGTGCCCAAGAACACACCGGGCATCACCATCGTGCGCGACATGCAGCTGCTGGGCATGTACGACCCGCCCTTCGGCCACCCCGAGATCGTGTTCGACAACGTGCGCGTGCCGGTCGAGAACATCCTGCTGGGCGAGGGCCGCGGCTTCGAGATCGCGCAGGGCCGCCTCGGCCCCGGACGCATCCACCACTGCATGCGCGCCATCGGCATGGCCGAGGCCGCGCTGGAGATGATGTGCCAGCGCCTGGTGTCGCGCGTGGCCTTCCACAAGCCACTGTCGGAGCAGGGCGTGTGGCGCGAGCGCATTGCCGAGTCGCGCATGCTCATCGAGCAGTCGCGCTGGATGGTGCTGAATGCGGCCTACCGCATGGACACCGTCGGCAACAAGGTGGCGGCCAAGGAGATCGCCATGATCAAGGTGCTCACGCCGAACAACTGCGTGAAGGTGATCGACTGGGCCATGCAGGCCTTCGGCGCGATGGGCCTGAGCCAGGACACGCTGCTCACGCACTTCTACGCCTACGAGCGCCACCTGCGCGTGGCCGATGGCCCCGACGAGGTGCACCGCAACGCGATCGCGAAGCAGGAGCTGGCGGCGTACCAGTAACGGCAGTGCCGCCGCCACCGTGAGCGTATGGGCGTCAGTCCACGCGCTTCGCGCGCTCCAGCATCGCGTGCAGCAAGACGTTGCAGCCGGCCGTCAGGTGGTCGGGCTGCGCGTCCTCGATCTCGTTGTGGCTGATGCCGTCCTTGCAGGGCACGAAGATCATGCCGGCCGGTGCGAGCCGCGCGGCATAGATCGCGTCGTGGCCCGCGCCCGAGACCACGTCCATGGTCGAATAGCCGAGCCGTTCGGTCGCGCGGCGCACCGCATCCACGCAATCGGGGTGAAACGGGCAGGGCGGAAAGTACGACACGCGCTCGATCGTCACGTCCAACCCGGTCTCGCGTCCCGTGCGTTCGACGAAGGCGAGGATCTCGCCGTGCATGCGGTCGAGCAATTCGCCGCTCACGTTGCGCAGGTCGACCGAGAACTTCACCTCGCCCGGAATCACGTTGCGACTGTTCGGGTGCACCTGCACCATGCCGACCGTGCCGCGCCCGTAGGGCGGGTAGCGCAGCCCGATGGCCACCACCTCCTGCATGATCCGCGTCGCCACCTGCAGCGCGTCGCGACGCAGGTGCATCGGCGTGGGGCCCGCATGCGCCTCCATGCCGGTGACGACGCAGTCGTACCACGAGAGGCCGAGCACCGCCGGCACCACGCCGATGACCTTGTCCGCATCCTCCAGCACCGGCCCCTGCTCGATGTGCGCCTCGAAGTAGGCGCCGATGGGGTGGTCGCCCGGTGTCTGGTCGCCGATGTAGCCGATGCGTTCCAGCTCCTCTTGCACCGTCTTGCCTTCGGTGTCCTTGGCCGCATAGGCGTGTTCCAGGCTGAAGGCGCCGCAGAACACGCCCGAGCCCATCATCACCGGCACGAAGCGCGAGCCTTCCTCGTTGGTCCAGAACGCGACTTCGATGGGCGCCTCGGTGCGAATGCCCTGGTCGTTCAGCGTGCGCACCACTTCCAGTGCCGACAGCACGCCGTAGTTGCCGTCGAACTTGCCGCCGGTGGGCTGCGTGTCGATGTGGCTGCCCGACACGATGGGCGGCAGCGCGGGGTTGCTGCCTTCGCGGCGCATGAAGACGTTGCCGATCTTGTCGACGGTGATGCTCAGGCCGGCTTCCTTGCCCCACGAGACCACGAGGTCGCGGCCTTCTTTGTCGAGGTCGGTCAGCGCCAGGCGCTTGACGCCGCCCTTGGGCGTGGCGCCGATGCGTGCCAGTTCCATCAGCGAGTTCCACAGGCGCTCGCCGTTGATCGTCAGCACCTGCGTGTCCACTGCTGCATTCATGTATGACTCCTTGGGGGTTCAGCGCGCCACGGCCGTGGGCGCGTGCTGCTGCTTGAAGCGTTCGAGAGCGGTGAACATCGGCGCGAAGGGCGGGCGCTTGAGGTAGCGGCCGGTGCCGGGCTCGGCGCGCAGGTCGCCGTCGCGCCAGACCCAGCGGCCGGCGCTCACCGTGTGCCTGGGCACACCCGTCACTTCGCGGCCTTCGAAGATGTTGAAGTCGCTCTTCGAATGCTGCGTCTTCACCGACAGCGTCTTGGTCGCCTTCGGGTCCCAGACCACGATGTCGGCGTCGGCACCGGGCTGGATCACGCCCTTGCGCGGGTACAGGTTGAACAGCTGCGCCGCGTTGGTCGAGGTGACGCGCACGAACTCCGACGGCGTGAGCCGGCCCGCGTTGACGCCGGCATCCCACAGCACGGCCATGCGCTCTTCGACGCCGCCGCAGCCGTTGGGAATCTTCGTGAAGTCGTCGCGGCCGGCCGCCTTCTGCTCGGCGCAGAAGGTGCAATGGTCGGTGGCCGTGGTGTGCAGGTTGCCGCCCTGCAGACCGCGCCACAGCATGGCCTGGTTCTCGCGCGAGCGGAAGGGCGGGCTCATCACGTGGGCGGCAGCGCGCGCGAAGTCGGGGTCGCGGTAGGCGCTCTCGTCGACCACGAGGTGGCCGGCCAGCACTTCGCCATACACGCGCTGGCCGCGTGCGCGGGCGCGGGTGATGGCGTCGAGCGCTTCACCGCACGACACGTGCACCACGTAGATCGGCACGCCCAGCACGTCGGCGATGGCGATGGCGCGGTTGGCCGCCTCGGCCTCGACCATCGGCGGGCGCGACAGCGGATGGCCTTCGGGGCCGCGGATGCCCTGCGCCAGCAGTTGCTGCTGCAGCATCGCGACCAGCTCGCCGTTTTCCGCATGCACCGTCGGCATGGCGCCGAGTTCCAGCGAGCGCTGGAAGCTCTTCACCAGGATTTCGTCGTCGGCCATGATCGCGTTCTTGTAGGCCATGAAGTGCTTGAAGCTGTTCACGCCATGCTCGTGCACCAGCGTGCCCATGTCCTTGTGCACGCTGTCGTTCCACCAGGTCACGGCCACGTGAAAGCTGTAGTCGCCGGCCGATTTCTCGGCCCAGCCGCGCCACATGCGAAAGGCGTCCATCAGCGACTGCTGCGGGTCGGGAATCACGAAGTCGATGATGCTGGTGGTGCCACCGGCCAGGCCCGCCGCCGTGCCGCTGAAGAAGTCGTCGGCCGCCACGGTGCCCATGAAGGGCAGCTGCATGTGGGTGTGCGGGTCGATGCCGCCGGGCATGACGTAGGCGCCGCCGGCGTCGACGACTTCGGCGCCCGCCGGCACCTGCAGGTCGGTGCCGACCTGGAGGATCTTGTCCCCCTGGCAGAGCACGTCGGCACGGTGCTCGGCATCGGCGTTGACCACCGTGCCACCGCGAATGAGAACGGTCATGGCGTGGGTTCCTTTTCTTTCTTGCTTCAGCTGGGGTTCTTGAGGGGTGGGGCCAGGCCCTGAAGCTGCGGCGCGCGCGCCTTCATCAGCCCCATGTAGACCACGGCCGACAGCACCACGCCGACGAACCAGGCGTAGGTGTAGACCGTCTTGAAGAACTCGGGCATCGTCGGCACGACCGACGGAAAGGCCGCGTTCAGAAAGCCCGGGATGTTGGGCAGCACGCCGACGACGAAGGCGATGACGGCCGCCATGTTCCAGCCATTGCCGTAGCTGTACGCGCCGTTCTCGCGGTAGAGCGCATCGACGTCCAGCTCCTTGCGGCGGATGAGGTAGTAGTCGGCAATCAGGATGCCGGCCACCGGCCCCAGCAGCGCCGAGTAGCCGATGAGCCAGGTGAAGATGTAGCCCTGCGTGGTCTCCAACACCTTCCACGGCATCATCACGATGGCGATGCCGGCCGTGATGTAGCCGCCCGTGCGGTACGAGATCTTCTTCGGGTTGAGGGCAGAGAAGTCGTAGGCCGGGCCCACGAGGTTGGCCGCCAGGTTCACGCTCACGGTGTCGATCAGCAGGATGATGAGCGCGAGCAGCACCGCGGCGCCGGTCATGCGGCTGGCCAGGTCCACCGGGTCCCACAGCGCCTTGCCGTAGATGACCACCGTGGCCGAGGTGACCATCACGGCCATCATCGCGAGCAGGCCCATGGGTGCGGGCAGGCCGATCACCTGGCCCACCACCTGGTCGCGCTGCGAGCGCGAGAAGCGCGTGAAGTCGGGGATGTTCAGCGCCAGCGTGGCCCAGAAGCCGACCATGGCCGTGAGCGACGGCCAGAACACGGCCCAGAACATGCCGGCCTTCTTGCCGCCGGCCTCGAACTGCGAAGGCTGGTCGAAGATCGGGCCCAGGCCGCCCGCGCGCTGCACGGCCCAGTAGAGCAGGGCGATGCATACGATGATCTTCAGCGGGGCGGTGTAGGTTTCGAGCCGGCGGATCGACTCGATGCCGTGCACCACGAAGTACAGCTGGATGGCCCAGAAGATCAGGAAGCACACCAGCTGCGCGCCGTTGATGCCGAGCATCGGCAGCTTGTCGCCGCCCAGCGGCTGGCCCATGAGCACGCCGACCAGCGTGTAGATCATCTGGCCGCCGAACCAGGTCTGGATGCCGTACCAGCCGCAGGCCACGATGGCGCGCAGCAAGGCGGGGAGCCGCGCCCCGCGCGTGCCGAACGAGGCGCGCGCCATCACCGCATACGGAATGCCGTACTTCGCGCCCGCGTGGCCGATGAGCAGCATCGGCACCAGCACGATGGCGTTGCCGAGGAATACGGTCAGCACCGCCTGCCCCCACGACATGCCGCCTTCGATGAGGCTGGCCGCCAGCATGTAGGCGGGGATGCACATCACCATGCCCACCCAGAGTGCGGCGAAGTGGTACCAGCGCCACGTTCGCTGCGCCAGCGTGGTGGGCGCCAGGTCCTCGTTCCAGAGGTTTGCGGCGGGTGCGCCGCCGTGCTGTGGGGTCGTCATGTGGGTTTTCTCCTGCACGTGTGTCGTGCGTCTGGCCGTGTGGTCGTTCCCCTCCCGCCGCCGCCCGGTCTGCGCCGGGCTTGGTCATTCATTTGCTCACTCACTCACTCGCTTGTTCGATATCCCGTTCAGGCGGGGCTGCCGGTGCGCATCGGGTTGTTGGGGTGCGTGGTCCAGTTGGCGTAGTGGCCGACCACCGGGTGGCCGGTGCGCGCGTCCGTCTCACCGGCCTTCAGCGTGCGCATCGACAGCGCGCCGGGCACCGGGCAGATCGACACGCACAGGTTGCAGCCGACGCACTCTTCTTCCTTCACTTCGAAGAAGCGCATGCCGTCTTTCGTGGCGCTGATGGCCTGGTGCGAGGTGTCTTCGCACACCACGTGGCAACGGCCGCACTGGATGCACAGGTCCTGGTGAATCACCGCCTTGTCGACGTGGTTCAGGTTCAGCTGCTGCCAGTCGGTGATGCTGCCGACCGCACGGCCGCGCATCTGCTCGAGGTTGGCGTAGCCCTTCTGGTCCATGAAGTTCGACAGGCCGTCGCACAGGTCCTGCACGATCTTGAAGCCGTAGACCATGGCAGCAGTGCACACCTGCACCGAGCCGCTGCCCAGCGCGATGAACTCGGCCGCATCGCGCCAGGTCGAGACGCCGCCGATGCCCGAGATGGGCAGGCCGGCGGTCTGCGGGTCGCGCGCGATCTCGGCCACCATGTGCAGCGCGATCGGCTTGGCGCCGGGGCCGCAGTAGCCGCCGTGCGAGCCCTTGCCGTCGGTGTGCGGGAACATCGCCATCGCGTCCAGGTCGACGCCCATGATCGAGTTGATGGTGTTGATGAGGCTCACCGCATCGGCGCCGCCCTTCTTGGCCGCACGTGCAGCGGGCCGGATGTCGGCCACGTTGGGCGTGAGCTTCACGATCACCGGCAGCTTCGAGTAGTGTTTGCACCACTCGGCCACCATCTGGATGTACTCGGGCACCTGGCCCACGGCCGCGCCCATGCCGCGCTCGCTCATGCCGTGCGGGCAGCCGAAGTTCAGCTCGATCCCGTCGCAGCCGGTGTCCTCGACCATGGGCAGGATGTTCTTCCAGGACTCTTCGGTGCACGGCACCATGATCGACGCCACCAGCGCGCGGTCGGGCCAGTTGCGCTTCACGCGCGTCATCTCTTCGAGGTTGGTGCGCAGCGGCCGGTCGGAAATCAGCTCGATGTTGTTGAAGCCCGTCACGCGGCGGTCGGCCGCATAGGACACGGCATAGCGCGGGCCGTGCACGTTGACCACGTTCGGGTCTTCGCCCACGGTCTTCCAGACCACGCCGCCCCAGCCGGCCTCGAAGGCGCGGACCACGTTGATCTCCTTGTCGGTCGGCGGTGCCGAGGCCAGCCAGAAGGGGTTGGGGCTGCGGATGCCCACGAAGTCGATGCTCAGGTCTGCCATGTGAATTGCTCCTGTCGCGGCAAGGCGCGCACGGATGGAATGAGAGGAAAGGAGGATCGGTGCGGTCGCGTCAGGCCGCGCGCAGGTGGCGGTCGATGGACAGCGCGGCCTGCTTGCCGTCTTCCACCGCCTCGACCGTGAGGTCGCGCCCGCCGAAGCGCGCGTCGCCGCCGGCCCAGACCTTCGGGAGCGAGCTGCGGCATTCCGCATCGGTACTGATGCGCCCGCCCTGCAGCTGCACGCCGCTGTCTTCCAGCGCGGTCGCGACAAAGCTCTGGCCGATGGCGCACAGCACCATGTCGGCCTGCAGCGCGAGGGCTTCACCCGTTTCGGCCAGCTTGCCGTCGACCAGCGCGGTGCGCGCGAAGTCGATGCCGCGCAGCACGCCGCCCTTGGCGCGCAAGGCCTTGGGCGCGGCCCAGTGGATGATGCGCACGCCGTTCTCCTTGGCCCAGCTCTGCTCGTCGACCGAGGCGCCCATGGCTTCCGCGCCGCGCCGGTAGACGATGCTCACGTCTTCCGCGCCGAGCTTGCGCGACTGCACGGCCGCGTCCACCGCGGTCATGCCGCCGCCGATCACCACCACGTGGCGGCCGATGGCCACGTCGGCCGGCGACGCGGCCTGACGCAGCTCGGCAATGAAGTCCACTGCATCGCGCACGCCGGTCTGCTCGCCCAGGCCCAGCGTGTTCACGCCGGCCAGGCCCAGGCCCAGGAACACCGCGTCGTAGTCGGCGGCGAGCGCATCCAGGTGCAGCTCGCGGCCCAGTGCCTGGTTGTTGCGCACCTCGATGCCGCCGACCGACAGCAGCCACTCGATCTCGCGTTGCGCGAAGTCGTTCACCGTCTTGTAGCTGGCGAGGCCGTATTCGTTCAGGCCGCCGAGCTTGGGGCGCGCGTCGAACAGCGTCACCTGGTGGCCCAGCACCGCGAGGCGGTGCGCGCAGGCCAGGCCGGCCGGGCCCGCGCCGACGACGGCAATGCGCTTGCCCGTGTCGGCCGCGCGCACGAACAGCGGCGCGCCGGGCGCGTCGAAGAAGGCATCGGTCGCATGGCGCTGCAGCAGGCCGATCTCCACCGGCTTGCTCTCGTTGCTGTTGCGCACGCAGGCCTGCTCGCACAGCACCTCGGTCGGGCACACGCGGGCGCACATGCCGCCCAGCGGGTTCTCTTCGAGGATGGTGCGCGCGGCGCCGCGCAGGTTGCCGTCGGCAATGCGGCGGATGAAGGTCGGGATGTCGATGCCCGTGGGGCAGGCCGTCTGGCAGGGCGCGTCGAAGCAGTAGTAGCAGCGCTCGGCCTCGATGTTGGCCTGCACCACGTTCAGCGGCGGGTGGGCGTCGCAGAAGTTCTTGGCGTACTGCGCGGGGTCGAGACGGCCGGCGCGCACATCGGAGGCAATGTGCGCGCTGGGCGCGACGGGATTCATCGTGCTGCTCATGGGCTTTCAAGCTCCAGGTCGTGGTGGGGTAACCGTGTGCGACATGAGAGATCGAGCCCTCATGAAGTTTGACCAAGTGGTCGAATGTCGCGATGATTCAGCAAACGAGGGGTGCCGCCCATACACAGTTGGCGCGGCGCACGAGAAAGTGTTTGCCGCTGCCGACCATGCTGTTTGGTGCACTCCCCAGCACAGTTGCCCAGGGCAAACCCTGTCCAGACAGGCCGCATGCGTTTCTCAAGGAGACCCGGTGATGCAGAGTTCAAGCAACGCGTCGGCGCTGCGCCAGCCGGCGCCCGCCGGTGCCGGTTGGATGCAGGGCCTGATGGGCGACATGGACGAAGCCGCGCCCGGCCTCGGGCTGGCGCAGCGCCTCGTGGTGGGCGTCGAATTGCGCGTCATTGACGGGCGCCTGGCGCCAGGCACCAAGATGCCTTCGGTGCGCGCGCTGGCCGGCAAGCTGGGCATCAGCACCTTCACCGTCACCGAGTCGTACAGCGCCTTGCGCGCGCGCTCGGTGCTGGCCTCGCGGCCGGGCAGCGGCTACTACGTGCTGCACCGGCCTTCGCGCGTGGCAACCGACGACGCCGATGCGGCGCCGCGCATGACCGACACCGCCACGGCCCACGACCGCCCGCCACCCCCCGAATACCGGGGCGACGACCTGGTGCGCGAAGCCATGCGCCGCGTGGCCCGCTCGGCCCCCGAATGGGACAGCGGCACGCGACATGGTTTCGGCCTGCCGCGCCTGCGCGAACTGATCGCCGCGCGCCATCGCGTCGAATTGCCCGCACTGGGCCCGCAGCAGGTCATGACGGCAGCGGGCAGCCTCGGCGCCACGATGTGCCTGCTGCAGGCCTGGACCGAGCCCGGCGACGCGGTGCTGGTCGAGTCGCCCGCACCGCGCCAGCTGCGCAGCCTGATCCGCACGCTGGGCCGTCGCATGCTCGAAGTGCCACGGCGCGGCGGCTGCCTCGACATCGCCGCGCTCGACGGCCATGCCGTGCTGTTGCCTGCGGCAAGCCGCCAGCGCCTGCTGTTCCTGTCGACGGCAGTTTCCAATCCCCTGGGCGTGTGCATGAGCCCGCAGGGCGCGCACCAGGCGCTGCAGGCGGCCGAGCGGCACGACCTGCGCGTGATCGAGCTCGACACCTGGCGCGGGCTCTCGCCGCTGCAGGCGCCCAGCCTTGCCGCGATGGACGGGCTGCAGCGCGTGGCGCAGGTCGGTGGCGTGTCGACCACGCTCTCGGCCAAGCTGCGGCTTGCACATGTGCTGCTGCCGCAGCATTGGGTCGACGATGCGGCCTTGCGCTGCCTGCACACCACGCTCGGGCCGAGCGAGTTCGAGGAGCGCGTCGCCTGCGAGGTGCTGGCCGATGCCGGCTATCCGCGCTTCCTGCAGAAGCTCAACACCGCGCTGAAGATCGCCGGCGAGCGCACGCTGTCGTTGCTGACAGGCGCGGGCCTGCAGGCGCTGTGCGTGCCCGATGGCGGTCCCTTTCTCTGCGCAGGCTGGCCGCCCGGCTGCGAGCCTCGTCCATCGAGCGATGCGGTGCTGCAGGAGGCGCGCAAGCAGGGCCTGCCGCTCGCGGCCGCGACCGATTTCGGCGACATGCCGCAGCCCTTTGCCTGGTATCGCTTCAACGTCGCGCACTGCGGCGACGAGCGACTGGTGCGCTTCCTGGCGCGGATGAAGAACCCATGAGCGCTGCGCCACCCCTGCGAACTGCGGCGCGTCCTCCCGCCGTGAAGCGCCAGGCCCGCCGCCAGAACCTCGAGAGCGCCATCCTCGCGGTGGCGCAGGAGCGATTCGCGCTGCACGGCTACGGCGGCGTGTCGGTCGACGACATCGCGGCCGACGCGGGCATCTCCAAGCAGAGCCTGCTGTACTACTTCCCCTCGAAGAAGGCGCTGTACAGCCGCGTGTTCAACGACGTGCTCGATTCGTGGCTGTCGAACCTCAACAGCCTGGCCGACGCCGACCTCGACCCGCATGCCGCGCTGGAGCGCTACGTCACGCAGAAGCTGCAGTTCTCGTACGACCACCCTTCGGGCTCGCGGCTGTTCGCGCAGGAAATCATTTCGCAGGCGCCGCAATGCGCCGACGACATCGAGGCCAAGCTGGTACCGGCCTTCCGCGCCGAAGCGGCCGTGCTGAACCGCTGGATGGCGAACGGCGACGTGGCGCCGCTGCCCGTGCCGCACCTGCTGTTCACGCTGTGGGCCATGACGCAGACCTACGCCGACTTCGCCTGGCAGATGCGCATGCTGCTCGGCAAGCAGGCGCTGGAGCCGGCGGATTTCGACCTGGCCCGCGAGACCATTCTGCGGATGCTCGAAGGCGCGCTGGGGCTGAAGCGGCCCGCCACCTCGGCGGTGGTGACGAGCGGGCACGCTGCGCTGCCTCCCGTGGAAAAAGCCGGGAAGGAGCGGGCCTAGTCGCGCGTCTCGAGCACCATCGACACCTCGACCACGCCGCCGCGAGGCAGCGACGCGACGCCCACGGTGGTGCGAACCGGCAGTGGGGCATCGGGGAAGATCCGTTGAAGCGCCGCCGAGGCCGCGTCCATCACCTGGGCGTGGTCCTTGAAGTCGCCGTAAGCCTGGAGGTAGCCGTTCAGTGCCACGACGCGAACGACGCGCGAGAGGCTGCCGAGCTCGTCCTGTGCCGCGCGCAGCAGGGCGCTGACAGCAGCCACTGCGGCTCGCTGGCCGCGCGGCACATCGTCGGGGCCGTCGAGCCGGCCTGTGATCACCTGGCCGTTCTCGCGCGCCACCACGCCGCTCGAATGCAGCAGGTTTCCCACTTGCGCGAATGTGGCGTAAGTACCCGATGGCTTGGCCCGCACCACTTCAGGTGGGCACAGCTGGTCGAGCAAGAAATCTTCGGGTTGCGCATCGCAGGCCTCGCCGCCGACCCAGCACCCTTCCTGCGTGTTCGCATCCCATGGCAATCCCACGTGGATCGCGGAGGGCGAACCCATTGCTTCTCCCTGCCGCACGGTTACTGAAAGCGCCTCGTGGCCGACCAGCCCAAGGTGGCGCAGGCCCCAGGCCAGCGCGGCGGCGGCGATGCCCGTGGCGGCGTCTTCCGGGTAGCCGGAAGATTTGGGAAATTGCCGTGCGCTGACCGTGTCGGTCTCGTCCCGTGACATCGCATAGGGATACAGCCCGGTGGACCCGAGGCGTTCGCACAGCGATTCGACCCGCGCGAAGTCCACGCGCAATGCGTGCAACTGCGCGGTGTCGGCCAGGCGAACCAGCGTCTTGACCCGGCTGGTGGCGGCGTTGAGTACCGGCCCCACGATCTGTCCGACTTCGATGCCAAGGCATTGCGCGATGTCTTCGACCAGCTGCCGCTGCGTCACCTCTTCCACCGTGGCGCGCGGCTGGCTGATCTGCACCGTGCCATCGACGCGCCGGCCCGTCACGGTGCCACTGAGCGTTTCGATCGCGACGGGCGCACCGTCCCATTCGCCGCGCCGGTGCAGCAGCCACAGCGCGCCGACCGTGGCGTGGCCGCACATTTCCATCTCGTGCTTGGGCACGAAGTAACGCATGCGCAGCCGGTGCGCCGGTGTGGTCGGCTTCAGCACGAAGACGGACTCATGGCCGCTGAGCCGGGTGTGCTCCTGCATCTGTGCGGTGGAGAGCGCGTCGGCATCGAGCCAGACGGGCGCGGGGTTGCCGCCGACGGATGGATCGGGGCCGACGAACACGCGGATGTTCCGGCAACCGGGCGCAGAAAAAATCGCAGCCATCGTCAATCAGCCCTCGCGTTGACCGAGCGCGCGATGCCGCCCCAGAGCTTGATGTCGCCGCGGATCTGTTCCTCGAACACCTCGGGCCGCACGCTCCACGGCGTCACGCCCTTGGCCAGCATGTCGGTGCGCAGGGCCGGGTCTTTCATCGCGGTGTCGAGCGCGGCACGCAGGCGCTGCACCACCGGCTGCGGCGTGGCGGCCGGCGCCATCAGGCCGTACCAGAGCTGCGGCTTGAAGTCCTTGATGCCGGCCGCCTCGAAGGTCGGCAGGTCGGAAAAACCCGCCGACGGTTCACTGATGGCCAGCGCCCGCATGCGGCCGCCGCGCACCTGCGCCAGCAACGCGGGCGGGTTGTCGAACAGCGCCTGGATCTGGCCTGCCATCAGGTCGGCCTGCGCGGGTGCGGCACCGCGGTAGGGCACATGCGTCATCTCGATGCCGGTGCGCTGCTTGAAGAGTTCGCCCGCCAGGTGGCTCAGGCTGCCGTTGCCGATGCTGCCGTAGTTGAGCGCCTGCGGGTTGGCCTTGGCGTAGCCGACGAAGTCCTTCACCGTGCGCGCCGCCAGCGCGGGCGTGACCACCAGCACGAAAGGCGTGGTGCCGATGGTGCCGATCGGCACCAGGTCCTTGAGGGGGTCGTACGGGAGCTTGGGGTACACCGCATCGGCCGAGGCGATGGTGGTCGTGGTACTGGCCACCAGCGTGTAGCCGTCGGGGTTCGCCTTCGCGCCGAAGCCCGTGCCCACGGTGCCGCCCGCGCCCGAGCGGTTGTCGATGATCACCGACACACCGAGCGCAGCCTGCAGCCGCAGCTGCACCGAACGGAAGATCACGTCCGTTCCGCCGCCGGCGGGGAAGGGTACGATGATGGTGATCGGCTTCACCGGGTAGGCCGGATCGGAGGCCGGCCACGAGGCGGTCGGCCCGTACAGGGCACCGGCGGCGGCCAGGCCCAGGAGCGCGCGGCGCAGAGGTTGAGTAGTCATGGGGTCTTCTTGCAGGAGTGGTCCTTCCGATTCTGTGGAGCGCGCGCCAACGCGTGCGCCCGATTGCGACATGCGCGGCTTCGAATGCGACAAGGAACGGCCATGCCACTGACTTCCAGCCACCCGCCGCCCCGCCAATCGCTGTTCGTCGAACGGCTGTCTCACCAGGCGACGATGGTCGCCAACACCCGCGACCACTACGCCACCGACGCGCACGTGCACGATTGCGACATGCTGTTCGTGCCCATCGCAGGCCGCTTCAGCGTGGGCGATGCGCAGGGCGAGGCGCAGCGCCTCGGGCCCGGCCACTTCGTCTGGTTCGCGGCGGGCAGCGCGCATTCGACGACCACGCTCACCGCGGGCCAGAGCCATGTCGCGGTCTACGTCGATCCGGCGCTGTGGGCCACGGCCTTGCAGGCGCAGGGCGTCGTGCGGCCCCCGCAAGGCATGCGCGCGGGCAGCACCGCGCTGGGCGCCCTGTCGCAGCGGATGTTCGAATCGACCCGCGCGGGCGACAGCGAGAACTACGTGCTGTGCGGCGCGCTCGTGATGGAGGCCGCGCGCCTGAGCGCCAACCCGTTGTCGGAGGGCGACGCTTCGCCGGCGTTGTGGGTGGCCGAGCTGCTGGCCGAAACGATGCTGCGCGATCTGGCGCAGCCCCTGTCGCTCGACGCCTTCGCCCAGCAGCACCGGCTGTCGCGCCGGCAGGTGGAGCGGATCTTTCGCGCGAAGCACGGCATCTCGCCGCTGGAGTTCCTGCAGCGCCAGCGCATCGAACGGGCCGTGTACCTGTTGCAGACCACGCGGGACTCGGTGCTGTCCATCGCGCTGCAGGTCGGCTGGGAGTCGGCGTCCTATCTTTCCCGGATGCTGGAGAAGACCTGGGCGAAGACGGCGACGCAAATTCGCGCGGCAGCCCCTCGACAGAACTAGCCTGGCCGCTCAGGCCGGCGGCGGCGCTTCCCACGCAAAGCCGACGCCATACACCGACCGTATCCAGTCGTGCGCGGGCGTCACCGCGCCGAGCTTGCGGCGCAGGTTCTTCACGTGGCTGTCGATGGCGCGCTCGGTCACGTCCACCGTGTCGTCGTAGGCCAGCTCCAGCAGTCGGGCGCGCGAGAAGATGCGGCCCGGGTGCCGCGACAGCACCTGCAGCAGCCCGAACTCGCGCCGCGTGAGGTTCAGCGGCGTGCCGTCGAGCGAGGCGCGCCAGTGCACGTCGTCGAGCACGAGGCCCGATGCGTCGCCCGGCGCGGCCTGCGCCGCCACGGCCGGCGACGGCGCGGTGCGGCGCAGCACGGCGCGCACGCGTGCTACCAGCTCGCGCGGCGAGAAGGGCTTGCACACGTAGTCGTCGGCGCCCAGCTCCAGGCCGAGCAGGCGGTCGACCTCCTCGATGCGCGCGGTGAGCATGATGATCGGATGCGCCGTGTGCTCCCGCGCGCGGCGCAGCACCTCGATGCCATCGAGGCGCGGCAGCATGATGTCGAGCAGCGTCAGGTCGGGCGGTGCGGCGACGATGCGCTCGAGCGCGCTCTGCCCGTCGGCAAAGTGCTCGGTGTCGTAGCCGGCGTGGCGCAGGTAGTCCTGCACCACCGAGGCGATGTCGAGTTCGTCCTCGACGATCACGATGCGTGTCATGCGGAAGCCGCCAGCGGAAGGGTGATCGTCATGCGCAGGCCGCCCAGCGGCGAAGGCGCCGCCTCGATGCTGCCGCCGTGCGCCTCGAGGGTCGCGCGGCAGATCGACAGGCCCAGGCCCGAGCCGCCCAGCGCGCGGCTGCGCGAGGTCTCGCCGCGGAACAGGCGGTCGAAGAGGCGCGGAATCTCTTCCTCGGGCACGCCGGGCGCGCTGTCGTCGAACACCAGCGTGAGGCAATTGCCGGTCCATGCGCCTTCGACGCTCACGCCGATGCGCAGCTGGCCGCCGGCATCGGTGTAGGCCAGCGTGTTCTCCAGCAGGTTCATGAAGACCTGGTGCAGCCGGTGCGCGTCGCCGTCGATCACCGGCTGGGCCGAGGCGGCGATGCGGTCGAGGGCGTCGCGGTCGAGCGCGATGCCGCGCTGCGCGAAGCGGTCGCGCGTGTGGTCGAGCGCCTCCTTCAGCCGCGACAGCGGGTACACCGGCGCCTTCAGCAGGTCGCTCTGGGGCTCGCGCATGCTGCTGCGCAGGTCGTCGACCAGCTGGCCGAGGCGGATCACCTGCCGGTGCATGCGCAGCGCGGTGCGTTCGTCGAAGCTGCGCACGCCGTCCTGCAGCGCTTCGATCTCCGCGCGCATGGCCGCCAGCGGCGTGCGCAGCTCGTGCGCCGCGTCGGCCAGCCAGGCGCGGCGCAAGGCCTCGGCCGTGTCCAGGCGTTGCGCCATGTCGTTGAAGGTCTTGCCCAGCAGCGCGAGCTCGTCCGAGCCGTGGACCGCGACGCGCGTCGAGAGCCGCCCGCGCGCCACGTCCTGTGCGGCCTGCGTGAGCGCGTCGATCGGCTGGAACCAGCGGCGCGCCAGCAGCCACGACAGCACGAGTGCGAAGGCCAGGCCGCACAGCCCGGTGAGCGCGATCACGCCGGACTGCCGCGCGAGAAAGGCGCGGTCGGCCTCGCTCTCCAGGCCCTGCATCGGCGCGAGCGCGAGGTAGCCGACGACGGTGCGCCCGTGGCGGATCGGCCGGCGCGCGGCGTTCTCCGGGTCGATGGTCGCGCCGACCACGAGCGCGCCGTGGGCATCGAGCACGGCGAGGCGGCGGAAGATCGAGTCGGGCGGGCCGGCCAGGCCGGGGAAGAAGCCTGGGGGCGGCATCAGGAAGCGCCGGGGCAGCAGGTCGAGCTGCGGCGGCGGGGACGAGGCGGTGGGCGAGAGCCCGCTGGACGGTTCTGCCTGCGGCGCGCCGTCGCCCTGTGTGCCGGGCGCACGGCGCTCGTACCAGGGCGGCAGCCGCCGGTCGTCGGGCGCGGCGGCGCCGTCGATCACCATGGCCGACTGGCCCAGCTGCAGGCGGTGCCAGGCGTCGTCGTTGTCGCGCAGTTTCTTCCAGTCGCCGTTGGCGGTGTAGTGCTTCAGCAGGAGCTGCGAGAGCCAGTCCATGCGGCGGATCTCGATCTCGGCCACGTAGGCGCCCAGGCCCCGCTGCAGTGCGACGATCGAAAAGCCCACGAAGCTCAGCAGCAGCACGATCAGCAGGGCGGCCAGGGCCAGGAAGATCTTGCGGGAGAGGGTCAGGCGCGGCATGGGCTCGGCGGCGGGGGCATGGCCGCATTCTGCGGCATGCGTTTCGGGGGCGGGGATGGCATGGGCAAGCCGCGGATCATGGCACCCGATTGGGGAGGAATCTGGGAGACGCGTCCTTGCGTGCCTCTCCCACATTTCTCCCGATTCGGATCGCACGATACCCGGCATGACACCGGACACGCACCGCGCCCCTCCCACCTCCGCCTTCCGCGCACTGGCCGCCGCCGCGCTCGCCTGGGCCCCGCCGGGGCACGCCGCGCCGCCGTCCACGCCCCCGGGCGACACCGACATCGACCTGCTGCTGTTCCTGCTGGCGGCGCTGTTCTGGGGCGTCGCGCATGTGTGGACGCTGCTCGTGGTCTGGGCCGAGGCGCGGGCCTCGGGCGCGCAAGCGCCTGCCAGAAAGCAGGAGGCTGCTCATGGCCGGTGAAGCGATCGGGCGCCGGGGCCTGCTGGCCGCGATGGGTACGGCCGGCCTGGCCGCGTCTGCACCCGTGGCCGCCGCGGCGCAGAAGCTCCCGCTGACCGCCCAGACCACCGAGGGCCCGTACTACCTGGACCTCGCGAACTTCCGCACCGACCTGACCGACGGCCGCGAGGGCGTGCCGCTCGATGTGCGCCTGCGCGTGCTCGATGCCGCCGGGCGCCCGCTGCGCGGCCTGCGCACCGACCTGTGGCACTGCGATGCGCAGGGCAACTACTCGGGCTTCGGCGGGCAGGGCGACGACCGCACGCGCGGCTTCGAGGGCCAGGCCTTCCTGCGCGGCAGCCAGCGCACCGACCGCGACGGCCAGGCCGTGTTCGCCACGCTATACCCGGGCTGGTACGCGGGGCGCACCACGCACATCCACGTCAAGGTGCACCACCGCGAGCGCGCCGTGCTCACGACGCAGTTCTTCTTGCCCGATGCGCTCAGCGAGTTCCTCTACACGCAGGTCTCCAGCTACCAGCGCGCGCGGCTGCGCGACACGCTCAACAGCGCCGACGGCATCGCGCTGCGGGCCGGCGACACGGTGCTGGGCGCGGTGCGCGAGGAGGGCCGGCGCTATGTCGCGCTGCTCACGCTGGTGGTCGACCCCGCCGCGCGCCCGGTGACCGAGCGCCCGCCGCAGCCCCGCACAGGGCCGGCACCAGTGGGCGGCGTGCGGCCGATGCGGCCGCGCACGCCCGAGGGCCTCGCCCGCATCCGCGCGCTGGTGCCGCCGCGCACGGAAGGCTGAGCGGTGTTGCGCATGCCGCTCCCGTTCGTTGCGCCCGCCGATGGGCGGGTCACGCCGCGCGCGCTGGCCCACGCCTGCGCGGGCGGCCTGGCCTTGTGCAGCCTGGCGCTGGGCATCGGCGTCGCGGCACGCGGCGCCTGCGCGGAGGCACGGCAGGCGGCCGTGCGCCACGCTAGCCTGTTGACGCTGGCGCCGATCATGCAAAGGGCCAGCGAAGGCCGCGGGCCGCGCGGCCACGGCGCATGCAAGGCCGGGCCGGCCCTCAGTCCGGCCGCTGCGCGAAGCTGAACCCCACGCCGTAGACCGAACGGATCCAGCCGTGCGAGGGCGACACGGCCGCGAGCTTGCGCCGCAGGTTCTTGATGTGCCCGTCCACCGCGCGCTCGTTCACGTCGAGCGCCTCGGGAAACGCCGCTTCGAGCAGCCTGGCGCGCGTGAACACACGCCCCGGTTCGCGCGACAGCGCACGCAGCAACAGCAGCTCGCGGCGCGTGAGCGCCAGGGCCCGGCCCTCCAGCCAGGCATGGCCCAGCGCGCTGTCGAAGGCCACGGCCGGCGAGGCCATGCCCACGTCCGGGTCGAGCGGCGCACGCCGGCGCAGCACCGTGTGCACGCGCGCCACCACCTCGCGCGGCGAGAAGGGCTTGCAGACATAGTCGTCGGCGCCCAGGTCGAAGCCGCGCAGCCGGTCGGCCTCGTGCGCGCGCGCCGTCAGCACGATGATCGGGTGGTCGCTGCGCGCGCGCACCTGCGCGATCACCTGCAGCCCGTCGATGCGCGGCAGCACCACGTCGAGCAGCGTGAGCGCCGGCGGCGCGTGCAGGATGCGCTCGAGCGCGGCGGCGCCATCGCCCAACTGCTCCACCTCGTGGCCCGCGCGTTGCAGCGGGCCCAGCAGCAGCGACGCGATCTCGCGTCCGTCTTCCACCAGCAGGATGCGGCTCATGGCGCGTGCGGGCCGGTTCAGAAGGACGTGCCGATCTGGAACTGGAAGCGCTGCGTGCGGTCGGCCGCGATGCCGTTGGCCGTGTCCTCCTTCTGGTAGACGATCGGCACCGCGTACGCCAGGCGCAGCGGCCCCAGCGGCGAGATCCAGCTGATGCCCAGGCCGGCCGAGGCGCGCAGGCGGTTCTGCGCCTTCCACTGCGCGTCGGTCATGCTGGCCGTGCGTTCGGCGAACACGTTGCCCGCGTCGAAGAAGGTGTAAAGCCGCAGCGACTTGTCGTTGCCCGCGCCGGGGAAGGGCGTGGTCAGCTCCATGTTGAAGATCGCCTTGCGCGTGCCGCCCAGCGAACCACCGGTGACTGCGTCGGTCGGGCCCAGCGAGTTCTGCTCGAAGCCGCGGATCGAGCCCAGCCCACCCGCATAGAAGTTCTTGAAGATCGGGAAGCTGCTGCCGCCCAGCGCCTTCGCATAGCCGAGCTGGCCGTTGAAGGCCAGCGTGTACTGCCTGGACAGCGGCACGTACTGCTGGTACTGGTAGTTGGTTTTCAGGTAGCGCAGTTCGCTGCCCACGCCCAGCTCGAGGTTGGCGCTTTGCAGGCGCCCGCGCGTGGGCACCAGCGCGCTGTCGCGGTCGTCGCGCGACCAGCCCACGGTGGCCGGGATGCCCACCACGTTCCTGCCCGCGCACACCACGCTCGGCGCGGTGCCGGTGCACTGGAAGTAGTCGAGGTAGGCCTGCGGCGTGGCCGTGTAGACATACGAGCCGTTGACCAGCGTGTACGAACCGTTGGTGCCCGGCGTGAACGAATAACGTTCGACGCCGATGCCCAGGTACACCGTGTCCAGCTCGTTCACCGGCAGCCCGAAGCGCACCGAGCCGCCGTCGCTCGCGAGCTTGTAGTTGCCGTCGGCCTCGTAGTAGGGCCGCGTGGTGGTGTGGAACAGGTTGAAGGTGCGCGAGATGCCGTCCTTCGTGAAGTACGGGTCGGTGGCCGTGAGCGACACCGAGCGGTTGTACGAGCTGGTGTTGACCTGCAGCCCCAGGTAGTTGCCCGAGCCGAACACGTTCTCCTGCGTGATGCCGAAGCTCAGCGAGATCTTGTCGGTCGACGAGTAGCCCGCGCCGAGTTGCAGCGAGCCCGTGGGCTTCTCGGCCACGGTGACGTTCAGGTCGACCTGGTCGTTGCTGCCGGGCACTTCGGCGGTCTCGACGTTCACCTCGGTGAAGAAGCCCAGGCGGTCGACGCGGTCGCGCGAGAGCCTGATCTTCGTGCCGTCGTACCAGGCGCCTTCGTACTGGCGGAACTCGCGCCGGATCACCTCGTCGCGCGTGCGCGCATTGCCACCGATGTTCAGCCGCCGCACATAGGCGCGCCGCCCGGGCTCGGCGTTCAGCACCATCACGACGCGGCGTTGGGCCCGGTCGATCTCGGGCTCCGCCTTCACGCGCGCAAAGGCATAACCGAAGGTGCCGAAGTGGTCGGCAAAGGCCTTGGCGGTGGCCGCCACGTCTTCGCCGTTGTAGGGCGCGCCGGGGCGCACGGTGACGAGCGACTTGAACTCGTCCTCGCGCCCCAGGTAGTTGCCCGCCAGCTTCACGCCCGCCACGGCGAACTTCTCGCCCTCGCTGATGTTCACCGTGAGCTCCAGCGTCTGCCGGTCGGGCGAGATCGCGACCTGCGTCGACTCGATGCGGAACTCGAGGTACCCGCGCGTCAGATAGAACGCGCGCAGCGTTTCCAGGTCGGCGTCGAACTTGCTGCGCGCGTACTGGTTCGACTTCGTGTACCACGCCAGCCAGCCGCCGTTGTCCTGGTCGAACAGGTTGAGCAACGTGCGTTCGTCGAAGGCTTGCTGCCCGACCACGCGCACCCGCGTGATGCGCGCCGGCTCGCCCTCGGTCACGCTGAACGTGAGGTTGACGCGGTTGCGCTCCAGTGGCGTCACGGTGGTGACCACCTGTGCGTTGTAGAGGCTGCGGCCGATGTACTGGCGCTTGAGCTCCTGCTCCGCGCGGTCGGCTAGCGCCTTGTCGTACGGCCGGCCTTCGGCCAGCCCGATGTCGCGCAGCGCCTTCTGCAGCGCTGCCTTGTCGAACTCCTTGGTGCCCGCGAAGTCGACATCGGCCACGGTGGGGCGCTCTTCGACGATGACCACGAGCACATGGCCGTTGACGTCGATGCGCACGTCCTTGAACAGCCCGAGGTCGAACAGCGCGCGAATGGCTGCGCTGCCGCGGTCGTCGCTGTACGTGTCGCCGGCCTTGAGGCCGAGGGTCGCGAACACCGTGCCCGCTTCGACGCGCTGCAGGCCTTCGAGGCGGATGTCCTGCACGGTGAACGGGTCGGCGGCCTGCGCCGGGCAGGCCGCCATCGCGAGGCACAGCGCGGCAAGGGCCGCGAGGGACTTGGGAGGAATCTTCATCACCGCATGGTCTTCACCAATGTCGGAGGAATGTGGGACGCCCTCCCGCGCGCAGGGCCGGTTGGTGAGCAGTCGTTACTGCAACCCCATCGCGTTCACCGCCGGCCACGCCACCGCAGGCCGTTCGATGCGTTCGCGGCAGTTCTGCGCATGCGTTTCGAGCGACAGGTCGCCCTGGATCTCCAGCAGCCGCTGCACCGTGCGATCGACCGCCTGCGCGTCCAGCAGCGGGTACGTGCGCGCCGTGCGCCCGTTGTTGCGCACCAGGCGCGCGATGTACGGCAGGTCCTGCTGCGTGATCACCGCAGCCGGCATCACGCCCTCCAGCTCCACGCCTTCGCACGGCAGCAGCACGAAGTACTGCAGCCGCAGGTCGTCCGGCAGCAGACTGCGCAGCTGCGTCGTCTTGCGCCCGCCCTGCCAGGCCGGGTCTTTCACTTCACGCGCCCGCGTGCAGCCATGCAACCGCAGGAACCAGCGTGGCGGCGCCTCGTCGGACTTCTTGCGGTAGACGAACGCATTGCGCCAGGCCTTGATCTCGAACAGGTACACCCCCGTCTCGCACACGATCACCGCGTCGATGCGCGCCGTGGGCACCACGCAACCGGAGGGCATCGGGATGATGAGGTTGCGAAGAATGCGCAGGTGCGAAAACGCCGGACTGAACGCCGTGGCGAGCTGCTGCACCCCGAGCGACGCGGCGACCGCGCTTTGCGGCAGAACAATGGTCATATCGAACTCCTTCGAAGCCCCGAGCATTGCCGGCCTTTTAGGAGATTTCTGGTACGAGGCCATAGCCAAAACCACCCCACCGTCCCCAGGCCGAGCGAAGCAAAGGCCTGTGAGGTTCCCCACCCCTTCTGTATGCGCCGAGGAGCGCAGCGTTTCGCGGATCAGGGCTCGCCCTTGTTTGAGCGAAGCGAGTTTGGGCGAGACCCCGCGAAACGTGAGCACCGCAGGTTGCCCGTAGCGAAGCGGAGGGACGCAGACAGCAGGGTCGCCTTTCTTTGCTTACTTTCTTTGGCGAAGCAAAGAAAGTGAGTCGCCCGCCGGGGCGAGACCCGGCCTCAGCCCCCCAAACGACTAACCCTCAATCTTCCCCAACCGAGACTCCCGCAGCCGGCTAGGCGCCAACGCCCCCGCCGACTCCAGAATCGGATAAGCAATAGAACAGATATGCGAATTGATCCGCTTCAAATCACTGATCAGATCAATGTGCAGAGAACTCGTCTCGATGCTCAAAGTAGTCCGATCCGACAACCGATCCAGATGGGTTGTTGCATAGGCCCGCTCCAGATCCCGAAACCGCGCCTTCTCTTCCAGCAGCTTCTGTGCGTCGCGAACATTGCCGTTCAAGAACACGCTCATGCTCAACCGCAGATTGGCAACCAGCCGCTGGTGCAACTCGACGATCTCCGCCATCCCCGCTTCCGAGAAGTTGCGCTGCGGCTTGATCTTCTTATCCTCGATATCGATGATCACCCGCTCGATGATGTCCCCGATCTGCTCCATGTTGATCGTGAAGCTGATGATGTCCGTCCACCGCCGGCTTTCCTCTTCGCCCAGCGCCTCGCGCGAGATGCGCGTCATGTAGTACTTGATCGCCGAGTACAGCTCGTCCACCGTGTCATCGAGTTGCCGCAGCTCCTGCGCCAGCCGCAGGTCGTTGTTGCGGATCACATCGAGCGTGCCGATGAGCATGGTCTCCACGATGTCCGCCTGGTGCAGCGCCTCGCGCGCCGCGTTCGAAATGGCGAGCGAAGGCGTCGACAGCGCCGAAGGATCGAGGTGGTGCGGCCGGCTTGTGCCCACGGGCTGCGGCGGCACGGGCAGCATGCGCGTCACCAGCTTGGCGACCCATTGCGTGAGACCGATGAAACCGACGCTGATCACGATGTTGAACGCCAGGTGGAACAGCACCACGCCGTGCGTCTGGTTCGGCAGCTGGGGCTGCACGTAGCGCACCCACAGCCCCACGAACGGCGTGACCAGCGCCACGCCCAGCGCCTTGAACAGCAGGTTGCCCACCGTCACCTGCCGCACCGACACGGCCGAGCGCGCCGTGGTCAGCACCGCCAGCAGGCCGCTGCCGAGGTTGGCACCGAGCACCAGGCCCAGGGCCACGTCGAGCGGCACCACGTTCGAGCTCGCCATGGCCGCCACCAGCAGCACCACCGCCAGGCTCGAGTACGCCACGATGGCGAGTGCGGCACCGAGCGTGATCTCCAGCAGCACATCGCTGGTGATGGACGCCAGCAGCGCCCGCACGGCCGGCGACGAGAACAGCGGCTCGGTGGCCGCGACCACCAGCTGCAGCGCCAGCAGCATCAGCCCCAGCCCGATCAGCACCCGCCCCACGCGGCCCGCCACGGTGGCCGAGCGCGTGATGAACAGCACCACCCCCACGAAGATGAACATCGGCGAGAGCCACGAGAGGTCGGCCGAGAACAGCACCGAGATCAGCGCCGTGCCCACGTCGGCGCCCCGCATCACCGCCAGCGCCGCCGGCAGCGTGACCAGGCCCTGCCCCACGAACGAGGAGGTCATGAGCGAGGTGGCCGTGCTCGACTGCACGAGCGCCGTGACGCCGATGCCCGAGAGCGCGGCCGTGAAGCGGTTGCGCATGCTCTGCACGAGGATCTTGCGCAGGTTGGCGCCGAAGACGCGCAGCACGCCGGTGCGCACGAGGTGCGTGCCCCACACCAGCAGGGCGACGGCCGCAAGCAGATTCAGAAGGTGCTTCATGGAAGGCGGGGTCTGACCTTTCTCTTGTTTTCGTTTTGATTCGTTTCAGCCCCATTTTCCACAAGTAGACGCTTCAGTCGATCAGGGCTCCGTTGTCGTGGAAAGGATAAGGCCCTTCGAAGCTTCCGGAGGCCGCCAGGTGGGTGACGAGCCGGCGCCCGGCCGACGACCAGGCATGCACCCGGAACGAGGGCGGCTCCAGCGTCCAGGCCGAGGCGGCGTCGGGCGCCAGGTCGAGGCAGACCTGGTGGGCCTGCGCCGGCGAGGTCGAGGCGATGGTGCCGCCGAAGCGCACGTCGATGGCGCGGTGCAGGTGGCCGCAGATCACGCGCTCGACGTTCGTGTAGCGGCGCAGCAGGGCCTCGAGCGCGTCGGCGCCTTCGAGCAGGCCGATCTCGTCCATGTGGCCGATCAGCGTCTCGAAGGGTGGGTGGTGCATGGCGACCACCACGGGCTCGTGGCGACAGGCGTCGAGCTGGGCTTCGAGCCAGGCCAGGCGTTTGTCGCACAGCGTGCCGTGGCTGGCGCCGGGCACGCAGGTGTCGAGCGTGAGCAGCCGCAGCGCGCCGACGCGCACTGAGTACTGCACGAAGCCGTGCGTGTCGGCGCCCGTGCCCAGGTAGGCGTGGCCCGGAAAGCTGCGGCGCAGCTGGTCGCGGTCGTCGTGGTTGCCGGGCAGCAGGTAGACGGGTATCGTCAGCGGCGCGAGCAGGGCGGCCAGGTGCTCGTACTCGGCGGCGCGGCCGAAGTCGGTCAGGTCGCCGGTGATCACCACCGCGTCGGGCGGCTGGCGCAGCGCGAGCACCGACTGCACGGCGCGCGCGAGGTACGGCGCCGTGTCGATGCGGCCATAGGCCAGCCGGCCGGGCTCGCGGATGTGCAGGTCGGTCAGCTGGACCAGGAAGGTGTTGGGATTCGTTGTCGTGGTCATGCGCGGGTTTCCTGCGAGGTCATCAGGCGGTCGGCCGGGATGCGCAGGCCCACCGCGTCGCCCGGTCCGAAGGGGTTGTCGCGGCCCACGTCGGCCACCAGCACGGGCTGGTCCTGCAGGCGCAGGTGCAGCTGCACGCGGTCGCCGAGGAAGGTGCGGCGTTCGACCGTGGCGCGGCCCCAGCCGGGCGCCTCGCCGGGCGGGGGCGCGCCGACCTCGATGTCTTCGGGCCGCACCAGCAGCGTCGCATGCTGCTGCCAGGGCGCGGGGCAGGGCAGCGACGACCCTCCGAGTCGGACAACGCCCTGCGCGATGGCGTCGGGCGCGCGCTCCAGCCGGTTGACCCGGCCCAGGAACTCGGCCACGAAGGGGTGCGCGGGCGCGCGGTACAGGTCTTCGCCGCGCCCGACCTGCACGATGCGCCCGGCGCGCATCACCGCGAGCCGGTCGGCGATGGCCAGCGCCTCCTGCTGGTCGTGCGTGACGTGGATGGCCGTGATGTGCAGGCGGCGCAGCAGCTCGGCGAGTTCGTCGCGCAGCGATTCCTTGAGCTTGGCGTCGAGCGCGGCCAGCGGCTCGTCGAGCAGCAGCACGCGCGGGCGCACGGCCACGGCGCGCGCCAGGGCCACGCGCTGGCGCTGGCCGCCCGAGAGTTCGGCGGGGCGCTTGTTCTCCAGGCCGCCCAGGCGCACGAGGTCGACCAGTTCGCCCACGGCGCGTTTCTCTTCCTCGGGCGACACGCCGCGGATGCGCAGGCCATAGCCGATGTTGGCCGCCACCGTCATCTGCGGAAAGAGCGCGTAGCTCTGGAACACCATGCCCACGCCGCGGTGCTCGACCGGGCGCTGCGTGACGTCCTGGTCGCCGAAGACGATGCGGCTGCCGTCGTCGGGCGCTTCGAGTCCCGCGATGAGCCGCAGCAGCGTGGTCTTGCCGCAGCCCGAGGGGCCGAGCAGCGCGAGCACTTCGCCGGCCTCGACCTTGAGGTTGGTGGGCTGCAGGCCGCGCGTGCCGTCGGCGTACGTCTTCGCGCAGTTCGAGATGTCGACGGGGATGCGTTCAAGTTCCATGGCGTTTCTGCATCAGGTTGGCAAGGTACTGCAGGCCCCACAGCACGGGAAGGATCACTGCGAAAAAGACCAGCGTGTAGGCCGATCCGATCTCGATGCGCATCGAGGCGTAGCTGTCGGCCAGGCCCACGGGCAGCGTGCGTGTGAGCGGTGTGTGCAGCATCCAGGTGAGGTTGAACTCGCCCACCGACAGCGTGAACACCATCAGGCTGCCGGCCACGATGGCGGGGAACACGGCCGGCACCAGGATGCCCATGAAGCGCTGGCGGAAGTTCGCGCCCAGCGAGCGCGCAGCTTCCTCGAGCGCGAGCAGGTCGTCGCGCTGGAAGGCCGAGCTCACGGTGCGCACCATGAAGGGCAGCGTGAAGACGATGTGGCCCACGAGGATGAAGGCGAAGCTCTGGCGGAAGGCCGTGAGCTGGCCGTAGGCGAGGATGAGCGCGAGCGCCGTCGCCAGGCCCGGCACCGCGACGGGCAAGGTCAGCAGCTCCTCGAAGATGCGCGCCGCGCGCGAGCGGCTGCGCGCCAGCGTGTAGGCGCAGGGCACGCCGATCAGCACGGTGCACACGACGCAGGCCACGGCCAGCGCGAGCGACCAGCCGACGGTGCCGCCGTAGTTCTCCCACACCTCGCCGAGCCAGCGCAGCGTGAGGCCGCTCTTGAGGCCCGCGCTGTAGTTGTTGACGAGGCCGGCCATCACCGACAGCAGCATCGGCGCGATCATGAAGAGGCTCACGATCACCGTGATGGCGAGCAGGAACGGGGCGCGGGGTTGCGAAGGGGTCTTCATCATCGGGCGACCGGGTTGGCGCCGAAGCGGCGCGCCACGAAGAGCACCAGCCAGGTCACGACGCCCAGCGAGATCGACAGCGACGCGGCGAGCGCGAAGTTGGCGTAGTTGGTGAACTCGTTGTAGATGGTGATGGGGATCACCTCGAACTTGCTGGCCAGCGTGAAGGCCGTGCCGAAGGCGCCCATCGAGGTGGCGAACAAAATGGCGCCGCAGGCCAGCGTGGTGGGCGCCAGCTCGGGCATCCACACGTCGCGCGCCACGCGCAGCTTCGAGGCGCCGAGCGAACGCGCCGCTTCTTCGAGCTGCGTGTTCATCGACTCGGCCGCCGCGGCGTAGGTGGCGATGGCGCGCGGCAGCGAGAAATACAGGTACGCCAGGAAGAGGCCGAGCAGGCCGTAGGCGAAGGTGATGCGCTCGCCGACCAGCGCGTCGCTCAGGTCGGCCACCACGCCCTGGCGCCCGCCCAGCAGGATCACGAAGAAGCCGATGATCACGCCCGGGAACGACAGCGGCAGCGTGAGCAGCGACAGCAGCATGCGCTTGCCCGGGAAGGCATGGCGCGCGAGGTAGATGCCCACCGCCGCGCCCAGCACCAGCGTGGCCAGCGTCACCGCCACCGACAGCGCGACGGTGTTGACCATGCTTTGCAGGTAGCGCGCATCGGTCAGCACCGCGAAGTAGGTGGCGGCGCCCTTGTCGGCCGGCAGCGCGAGCAGGCGCACCACCGGCAGCAGCCAGAAGGCCGCGAAGAAGACGGCCGCCGGCGCGACGCAGGCCAGCAATCGCCAGCGCGGGTTCCAGGCGTTGGAGGAGGTGGTGGTGCTGCGTGTCATCGCGCGCGGCGCCGGGTCAGCGCACTTCCTTCAGGTACTGGTCGGAGAAGCCACGCTGCGCGTCGGCCATGCGGGCGTAGTCGACGGTCTTGGCACGTGCGTAGTCGCTGGCGGGCAGGAACTGCGCCTCGATCTCCTTGGGCATGGCGCTCGCGCGCACCGGGCGCAGGTAGGCCTTGGCCCAGATCGCCTGGCCTTCGTCGGACAGCGTGAAGTCGAGCACCTTCTTGGCGTCGGCCGCGTGCGGCGCCTTGGCGACCAGGCTCATCACGTAGGGCACGGCCAGCGTGCCTTCGCTCGGGATGACGAAGGCGACGTTGGCCTTGTCCTTGTACTTGGCGCGGTAGGCGTTGAAGTCGTAGTCGAGCAGGATCGCGATCTCGCCCGACAGCACGCGCGCGTACGAGGTCTGCTTGGGCACGATGGGCTCGTTCTTCTGCAGTGCCTTGAAGTAGTCGATGGCCGGCTTGAAGTTGTCGAGCGTGCCGCCGCGCGCCTGGTTCACGGCCACGGCGCCCACGTAGCCCACGAAGGCCGAGGCGGGGTCGAGGTAGCCGATGAGGCCCTTGTACTCGGGCTTGAGCAGGTCGGCCCACGACTTGGGCACCGGCTTGCCCTTGAGCGCGTCGACGTTGACCATGAAGCCGAGCGTGCCCGAGTGGATGGTGAACCAGTTGCCTGCGGGGTCCTTCAGGCCGTCGGGAATGTCTTTCCACGCGGCCGGCTTGTAGGGCTCGACCACGCCGTCTTTCGCGGCCTGCACCGCGAAGGTCACGCCGAGGTAGGTCACGTCGGCCACGGGGCTGGCCTTTTCGGCGACCAGCTGCGCGAGCGACTGGCCCGAATTCTTGTTGTCGGCCGGCACGGTGATGCCGGTCTTGGCCTTGATGGCCTTGAGCTGGGTGCCCCAGTCGGCCCATTCGGTCGGGCAGTTGTAGCAAATGGCGGTCTGGGCCATGGCGCCGCCGGCGGCGACGAGGGCGGCGGCCAGCACGCCGAGGCGGGCGAGTCGGTGAAAGCGCAGGGACATGGAAAAACTCCTGGGAGGGGTGGTGAGGTCAGGACAGTGCGGCGTCGTTGTCTTCGCGCGCATTCGCGCACGACTCGCCGTCTCGGAAGGCATGAGGCAGCAGCAGGCTCGCGTCGGCCTGCAGCGCGCGGCCGCCGGCGATCGCCTGCGCCAGCAGCTCGACGCTGTGGCGGCCGATGTCGCTGTTGGGCTGCGCGACGGTGGTGAGCGCGGGCGTGAGGTCTTCGCCGAGCGCGATGCCGTCGAAGCCGACCACGCTGAGGTCGTCGGGCACCACCAGGCCGCTCAGGTGCGCGGCGCGGATGCTGCGGATGGCGAGCAGGTCGTTCGAGCAGACCAGCGCCGTGGGGCGGCTGCACGGGCGCAACTCGGCGCACAGCGCATCGACGGCGGTCTCGACGAAGGGCACCTCGACCAGCGGCGGCGCATCGAGTCCTGCTTCGGCCATGCCGCGCTGGTAGCCGCGGTAGCGCTGCTGCGCGCGGTCCGACGCGGCCAGCGTGCCGCTGACCATCGCGATGCGCCGGTGGCCCAGCAGCACGAGCCGCGTGACCGCGTCGGCCACGGCGCCTTCGCTGTCGACCGACACGCAGGGGTGGTCGGCGTGCCGGTTGTAGGCCAGCACGTAGGGCACGCCGGCGGCCTGCAGGCGCTGCAGCGCGGCCGAGGTGGACGGGTTCGACACCACGAGGATCAACCCGTCGACGTTGCCCGCCAGCAGCAGCTGGACGGCGCGCTCTTCCTCCTCGAGCCGGTAGCCGGTGGTGACCGGCAGGATCGCGTAGCCGCCCGCGACGGCCGCGCGCGCGATGCCCTGCAGGCATTCGGCAAAGGTTGGGTTCAGCAGCGTGGGCAGCACCACGCCGAGCGTGCGGCTGCGCTGGGTGCGCAGGGTGCGGGCGCTGGCGTTGGGCAGGTAGTTGAGTTCGCGCGCCACGCGTTCCACCAGCTCGCGCGTGGCCGGCGTCACCTTGTCGGGGAAATTGAAGGCGCGCGAAACCGTGGCCACGGAGACCCCGGCCTGGGCGGCTACTGCTTGGATGCTCATCGTGCGGGGTCCGTGGGGTGGGTCATGTAATCGATTACATTGGACCGCCGCAGTATGACTTCGCGATGACAGGGCAGGGAAGTGGGGAGAACCCCGGGGGCCGCTGGTGCAGCGTGCGGCCCAAAGAAAAAGGGGCCCGTGGGCCCCTTTGGTCTAGAACTGGCTTACTTGCCGCGTCGGACTCGCCGGATCTCGTCGACGATCAGGCAGATCGCCCCGAGCGTGATGGCGCTGTCCGCCGCATTGAACGCCGGGAAGTACCAGTTGCCCCAGTGGAAGCTCAGGAAGTCGACGACGTAGCCGTGCATCATGCGGTCGACCACGTTGCCGATCGCGCCGCCCAGGATGCAGGCCATCGCGAACGAGAAGAGCTTCTGGCCTGCGTGCGACCGCAGCATCCAGACGATGAAGATCGCTGCCGCCACGCCGATCGCCGTGAAGAACCAGCGTTGCCAGCCCGAATGGTCGGCCAGGAACGAGAACGCGGCGCCCGTGTTGTGCGCGCGCACGACGTTGAAGAAGCTCGTCACGTAGGTCGCGTCACCGAGCTTGTAGTAGCCCAGGATCAGCGTCTTCGTGAACTGGTCGATGATCACGATGATCGTCGCCAGCCCGAGCCAGGGCCAGATGCTGGCCCCGCGCGAACGCGAGGCCGATGAGGCGGAGCGTGCGGTCGCCATCAGGCCACGCTGCGCGATTCGCCCGCGCCGAACAGGTTGCTCGTGCAGCGGCCGCAGATGGTCGGGTGCGCCGGGTCGTGGCCCACGTCCTCGCGGTAGTGCCAGCAGCGCTCGCACTTCTGCGCGGTGCTGGGCGTGACCACGGTCGACAGCGTGTCGCCCGCCGCCAGCGCCACGGCCGAGGCGATGAACACGAACTTCAGGTCGTCGCCCAGCGAACCCAGCAACGCGAGGTCGTCTGCCGGTGCGTTCAGCTGCAGGTTGGCCTGCAGCGACGAGCCGACCTTGCCTTCGGCGCGCACCGCCTCGATGTCCTTGTTGACGCCGTCGCGGATCTCGCGGATGCGCCCCCACTTGGCGAGCAGTGCTTCGTCGGGTGCGGCGAACTGGCTGTAGGTCTGCGTGAAGATCGACTCGCCGGCCTTGCCGGTGCCCACGATCTTCCAGGCCTCTTCGGACGTGAAGCTCAGGAACGGCGCCATCCAGCGCAGCATGGCTTGCGAGATGTGCCACAGGGCCGTTTGCGCGCTGCGGCGCGCGAGCGAGCCCGGGGCCGTCGTGTAGAGGCGGTCCTTCAGGATGTCGAGGTAGAAGCCGCCCAGGTCTTCCGAGCAGTAGATCTGCAGCTTGGCTACCACCGGATGGAACTCGTACACCTGGTAGTGCGCGAGGATCTCGGCCTGGAACTGCGCCGCGCGCGACATGGCGTAGCGGTCGATCTCGAACAGCTGGTCGAGCGGCACGGCATCTTTCGCGATGTCGAAGTCGCTGGTGTTCGCGAGCAGGAAGCGCAGCGTGTTGCGGATGCGGCGGTAGGCGTCGACGACGCGCGCGAGGATCTTGTCGTCGCCCGCGATGTCGCCGGAGTAGTCGCTCGCGGCCACCCACAGGCGGATGATTTCCGAGCCCAGCTTGTTGCTGATTTCCTGCGGGTCGATGCCGTTCTTGAGCGACTTGCTCATCTTGATGCCCTTGGCATCCACCGTGAAGCCGTGCGTGAGCAGGCCCTTGTACGGTGCGCGGTCTTCCAGCATGCAGGCGATCAGCAGCGACGAGTGGAACCACCCGCGGTGCTGGTCGTGGCCTTCGAGGTACAGGTCGGCCTCGGGCCCGGTCTCGTGGTGCACGTTGGGGTGCGTGCCGCGCAGCACGTGCGAGAAGGTCGAGCCCGAGTCGAACCACACCTCGAGGATGTCGGTGCTCTTGGTGTAGCTCGGTGCGTCTTCGGCGCCCAGGATGTCTTCGACCGTGACGCGGCTCCAGGCCTCGATGCCGCCCTTCTCGACGATGTCGGCGGCCTGGTCGAGGATCTCCATGGTGCGCGGGTGCAGCTCGCCCGAATCCTTGTGCAGGAAGAACGGGATCGGCACGCCCCAGCTGCGCTGGCGGCTGATGCACCAGTCGGGCCGCCCGGCGATCATGTCGTGCAGGCGGGCCTTGCCGTTCTCGGGATAGAAGCTGGTCTGCTCGATGGCGTCGAGCGCGGTCTGGCGCAGCGTCTTGGGCGCCTTGTCCTTGGTGAACACGCCTTCGCCTTCGTCCATGCGCACGAACCACTGGGCGGCCGCGCGGTAGATCACCGGCGTCTTGTGGCGCCAGCAGTGCGGGTAGCTGTGGGTGATGGTCTCGGTGGTCAGCAGGCGGTTGGCCTCGCGCAGCGCGGCGATGATGACCGGCACGGCCTTCCAGATGTTCTGGCCGCCGAACAGCGGGAAGTCGGGCGCGTAGCTGCCGTTGCCCTGCACCGGATTCAGGATGTCGTCGTACGCCACGCCGTGGGCGATGCAGGAGTTGAAGTCGTCCACGCCGTAGGCGGGCGAGGAGTGCACGAGGCCCGTACCGTCGGTGGCGGTGGCGTAGTCGGCCAGGTAGATGGGCGACAGGCGCTGGTAGCCCGCATCCACGTCGTACAGCGGGTGCTCGAACTCGAGCCCGCCGAGCGCTTCGCCCTTGACCGTGGCCAGCACCTTGCCGTCGAGCGCGTAGCGCGTCATGCACATCTCGACCAGCGAGTTGGCCAGGATCAAGAGGCCGCGCTCGGTGTCGACCAGCGAGTACTCGAGCTCGGGGTTGAGGTTGATCGCCTGGTTGGCGGGGATCGTCCACGCGGTGGTGGTCCAGATCACGGCGAAGATGTCGCCCAGGATCGTGTGGTCGGTACCGAAGGCCTTGAGCACCTTCTCGCGCTCGTGCGCCTTGAAGGCCACGTCGATGGTCTGGCTCTTCTTGTCGGCGTACTCGATCTCGAACTCGGCCAGCGAGGAGCCGCAGTCGAAGCACCAGTACACGGGCTTCAGGCCCCGGTACACGAAGCCGCGCTCGATCACGCGCTTGAACGCGCGCAGCTCGCCGGCTTCATTGGCGAAGTCCATCGTCTTGTAGGGGTGGTCCCATTCGCCCAGCACGCCCAGGCGCTGGAAGTCGGCCATCTGCTGGGCGATCTGCTCGGTGGCGTAGGCGCGGCTCTTGGCCTGCATCTCGTCGCGGCTCAGGTTGCGGCCGAACTGCTTTTCGATGGCGTTCTCGATCGGCAGGCCGTGGCAGTCCCAGCCGGGCACGTACAGCGCGTCGAAGCCTTCAAGCTGGCGCGCCTTGGTGATCATGTCCTTCAGGATCTTGTTCACCGCGTGGCCCATGTGGATCTGGCCGTTGGCGTACGGCGGGCCGTCGTGCAGGATGAACTTGGGCGCGCCGTGGCGGGCGTCGCGCAGGCGGTGGTAGCGGCCTTCGTCGTTCCATTCCTTGACCCAGCCCGGTTCGCGCTTGGGCAGGTCGCCGCGCATCGGGAAGGGGGTGTCGGGCAGGTTCAGCGTGGAACGGTAATCTTTGGGGGAAGCGGCGTCAGACATGTTGGGGTGCGGCGAAACAGAGGGGCTTCGACAGGCTCAGCCCGAACTGCATTGAGCGGTCGGTGCGGAAGATATAGCCGTTCGCCCTGAGCTTGTCGAAGGGCGGCAGCACGGGGCGTGCAGGGCTAAATTCGGTCGCGCGTGGTCTGGCGGTGGGTCTCGGCGTGGGTCGATGCGAAGAACGCGCGTGCGTCGCGGCCATCCTTCGCGATGCCCGCAGTGAGGGCTTCGAGGCTGGTGTAGCGCAATTCGTCGTGCAGTTTGTGCAGGAGTTCCACGCGCACGATTTTACCGTAGGCCCCTTCGGCCCCCAGATGCGAGGGCCACTCCAGGCAATGCGTCTCCAGCAGCACGCGCCCGGCGTTGACGTCGTTGGCGTCCAGCGAGGGCCGCACGCCGAGGTTGGCCACGCCGGGCAGCGGCTGGTCGGCCAGGCCGTGCACCAGCACCGCGAAGATGCCGCTGGCGGCCGGTTTCCAGTGCTTGAAGCGCAGGTTGAGGGTGCGAAAACCGTCGTCCTTGCCCGGCGACGACGCGCCCAGCGCCCGGCCCAGCTTGCGGCCGTGGACCACGTGGCCCGAGATGGTGTACGGACGCCCCAGCAGCGTGTGGGCGTCGGCCATGCGGCCTTCGGCCAGCGCCTCGCGCACGGCCGAGCTGGACACGCGCAGGCCGTGCACCTCGTAGCTGTTCATGCGCGCGACGTCGAAACCGTGGGCTTCGCCGGCGGCATCGAGCATGGCGTAGTCGCCCGCGCGCTTGGCGCCGAAGCGGAAGTCGTCGCCCACCAGCACGTAGCGCGCGCCCAGACCGTCGATCAGCACGTTCTGGATGAACGCCTCGGGCGACTGGGACGCCAGCCGGCCGTCGAAAGGCAGCACGATGGTCTGGTCGACGCCGCAAGCCGCCAGCTCGGTCAGCTTGTCGCGCAGCGTGCCGATGCGGGCCGGGGCCAGGTCGGGTTTCTTGGTGACGGCGGCGAAATAGTCGCGCGGGTGCGGCTCGAAGGTCAGCACGCAACTGGGCAGCCCGCGATGGCGGGCCTCGGTCTGCAACAGCGCCAGCATGGCCTGATGGCCGCGGTGGACGCCGTCGAAATTGCCGATCGTGAGGGCGCAGGCCGGAGCTACGCCCGGGTGTCGGAAGCCGCGGAAAACCTGCATGGGAGAGTATCTTTTTGATAGCGCCTGATGCCCGTCGAATGGGCAAATCAGGCCGATTTGTCACAAAGCCGGTATATTGTGACGCAGTGCGTGGGTTGGCGTGAGTCGCCGATGCACCCCGAGTCTCTGGTCTCTGCGTGTTTTTCTCGTGTCGAGGAGGCGTGTGTGAAGGTCTTGAAGCTGTCGGCCCAAGGGCTGCCCCAGTCATGGATATCGCTGGAACAGGCGGTGATCCACTACGCAGCGGACGAAGTCCGTTGGGAAGTGGGCGCGCAGGTGGCCGTGTTCCGTGGCGGCCACAACGCGATCACGGGCGAGCAGTCGCAGATTGCGATCAACAGCATCATCGGCACCAAGGGCGTGCCGCGCATCAACCCCTTCGCGCAGCGCCCGGGCCTCACCAACAGCAAGCTGTTCTCGCGCGACCGCAACATCTGCGCCTATTGCGGCGGCCATTTCCACGAAGACGAACTCACGCGCGAGCACATCATTCCGTTCGCGCAGCGCGGCATCGACACCTGGATGAACGTGGTCACGGCCTGCAAGCCCTGCAACCACCGCAAGAGCAGCCGCACGCCCGAGCAGGCGAACATGCCGCTGCTGTACGCGCCCTATGTGCCGAGCCTGTGGGAAGACTTCATCCTGCGCAACCGCCGCATCCTGGCGGACCAGATGGAGTTTTTGATGGCGCACCTGCCGCAGTCGTCCCGGTTGCACGACATCTGACACCCGACGCGCAAGAAAAAAGGAGGCCTCGGCCTCCTTTTTTCTTTCAGCCCTTCCAGGCCGGCGGTCGCTTCTCGATGAAGGCCTGCACCCCTTCCAGCGCGCTCTCGTCCATCATGTTGCAGGCCATGGTCCGGCTGGCGTCGGCCAGCGCGGCCTCGATGCCGGTTTCGAGCTGGCGATAGAACAGCGCCTTGCCCAGCGCGAGTGCCGTGCGGGGCTTGGCGACGATGCTGGCGACCAGCGCCTCGACCGCGGCGTCGAGCGCCTCGGGCGGTGCGACCCGGTTGACCAGGCCTTTCTCGCGCGCTTCCTCGGCGCCGATGAATTCGCCCGTCACCAGCATTTCGAAGGCTTCCTTGCGCCCCAGATTGCGCGACAGCGTGACGCCGGGCGTGGCGCAGAAGAGGCCGACGTTGACGCCGCTGACCGCAAAGCGCGCGTCGCTGGCGGCCACGGCCAGATCGCACACCGCCACCAGCTGGCAGCCCGCCGCGGTCGCGATGCCGTGCACGCGCGCGATCACCGGCACGGGCAACCGCTGGATCGACAGCATCATCGCGCCGCACCGGTCGAACAGCTGCTGGTAGTAGCCGAGCGAGGGCTCGGCGCGCATCTCCTTCAGGTCGTGGCCCGCGCAGAAGGCCTTGCCCGCCGCGGCGATGACGACGGCGCGCACCGTGTCATCGGCGGCGACCGCGCCGAGCGCCTGTTCGAGCGCGCCGAGCATGCCTTCGGACAGCGCGTTGAAGGCGGCGGGGCGGTTCAGCGTTAGCGTGACCACGCCGCGCGCGTCGCGTGCCGTCAGGACGAAGGGGGCCGTGTCGTTCATGGCTGTTCAGTACGTCAGCTCGAGCACCGTCGTGTGCCCTTGCGCGGCGGGCCAGCTCTGGCCGGTGAGGCGCTCGCCGTTGAACTCGGCGCTGACCGTGCGCTGCGGCGCGCCGGCCGCGATGCGCAGCCGCGAGCTCGACTGCCCCGCGCCCTGGGCCGGTACGCCGGGCGGCGGGCTCTGGCCGTCGAAGTTCATCGTGTCGCGCTGCGCATCGAAGTAGCCGCGCGGGCGCGTGAAGACGACCACCGCGCCCGCGCCGCTCTCGGCCGGCGCCAGGCGCTCGGTCCGCAGGTTGACGACGCCGCTGCTGCGCACGAACGGGCTGCGGTAGATGTGCGTGGTGCCCTGGCCGGGCACGTCGAGCACGAACTCGTAGCGTGCGGTGGGCTGCGCGCTGAACGGGCCCCAGCGGCCGTCGGCGCCGACCGTCTGCTGGTGCGCCGCCTCGCCGCGCCGCGCGCCCGAGGCCGGGTCGATGGCAAAGACCGTGACGCGCGCGCCTGTCAGTGCCAGGTTGTCCGCGCCGGTCGCGCGGCCGTCGAGCACGACCTTCGATTCTGGTGCCACCGCCGTGCTGGCCGGCGCCTGGCCGGTCAGGAAGCGCCAGGTCGCCGCGAAGGCCGCCGGCGAGAACGAGGTCTCGCGGTGGTCCACGCGCGGCAGCACGAGGTTGGTGGCGCCCTTGAGCGCCGGCCCGTCGAAGCCGATGTTCGTCGGCTGGCCCGGCGCGCCGATCCACAGGCCGTCGGGCTGGGCGTACTTGTCGTTGGTGTCCGAGCGCAGCGTGAGCCACTGCACGCCGGGCGTGACCTCGTCGCCGTTCGGTCCCTTGGGCGCATTGAGCTGCTGCATGAAGGCCGAGAGCCCCGAGAACTCGTTGTTCTCGCGCAGGCCCTTCACCTTCCAGATGCCGTGCGCCGGATTGCCGCCCAGCACCACATGGCTCGCTACGGCCGCGCCGCCGCCGTTCTGCACGTAGTTGCGGATGGTGTTGCCGCCGCGCGAATTGCCGATGAGCACCACCTTGGGCGCGCCCGTGGCCTTCAGCACCTTCTCGACCTCGGCGCGCAGGAACGCGGCCGAGTCGGCGGTGGAACTGCGCCCCGGCTGGGCCACGGCGTCGTCGTCGCGGGCCAGGGGATTCGGCTGGTCGAGTGCAAACAGCCGCTCGCGCGGCCAGCCGTTCAATTCGAAGCGCCAGATCGTGGTCTGCCACAGCGCGGCCGAGTCGCCGTTGCCGTGCATGAAGACGATGGGCGGACGCTCGGTGGAAGAGGGCGCGGAGGTGGCGCAGCCGGTCAGCAAGGTGACGGCGGTGCTTCCGGCAAGGGCCAAGGCAAGCAGGGTGCGGCGGGAAGGCATGTCTGTCTCTCTCCTGGCTGGGGGCTTGGGCCCCACAAGTGAAAACGCCCGCCGGCGCAAGGCGGGCGGGCGTTGGATGCTATAGAAAAACAGCCGTCAGGCGAAGACGCCGGCCGTGTCCTGCATGCGTGCCGACACTTCACCCAGGTGGTGCAAGGTGTCGCCGAAGGTGAGTTCGAGCTGCGTGAGCTTGCGGAAGTAGTGGCTGCCGATGTATTCGTCGGTCACGCCGATGCCGCCGTGCAGCTGCACCGAGTTCGCGGCAACGTAGCGCATCGACGTGCCCAGCTGGTACTTGGCGCGGGCCAGCGCCTGGCGGCGCTCGTCGGCCGGGGCGTTGAGCTTGAGTGTCGCGTAGTAGCTCATCGAGCGTGCCAGCTCCAGCTGCATCTTCATGTCGGCGACGCGGTGGCGCAGTGCCTGGAAGCTGGAGATGACCACGCCGAACTGCTTGCGCTGGTTCATGTAGTCGATGGTGACGTCGAGCGTCTTGTCGAGCACGCCGACCGCTTCGGCGCAGGTGGCGGCAATGCCGACATCGACCGCGTACTCGAGCGCGGCCAGGCCGTCGGCCGTGACCAGCGTGGCGTCGGCCTTGTCGAACACCACTTCGGCCGCGCGGCCGCCGTCCTGCGTGCCGTAGCCGCGGGCTTCGACGCCGCTGGCGCTGCGCTCGACCAGGAAGAGGGCGATCTTGCCGTCGACCTTGGCGGGCACGATGAAGGCATCGGCCTCGTCGCCCACGGGCACCACGCTCTTGGCGCCGGTCAGCGAGTAGCCGTTGCCCGACTTGGTGGCCGTGGCCTCGCACACATCGAGGCGGTAGCGCGCCTTGCGCTCCTGGTAGGCCAGCACCACGAGGGCCTGGCCGCCGGCGATGCGCGGCAGCCAGTTTTCCTTGGTGGCCGCGTCGGCGTAGCCGCCGAGCACGGCGCCGGCGATCAGCGTCTGGGCGAAGGGCTCCAGCACGATGCCGCGGCCCAGTTCTTCCATCACGACCATGCCGGCCACCGGGCCCATGCCCAGGCCGCCGTCGTCTTCGCTGATGTACAGGCCGCCCAGGCCGAGCTCGGCCAGTTCGTCCCAGGCTTCGCGCGAGAAGCCGCCCTTGGCCTCGATGCCGCGGCGGCGCTCGAAGTCATAGCCCTTGTCGACCCACTTGCGAACGGCGTCGCGCAGCTGGTCCTGGTCTTCCGAAAAATTGAAATCCATGTTGGTGTCTCCTCAGCCCAGGACGGTTTGCGCCACGATGTTGCGCTGGACTTCGTTCGAGCCGCCGTAGATCGTGGTCTTGCGCATGTTGAAGAAGGTCGATGCCAGCGGTGCCAGCGCCGGGTTGCCGCCGGGGAAGTTGCCCTGCCAGCCGGCTTCCATGGCTTCGCGGATCAGCGGCAGCGAGTAGGGGCCGCCGGCCAGCATCATCAGCTCGGCGTAGCGCTGCTGGATCTCGCTGCCGCGGATCTTGAGCAGGCCGGCCACGTCCAGCGAGTTCTTGCCCGAGGTGGCGGCGGAGAGCACGCGCAGCACCATCATCTCGAGGGCGACGATGTCGACCTCGAGCTTGGCAATCTCGTCGCGGAAGCGCAGGTCGTCGTACACGCCTTCGCTCTTGGCGATGCGCTTCAAGCGCTCGAGTTCGCGCTTGGCGCGGTTCACGTCGGCGATGTTGGTGCGCTCGTGCGAGAGCAGGTGCTTGGCGTAGGTCCAGCCCTTGTTCTCTTCACCGATCAGGTTCTCGGCGGGCACTTCGACGTTGTCGAAGAACACCTCGTTCACCTCGACGCCGCCGTCGATCAGCTTGATCGGGCGCACGGTGACGCCGGGCGACTTCATGTCCAGCAGCAGGAAGCTGATGCCGGTCTGGGGCTTGCCTTCGTTGCTGGTGCGCACGAGGTTGAACATCCAGTCGCCGTGCTGGCCGAGCGTGGTCCAGGTCTTCTGGCCGTTGACGATGTACTTGTCACCCTTGCGCTCGGCCTTGGTCTTGACCGAGGCCAGGTCGGAACCCGAGCCGGGTTCGCTGTAGCCCTGGCTCCACCAGACTTCGCCGCTGGCGATGCCGGGCAAGAAGCGCTTTTGCTGCTCGGCGTTGCCGAAGGCCATGATCACCGGGGCCACCATGACGGGACCGAAGGGGATGATGCGCGGCGCGCCGGCCAATGCGGTTTCTTCCTCGAACAGGTGGCGCTGCACGGCGGTCCAGCCGGGGCCGCCGAATTCCTTGGGCCAGCCGTAGCCCAGCCAGCCCTTCTTGCCGAGGATCTTGGCCCAGCCTTGCAGATCGTCGCGCGTCAGTTCGAGCGCGTTGTGCACCTTGTGCGAAATCTCCTGGGGGAGGTTGTCCTTGACCCATGCGCGAACTTCTTCGCGGAACTTCTGTTCTTCGGGTGTGAAGCTCAAATCCATGCGTGCCTCGCTGTGTTGATCGGTCCACCGCAGACGCGGGGTGTCTCCGGAACTGCGAGTTTTAGCACGGTCGTGCTGCGATCCGGTGTCCGCGTCGCGACAAGCCCGCCGGCGTGCGGGTTGGCGGGAGGCTGATCGGGGTGTTGGCGGGGCACGGATAATCCCGGCCTCCCATGAAGAACATCGTGATCCTGATCTCCGGCGGCGGCTCGAACATGGCGGCCATCGTGCGCGCCGCCGAGCGCGACCGCTGGCCCGAGCGCTTCGGCGCGCGCATCGCCGCCGTCATCAGCAACAAGGCGGAGGCCGGCGGGCTGGCGCTGGCCGCATCGCACGGCATCGCGACCGCCGTCGTGCCGCACCAGGCCTTCGACAGCCGCGAGGCCTTCGACGCGGCGCTGGCCGAGGCGGTCGACGCCCACGCGCCGGCGCTGGTGGTGCTGGCGGGCTTCATGCGCATCCTGACGCCGGGCTTCGTGGCGCGCTACGCGGGGCGGCTGGTGAACATCCACCCCTCGCTGCTGCCGGCTTTTCCGGGGTTGCACACGCACCAGCGCGCCATCGAGGCGGGCTGCAAGGTGGCCGGGGTGACGGTGCACCAGGTCACGGCCGAGCTCGACCACGGGCCGATCCTGGCGCAGGCCGTGGTGCCGGTGCTGCCGGACGACACGGCCGCCACGCTGGCCGCCCGGGTGCTGTCCCAGGAGCACCTGCTGTATCCGCGCGCCATCGCTGGATGGCTGTTGGATACATTGAGTCACAAAGCTTAAAGTTGTTTATATTGTTGGGTTTTCGGGAGCACAGAACTTTGAAAACCCAATCGCTGCTGTTGACGTTGGCCACCGCGGCCCTGCTGGCCGCCTGCGCCGCCCCGGCCCCCGCGCCGGCACCGGGCGCCGCTGCGCCCGCGCCCGCCGCGCCGGCCGAGCCCGTCTTCCAGTGCAACGCCGAAGGCGCCCGCTTTGCCGTGGGCCAGCAGGTGACGCCCCAGCTCGAAGCCGCCGCGCGCGCACGTGCCGGCGCCGGCACGGCACGGGTGCTCAAGCCCAACCAGGCGGTCACGATGGAACTCAACCCCGGGCGGCTCAACATCAGCGTCGACGCGCGTGGCCGCGTCAAGGACGTTCACTGCGGCTGAGCGTCGACCGGGGCAAACCGGCGCTGCGGGCGGCCGTCGATCTCGATGGTTTCCTCGAACATCGCGGCGGGCCGGACCCACAGGCCGCGGGCACCGTAGAGGGCGCGGTACAGCGTCATCGGCTCCAGCGTCTCGCTGTGGCGGACGGTGCCGATCACGTCGTACTCGCCGCCCTTGTAGTGGCGGTAGCGACCGGGGGGCGTTTCGATCAGGGGAGGGAGGTCTTCGTCGTTCAACGGGGGCTTCTTTCTTCGGTAACAACTGTCGGATGAGTCTTTGACGGGAGTCGGATGGACCGTGCGGATTTTGTTCACCTGGTTCGCCTGAGCGAGCACGCGAGTGCGGACGACAGCGCGCGCTACCGGCGTGGCGTCGCGGCGTTCGCCGCGCTCGGCTACCTTTGGGTGCTGGCCTGCCTCGGGCTGGCGGTGGGCATTGTGGCCTGGGTGGTCGTGTCGGTGGCCGACGGGCGCTTCAACTTCACCCGCGGCTGGCTGCTCGTGTTCGCGCTGGGCCTGTTCTGGGCGACTTTGCGTGCGCTCTGGGTGCACTTCGACGAGCCCGACGGCGAGCCGCTCACGCGCGCCGACGCGCCGGGGTTGTTCGAGGCGCTGGACCGCATCCGCGAGCGCATCAAGGGTCCGCCGGTGCACCGCGTCTACCTGGACGACAACTTCAACGCCAGCATCAGCCAGGTGCCGCGCTTCGGCCTGTTCGGCGGTGCGCTCAACTCGCTGAGCATCGGCCTGCCGCTGCTGATGATGCTGGACCGGCAGCGCCTGCTGTCGGTGCTGGCCCACGAATACGGTCACTTGCGCGGCAACCATGGCCGGCTGAGCGCCTGGATCTACCGCACGCGGCTGTCGTGGCTGCGGCTCGATGCCAGCCTGCAGCGCGACGAGGGCGTGATGGCGCTGGTGTCGCAGGCCTTCTTCCGCTGGTACTTTCCGCGCTTCGCCGCCAAGACCTTCGCGCTGGCCCGCCAGGACGAGTACGAGGCCGACCGCATCTCGGGCCGGCTGCTCGGCACCGCGGTGGCCGCGGCTGCGCTCACCGAAGTGGCCATCAAGGGCAACTGGTACGCCAGCGAGTTCTGGCCCTGGCATTGGGCGCGCGCCGAGCGCGAGCCGCTGCCGCCCGGCCCGTTCGCCGCCCTGCGGCAGCGCGCCCGCACGCCGCCGAGCGAGGAGTTCGCGCGCCAGGCGCTGCGCGAGGCGATGCGGCGCGTCAGCGACCTGGACGACACCCATCCGGTGCTGCGCGACCGGCTGGAAGCGCTGAACCAGAAGGCGGCGCTGCCGGCCTGGTCGCAGCGGCCCGCACTCGACATGCTGGCCGACAAGCACAAGTGGATCGCGCATTTCGACAACGCCTGGCGCCGCGCCCACGCTGCCGACTGGAAGCAGCACCACGCGCACCGCTCGCGCATCCGCGAGCGCATTGCGGTGCTGGCGGCCCGCGGCGAGCGCAACACGCCTGACGAGATGGTCGAGTGGGCCGACGCCGAGCGCCGGCTCGATCCGGCGGCGCCGGTGCGCGCGCGCTACGAAAGCGCGCTGCGGATCGCGCCGGACCATCCGGGCGCGCTGCGCGGGCTGGCCCAGATGCTGCCCGTGCGCGAGCGCGCCGAGCGCCTGACGGTGCTCGAACGGCTGCACCAGTCGGGCGTGGCCAGCCGATGGTGGGCGGCCAAGAACGCCGTCGCCTCGCTCGAAGACGCCGAGGCGGGGCCGCACGACGAGCAGGGGCTCAAGCTGTGGCGCGCGCGGCTCAAGGAGGCGGAGGAGGCCGAGGCGCGCGCCTGGGAAGAGATCACCGACACGCCGTTCTTCAGCCAGATCTCGCGCCACGACCTGAACGACCACGAGCTGGGCGAGCTGCGCGCCGACATCGCGCGCTGCCTGCCGGTGTCGCGGATGTGGGTGGTGCGCAAGAACCTGCGCGAGTTCGCCTGGCGGCGGGCCTACATCGTGTTCGTCGAGGTGCCGGGGCTCGACGACGAGGACCGCTGGCACCTGTGCCGCGAACTCGAGCAGACCCTGACCTTGCCGGGCGCGGCGCTGGTGCTCTGGGCGGGGCATTCGCCCACGCTGGAAGACATCGAGAGGCAGGCTTTCGGAACCGTCTGGGTGCGCGGCGCCTGAGGCGTTTCGGCCGCGAGGTCGGCCGGCTGAGACAATCGGGGCTATGCATCCCAAAGCCCTGTTGGAGGCCACCGCCGATCTGGTCGGCCTGGTCCTGAAATTCGATCACCCGGCCGACCAGGTCGTTTCGCGCTTTTTCCGCGACCACCGCGAGTTCGGCCCGCGCGAGCGCGCGACGCTCGCCGAAACCGTCTACACCGTGCTTCGCAAGAAGCTGCTGTTCGATCACCTGTCGCCCTCGGGCAGCGGTTCGAAGGAGCGCCGCATGGCGATCCTGGGCTTTCACGGCCCGCGCGACTTCCTGAAGAGCGCGCTCAACGACACCGAGAAACGCTGGCTCGACAACTGCGACGCCGTCAAGCCCGACGACCTGCTCGAACGCCATCGCCACAACCTGCCCGAATGGCTGGTCGCGCCGCTCAAGGCGCAGCTGGGCGACGGCTTCTGGCCGATGGTCGAGAGCCTGCAGCAGCCGGCGCCGCTCGACCTGCGCGTCAATGCATTCACCGACAAGCGGGCCGAAGTGAAGGCGGAGCTTGCGAAGGCTGCTATCAAATCGGAAGTGACGCCGTTCTCGCCCTGGGGGCTGCGCATCGACGGCAAGCCGGCGCTGACCAAGCTCGACGCGTTCGTGCGCGGCGCCATCGAGGTGCAGGACGAGGGCTCCCAGCTGCTCGCGCTGCTGCTGGACGCCAAGCGCGGCGAAATGGTGGTCGATTTCTGCGCCGGCGCGGGCGGCAAGACCCTGGCCATCGGCGCGACCATGCGCAACACCGGCCGGCTCTACGCCTTCGACACCTCGGCCCACCGCCTGGACGCGCTCAAGCCGCGGCTGGCGCGCAGCAAGCTCTCGAACGTGCACCCGGCTGCGATCGCCCACGAGCGCGACGACCGGATCAAGCGCCTGGCCGGCAAGATCGACCGCGTGCTGGTCGATGCGCCCTGTTCGGGGCTCGGCACGCTGCGCCGCAACCCCGACCTCAAATGGCGGCAATCGGCCAAGTCGGTGGCCGAGCTGACGGCCAAGCAGACCGCCATCCTGCAAAGCGCGGCCCGGCTCGTGAAGTCGGGTGGCCGGCTGGTGTACGCCACCTGCAGCGTGCTGCCGGAGGAAAACGAGGCCATCGCCGAGGCTTTTGCCGCCGCGAACCCCGATTTCGTGCCCATGGATGCCGCGGAACTGCTCCAGGCTCTCAAGGTGGAGGGCGCCGAGGCCCTCTGCGCGGGCGGGGAAGACGGCCGGCGCTACCTGCGGCTGTGGCCGCATCGCCACGCCACCGACGGCTTTTTTGCTGCCGTGTGGAACCGGAAATAGGCGCGGGGCTCCAAACTAGGGTAAATCTGCGGTGTGACAGAAGGACAAAAGGCCTCGTTTTGGCCCTGACATCCTAAAATCGCGGGTTACCTGAAGGCTGCACCTTCGTGTGGCCATGGAGTACCTGACTCAATGATGCTTCCTGACTCCGCCGTTCTGAACGCGGTCATCCAATGGCTCGGACACGGCCTGTGGGACATTGCCTGGTGGCAAGTCGTGCTGTACACGCTCGTCACCACGCACATCACCATCGCAGCGGTCACGATCTTTCTGCACCGCACGCAGACACACAAGGCGATGGACCTCGGTCCGATCCCCTCGCACTTCTTCCGTTTCTGGCTCTGGCTCGGCACCGGCATGGTGACGAAGGAATGGGTCGCCATCCACCGCAAGCACCACGCGAAGTGCGAAACCGTCGACGACCCGCACAGCCCGCAGGTCAAGGGCATCGACGAAGTCTTCTGGCGCGGCGCCGAGCTGTACCGCAAGGAATCGAAGAACAAGGAAACGATGGAGCGCTACGGTCACGGCACGCCCGATGACTGGATCGAGCGCAACCTGTACACGCGCTACAGCTGGCAAGGCGTGGGCCTGATGCTGGTGATCAACCTGGCGCTGTTCGGCGCGCTCGGCCTGACCGTGTGGGCGGTCCAGATGCTCTGGATCCCGATCACCGCCGCCGGCATCATCAACGGCATCGGCCACTACTGGGGCTATCGCAATTTCGAGGCGTCCGACGCCAGCCGCAACATCATGCCCTGGGGCCTGATCATCGGTGGCGAAGAGCTGCACAACAACCACCACACGTACCCGACTTCGGCCAAGTTCTCGGTCAAAAAGTACGAGTTCGACATCGGCTGGGTCTACATCCAGGTGTTCCAGAAGCTTGGCTGGGCCAAGGTCAAAAAGGTGCCGCCGAAGATGCAGATGGGCGACATCCAGCCCGTGGCCAACGAGAAGACGCTCGAGGCCGTCATTGCCAACCGCTACGAAGTGATGGCCGGCTACGCCCGCGAAATGCGCCGTGCGACCAGCGAGGAAATCGACGTACTGAAGGCCAAGGGCGCCGACCTGTCGGTGCTCAAGGCGGCCAAGCGCTGGCTGCATCGCGACGACGACAAGGTGCCTGCCTCGGCGCGCACCCATCTGGTGCAGGCTCGTGCTGCGCACCCGGTGCTCGACAAGATGGTCACGATGCGCGAAGAGCTGCGCCAGCTCTGGCTGAACACCTCGCAATCGCGCGAGCAGCTGGCGGCCGACCTGGCGGCCTGGTGCCACCGTGCGGAAGCCAGCGGCATTGCCGGCCTGCGCGAGTTCTCGACCCGCCTGCGCGCTGCGCGCGCCTGACGAAGAGCAAAGGGCCGGCGCCTCCCGCGCTGCTGCTCTTGCCCAGTGAAGAAGCCGACCTGCGGGTCGGCTTTTTTGTGCCTGCCTTTTTCTGCTTTCACAAAAACGACAGGCAATAAAAAACCCGCTGGGTGAGCAGCGGGTTTTTTGGGGAGAACAGGCCGAATTACTTCAGCTTGATTTCCTTGTATTCGACGTGCTTGCGCGCCTTGGGGTCGAACTTCATGATCGACATCTTTTCAGGCATCGTCTTCTTGTTCTTGCTCGTCGTGTAGAAGTGGCCGGTACCCGCGGTGGATTCCAGCTTGATCTTTTCGCGTCCGCCTTTGCTCGTTGCCATGATTCAGCTCCTTAAGCTTGGCCGCGGGCACGCAGGTCTGCGAGCACGGCATCGATACCGTTCTTGTCGATCAGGCGCAGTGCAGCGCTCGAAACGCGCAGGCGAACCCAACGGTTTTCGGTCTCGACCCAGAAACGGCGGTATTGCAGGTTCGGCAGGAACCGGCGCTTGGTTTTGTTGTTGGCGTGGGAAACGTTGTTTCCGACCATCGGGCCTTTGCCCGTTACGTCGCATACGCGTGCCATGTGGACACTCTTTCTTGAACAGCTGGCACCGGCGCAATCAGGGCGATTGCAGGGTGTTTTACAGCTTGACCTCGCCAGAAACGGGTGGCGGTACCCCGGATTTGCCGCAACCCGACTCCCGGTGGGAGGTAGGCCCTGTTTCGGCAAAGCCTCGGATTATAGCCCTTTCGGGCTCAGCGAGGCAGGAGGGCGTCGCAGATACGGGCAATCCGGCCGCGCTGGCCGGTGCCCCGTTCCCCGTGGGATAGGCCTCAGTGCTCTTCCAGGAAGCGCTGCGCGTCGAGGGCAGCCATGCAACCCGTGCCGGCGCTGGTGATGGCCTGGCGGTAGATGTTGTCCTGCACGTCGCCGGCCGCGAACACGCCGGGCACGGTGGTCATCGTCGCGAAGCCCTTCAGGCCCGAGCGGGTCACGATGTAGTTGTCCTTCATTTCCAGCTGGCCCTGGAAGATGTCGGTGTTCGGGTGGTGGCCAATCGCGATGAAGCAGCCCTTGAGCGTGATCTCTTCGGTCGCGCCGGTCTGCGTGTTCTTGATGCGGATGCCCGTCACGCCCGTGCCGTCACCGAGCACCTCGTCAAGCTGGTTGTGCAGCTTCAACACGATCTTGCCTTCAGCCACTTTTTCCATGACCTTGTCGATCAGGATCGGCTCGGCGCGGAACTTGTCGCGGCGATGCACGAGTGTGACTTTGTTTGCAATGTTGGAGAGGTACAGCGCCTCTTCGACGGCCGTGTTGCCGCCGCCGATCACGCAGACCTCTTGCTCGCGGTAGAAGAAGCCGTCGCAGGTCGCGCAGGCGGAGACGCCGCGGCCCATGAACTTCTCTTCGGAATCCAGGCCCAGGTACTTGGCCGATGCGCCCGTGGCGATGATCAGCGAGTCGCAGGTGTAAGTGCCGCTGTCGCCCGTGAGCGTGAACGGGCGCTTGCTCAGGTCGACCTTGTTGATGTGGTCGAACACGATCTGCGTCTTGAAGCGTTCGGCGTGCTCGAGAAAGCGCTGCATCAGCTCCGGGCCCTGCACGCCGTGCACGTCGGCCGGCCAGTTGTCGACCTCGGTGGTGGTCATGAGTTGACCGCCTTGCGCGATGCCCGTGATGAGCAAAGGCTGGAGGTTGGCGCGTGCGGCGTAGACGGCGGCGGTGTAGCCGGCCGGGCCGGAGCCCAGAATGAGAACCTTGGCGTGTTGGGGTGCGGACATGAGTAGAAAACCTAGGATGGACGCTGCGGCAGCGTGTACATTTTCAGGGTGGTAGCGATACGTGGGGAGTATCACCGCCCGGTTCAACACCGGGTGCACGGTGTTTTCAATGCGCGCGATTGTAGTAATCCATGGGCTCAGCATCAGGATCACATCGCGCGCTGTTTCAGGGATTGATTAATGTCGATGCTGTCCAACCTTGAATTGCTTCGGCGCGTTCCATTGTTCGCGTCGTTGACGGCCTCGCAGTCCGCAAGCATTGCGGATGCGATCATCAAGAAGCGCTTCAAACGCGCCGAGGTCGTCGTGGAGCAGGGCAAGAAATCCGATGCGCTGTACATCATCCTGACCGGCCGCGCCCGCGTCACGAGCGCCGACAGCCGTGGCCGCGAGGTGATCCTGGCCACGCTGCATCCCGGCGACTACCTCGGCGAGATGAGCCTGATCGACGACGAGCCGCATTCGGCCACCGTGCGCACCGAAATCCAGTGCGACGTGCTCATGCTGGGCCGCGACGCCTTCGCGCGCTGCCTGCCCGAGAACTCCTCGATGGCCTACAACATCATGCGCGGCCTGGTGCAGCGCCTGCGCCACGCTGACCGCAAGATCGAGTCGCTGGCGCTGATGGACGTGTACGGCCGCGTCGCCCGTGCGCTGCTCGAGTTCGCCAGCCAGGACGGCATGGGCAACCTCAAGGTCCGCGACAAGATCTCCCGCCAGGACCTGGCCAAGATGGTCGGCGCGTCGCGCGAAATGGTGAGCCGCGTCATGAAGGACCTGGAAGAGCGCGGTTTCGTGCAGTCCCAGGAAGACGGCTCGGTGATCATCAAGGACCGGCTCCTGACGCTGACCTGAGCCCATAGGCCGGGCGCTTTCGGCGTCCACGGCCTTTTGTTGTAGTGTTCGGGGCGGTCGGCCTGCGTTTTTTCGGGCCGGGCGCCGTGCTTTTCATGACCTATTCGCTCCATACGCTTCAATCGTCCTCCTCTTCTTCCGCTGCCGAAGGGCAACCCGTGCGCCTGCGCGCCCTGCGCTTCGCCCACGAAATCACCTTGATCGCCGGGTTCGCAGCCCTCCTGTTCTGGCTGCTGGCGATGCTGAGCTTCACCCCGTCCGATGCCGCCTGGTCGACCTCGGGCACGGGCGGTGAGATCAAGAACTGGGGCGGCCGCATCGGCGCCTGGCTGGCCGATGGCAGCTACTTCCTTGCCGGCTATTCCGTCTGGTGGTGCCTTGCGGCGGGCCTGCGCGCGTGGCTCTCGTCGCTGGCCGGCTGGCTGCGCGGCGGCGAACCGACGCCGGCGGTCGAACAGCCCCCGCGCGGTCGCTTCAACCGCAGCCGGCTGGCTTTCTGGTTCGGCCTGGTCCTGCTGCTGTGCGCGAGCGCGGTGCTCGAATGGTCGCGCCTGTACCGCCTCGAATCGCACCTGCCGGGTTCGGGCGGTGGCGCCCTGGGCTACCTCGTGGGACCGGCGAGCGTGCGTTGGCTGGGCTTCACGGGCTCGGCGCTGGTCGCCATCGCCGGCGGCGTGATCGGTTCGGCGCTGGTGTTCCGTTTCTCCTGGAGCCTGATCGCCGAGCGCATCGGCGCGCGGGCTTATTCGTTGTTCGAGTCGCGCCGTGAAAAGCGCGAAATGGCCGCCGACATCGCCATGGGCAAGCAGGCCGCACGCGAACGCGCCGGCGACGAGGAAGAGCTGGCGCCCGCGCCGCGCGCCAAGAAAATGCGCCCCAGCAAGGAGGCCGCGTTCGGCGACGCCGGCCCTCTCGAGCCGAGCTTCGACGACGAAGAGGAAGAAGTCGCGCCCAAGCGCCGCCCCGCATCGCCGCCCGTGCAGATCGAACCCGCGATGACCGAGGTCCCCCGCAGCGACCGCGTCGTCAAGGAGCGCCAGAAGCCGCTCTTCAAGGAACTGCCCGACAGCAAGCTGCCGCAGGTCGACCTGCTCGACGCCGCGCTGGTGCGACAGGAAACGGTGTCCTCCGACACGCTCGAGATGACCTCGCGCATGATCGAGAAGAAGCTCAAGGACTTCGGCGTCGAGGTGCGCGTGGTGCTCGCTTCGCCGGGCCCCGTCATCACGCGCTACGAGATCGAGCCCGCCACCGGCGTCAAGGGCTCGCAGATCCTGGGCCTCGCCAAGGACCTGGCGCGCTCACTCTCGCTGGTGTCGATCCGCGTGGTCGAGACCATTCCTGGCAAGAACTACATGGCGCTCGAACTGCCGAACGCCAAGCGCCAGTCGATCAAGCTCAGTGAAATCCTGGGCTCGCAGGTCTACAACGAGGGCAAGTCGATGCTCACGATGGGCCTGGGCAAGGACATCATCGGCAACCCCGTGGTGGCCGACCTCGCGAAGATGCCGCACGTGCTGGTGGCCGGTACCACCGGCTCGGGCAAGTCGGTCGGTATCAACGCGATGATCCTGTCGCTGCTCTACAAGGCCGAGGCACGCGACGTCCGCCTGCTCATGATCGACCCGAAGATGCTCGAAATGTCGGTCTACGAAGGCATCCCGCACCTGCTGGCGCCCGTGGTCACCGACATGCGCCAGGCGGCGCACGGCCTGAACTGGTGTGTGGCCGAGATGGAGCGCCGCTACAAGCTCATGAGCAAGCTCGGCGTGCGCAACCTGGCCGGCTACAACACCAAGATCGACGAAGCCAAGGCGCGCGAGGAGTTCATCTACAACCCCTTCAGCCTCACGCCGGACGATCCGGAACCGCTGAAGCGCGAGCCGCACATCGTGGTCATCATCGACGAGCTGGCCGACCTGATGATGGTGGTCGGCAAGAAGATCGAAGAGCTGATTGCCCGCCTTGCGCAAAAGGCCCGCGCCGCCGGCATCCACCTGATCCTGGCCACGCAGCGCCCCAGCGTCGACGTGATCACCGGCCTTATCAAGGCCAACATCCCCACGCGCATCGCGTTTTCGGTGGGCTCCAAGATCGACAGCCGCACCATCCTCGACCAGATGGGCGCCGAGGCGCTGCTGGGCATGGGCGACATGCTCTACATGGCCAGCGGCACGGGCCTGCCGATCCGCGTGCACGGCGCCTTCGTGAGCGACGAGGAAGTGCACCGCGTGGTGGCCTACCTCAAGAGCCAGGGCGAACCCGACTACATCGAAGGCGTGCTCGAAGGCGGCACGGTCGATGGCGACGGTGACGGCGACCTGCTCGGCGGCGGCGACGGCGAAAAAGACCCGATGTACGACCAGGCGGTCGAGGTCGTGCTCAAGAACCGCAAGGCCAGCATCTCGCTGGTGCAGCGCCACCTGAAGATCGGCTACAACCGCGCCGCGCGCCTGGTCGAGGACATGGAAAAGGCCGGCCTCGTGAGCGCCATGAGCGGCAGCGGCCAGCGCGAGATCCTCGTGCCCGCACGCCAGGCGGAGTGACCCGCCGGCGCACCATCGACGACGACCCCCATCACCACCGCGCCAGGACTGGTTACGTGCTGAGAGGCAATTTGCAAACGCGCACCGGCGCTGCTGCAAATCTTCATGAAAGCCTACAGAAGCCGGCACCTGCGGCGGGTAGTGTCGATGGGCATCGCAGCAACGTTTTTCCGAGGAACCTCCCATGAAGAAAACCCGCCTCTGGCTGTTGGCCGGCCTGATCTGCACGGTGGCCGGCAGTGCCTGGGCCGACGGGCTCGAAAGCCTCGAAGCCTTCGTGAAGACGGTCAAGTCCGGCCGTGCCGAGTTCACCCAGACCGTGACGGCCCCGCCGCGCGAGGGCCAGCCGGGCCGCGCGAAGACGTCGACCGGCACCTTCGAATTCCATCGCCCCGGCAAATTCAAGTTCGACTATCGCAAGCCCTTCGCCCAGAGCATCGTGGCCGACGGCAAGACGCTGTGGCTCTACGACGCCGACCTGAACCAGGTCACGCAGCGCACCCAGGCGCAGGCGCTGGGTTCGACGCCCGCCGCGCTGATTGCTTCCGCCGCCGACCTGCGCGCCCTGCAGGCCGACTTCGCGCTGGAAGCCGCGCCCGAGCGCGACGGCCTGCAGTGGGTCAAGGCCACGCCGAAGAACAAGGACGGCCAGCTGCAGAGCGTGATGGTCGGCTTCCAGGGTGACGCGCTCGCGGCCCTCGAGATCCTGGACAGCTTCGGCCAGCGCTCGGTGCTCAAGTTCAGCAAGGTCGAGGTGAACCCGGCCTTGCCCGCCAGCACTTTCGAGTTCAAGGCGCCCGCGGGTGCCGACGTGCTCAAGCAGTAATCACCCACAGCAGGACAGTCCCCGGTTTGGCCCCGCGCACCCACCAGCCCCTCGCCGAGCGCCTGCGTCCCAAGACGCTCGGCGAAGTGATCGGCCAGCAGCACCTGCTCGGTCCGGGCATGTCGCTGCGCATCGCCTTCGAGTCGGGCCAGCCGCACTCCTGCATCCTCTGGGGCCCACCGGGTACCGGCAAGACCACCATCGCGCGGCTCATGGCCGACGCCTTCGACGCGCAGTTCCTGAGCATCAGCGCAGTGCTGGGCGGCGTGAAGGACATCCGCGAGGCGGTCGAGCAGGCCACGGCCGCGCGCGACGGGCTCACGCAGCAGCGCACCATCGTCTTCGTCGACGAGGTGCACCGCTTCAACAAGAGCCAGCAGGACGCGTTCCTGCCGCACGTCGAGTCGGGCCTGTTCACCTTCATTGGCGCGACCACCGAGAACCCGTCGTTCGAAGTCAATTCGGCCTTGCTGTCGCGGGCGGCGGTGTACGTGCTGCAGTCGCTCAACGAAGGCGACCTGAAGCAGATCGTCGCCAAGGCGCAAGCGATCCAGGCGGTTCCGGCCATCGACGAGGCGGCCATCGACCGCCTGGTCGCCTACGCGGACGGCGACGCGCGCCGCCTGCTCAACACGCTGGAGACGCTGGCGGTTGCGGCCGGCGCCGAGAAGCTCACGAACATCACCGACGAGTGGCTGCTGCGCGTGCTCGGCGAGCGCATGCGCCGCTACGACAAGGGCGGCGAGCAGTTCTACGACACCATCAGCGCGCTGCACAAATCGGTGCGCGGCAGCGACCCCGACGCCGCACTCTACTGGTTCGTGCGCATGCTCGACGGTGGCGCCGACCCGCGCTACATGGCGCGCCGCCTGGTGCGCATGGCCAGCGAAGACATCGGCCTGGCCGACCCGCGCGCGCTGCGCCTGGCGCTCGATGCGGCCGAGGTCTACGAGCGCCTGGGTACCCCCGAAGGCGAGCTGGCACTGGCGGAATGCGTGGTCTACCTGGCCATCGCACCCAAGTCGAACGCGGTCTACAAGGCCTACAACGCGGTGCGCGCATTGGTGAAGAAAGACAGCACGCGCCCGGTGCCGATGCACCTGCGCAATGCGCCGACCAAGCTCATGAAGGAGCTCGACTACGGCAAGGGGTACCGCTACGCGCACGACGAGGAGGGCGGTTTCGCCGCCGGCGAGCGCTACCTGCCCGAGGGCCTGGAAGGCCAGGTGTTCTACGAACCGGTCGAGCGTGGACTCGAAATCCGCATCGCGGAAAAGCTGCGCGAACTGCGTCGCCTCAACACAAATTCAGATCGCTGATACAGGTTTGCGCATCTGCATGACTTCACGCGCATACAGCATGAAGTGAGCGGGTAAACCCCGGTCATCCCGCCCCAAAACAGCGCCGGGGCGTGTCTACAATCCCGCCCACCAAATCTGCCGGCGACACATGTTGGCTGGTTTTTTGCTTGTCAAGCCAGTGGCGCCAAACCGGTGCCTCGGTAGGTGAATGGCACCCGCAAGGTGCAACACATAGGGAATCGCGTTATGGAAATATTGCTGCAGCAGATCATCAACGGTCTGGTTCTCGGCAGCATGTATGCCTTGATAGCCTTGGGCTACACCATGGTGTACGGCATCATCAATCTGATCAATTTTGCGCACGGTGAAGTGCTGATGGTGGGGGCGCTCACAAGCTGGACCATCATCGGGCTCATGAAGGACGGAATGCCCAACACACCGGGCTGGCTGATCCTCTTCGTTGCGCTGATCATTGCCTGCGTCGTCGCGGCAAGCCTCAACTTCGTGATCGAGAAAGTGGCCTACCGGCCGCTGCGCAACAGCCCCAAGCTCGCACCGCTCATCACCGCCATCGGCGTGTCGATCCTGCTGCAGACGCTGGCCATGATCATCTGGAAGCCGACCAACAAGGCGTATCCCAACCTGCTGCCGACCGACCCCATCCACGTGGGCGGCGCCGTGATCTCGCCCACGCAGGTCATGATCCTCAGCGTCACGGCGTTCTCGCTCGTGATCCTGATGTGGCTGGTCAACTACACCAAGCTCGGCCGCGCGATGCGCGCCACTGCCGAGAACCCGCGCGTCGCGGCGCTCATGGGCATCCGGCCCGACATGGTCATCTCGGCCACCTTCATCATCGGCGCCGTGCTCGCGGCCATCGCCGGCGTGATGTACGCCTCCAACTACGGCATCGCGCAACACGCGATGGGCTTCCTGCCCGGCCTCAAGGCCTTCACCGCGGCCGTGTTCGGCGGCATCGGCAACCTGGCCGGCGCAGTGGTCGGCGGCATCCTGCTCGGCCTCATCGAGGCCATCGGCTCCGGCTACATCGGCACCCTCACGGGTGGCGTGCTGGGCAGCAACTACAGCGACATCTTCGCTTTCATCGTGCTGATCGTGATGCTCACGCTGCGGCCTTCGGGTCTGCTCGGCGAGCGCGTGGCGGACCGGGCCTGAGGAGCAGCACACCATGAAGAACAGCAAGAACCTCGCGCTCTACATCCTCGGCGTGGTCGCCGTGCTGGCGCTGCCCATCCTGTTGCAGACCCAGGGCAACGCCTGGGTGCGCATCGCCGACATCGCATTGCTCTACGTGATGCTCGCGCTCGGCCTGAACATCGTGGTCGGCTACGCCGGCCTGCTCGACCTGGGCTACGTGGCCTTCTTTGCGGTCGGCGCGTACCTCTACGCGCTGATGGGTTCGTCGCACCTCTCGGACACCTTTCCGTGGTTCAAGGCGATGTTCCCGAACGGGCTGCACACCTCGCTCCTGATCGTGGTTCCGCTTGCGCTGGTGGTGGCCGGGGTGCTCGGCGCGATGCTGGGGGCGCCCACGCTGAAGCTGCGCGGCGACTACCTCGCGATCGTCACGCTCGGCTTCGGTGAAATCATCCGGGTGTTCCTGAACAACCTCGACCAGCCGATCAACATCACCAACGGGCCGAAGGGCATCACGGCGATCGACTCCATCAAGTTCTGGGGGCTGGACCTCGGCAAGGCGTGGAAGTTCGACGGCTTCACGATCTCCTCGGTCACGCTGTATTACTACCTGTTCCTGGCGCTGGTGGTGGCCACGATCATCATCTCGCACCGCCTGCAGATCTCGCGCATCGGCCGCGCCTGGATGGCCATCCGCGAAGATGAAATCGCTGCCAAGGCGATGGGCATCAACACCCGCAACATGAAGCTGCTGGCCTTCGGCATGGGCGCCAGCTTCGGCGGCGTGTCGGGCGCGATGTTCGCGGCCTTCCAGGGCTTCGTGTCGCCCGAGTCCTTCAGCCTGATGGAGTCGGTGATGATCGTCGCCATGGTCGTGCTGGGCGGCCTCGGGCACCTGCCCGGCGTCATCCTGGGTGCCGTGCTGCTGGCCGCGCTGCCCGAAGTGCTGCGCTACGTGGCCGGCCCGCTGCAGGCGATGACCGACGGCCGCCTCGACGCGTCCATCCTGCGCCAGCTGTTCATCGCGCTGGCCATGATCGTCATCATGCTGATGCGCCCGCGCGGCCTGTGGCCCTCGCCGGAACACGGCAAGACATTGGCGAAGAAGAACGGCGCGCCCGTCGACCCGGCCCATGCGGCCGTGGCGCCCGGCACGCTGCAGACCCATGCACCGGGCATCGACAGCCCCGCTGACGAAGTGCCGGGTGCGGCATCGCGTCCCATGTCCATCAATCCGTGAGCCAAGGACACACAGACATGACGACAGACACCATCCTCGACGTTCGCGGCATCTCCAAGCGCTTCGGCGGACTGCAGGCCCTCTCGGACGTGGGCATCACCATCAAGCGCGGCCAGGTCTACGGCCTGATCGGGCCCAACGGCGCCGGCAAGACGACCTTCTTCAACGTGATCACCGGGCTGTACACGCCCGACAGCGGCACCTTCGAACTGGCCGGCAAGCCCTACCAGCCGACGGCCGTGCACGAAGTGGCCAAGGCCGGCATTGCGCGCACCTTCCAGAACATCCGCCTCTTCGCCGAAATGACGGCGCTCGAGAACGTGATGGTCGGGCGCCACATCCGTACGCACTCCGGCGTGTTCGGCGCCATGCTGCGCACCAAGGGCTTCAAGGCCGAAGAAGCGGCCATCGCCAAGCGCGCGCAGGAGCTGCTCGACTACGTGGGCATCGGCAAGTTCGCCGACTACAAGGCGCGCACGCTGAGCTACGGCGACCAGCGCCGCCTCGAGATCGCGCGCGCACTGGCCACCGACCCCCAGCTCATCGCGCTGGACGAACCGGCCGCCGGCATGAACTCGACCGAGAAGGTCCTGCTGCGCGAGCTCATCGACCGCATCCGCAAGGACAACCGCACGATCCTGATCATCGAACACGACGTGAAGCTCATCATGGGCCTGTGCGACCGCGTCACCGTGCTCGACTACGGCAAGCAGATTGCCGAGGGCAACCCGGTCGAGGTACAGAAGAACGAAAAGGTGATCGAGGCCTACCTCGGCACCGGAGGACATTGAGATGAGCCCCGCAGAAGCAACGATGGCCACCGCGACGGCACCGGCCGCCACCACCAAGGCAGCGGGCAAGAACCTGCTCAAGGTCCGCGGCCTGAAGGTGGGCTACGGCGGCATCCAGGCCGTGAAGGGCGTGGACTTCGACGTGTTCGAGGGCGAGCTGGTCTCGCTCATCGGCTCCAACGGCGCCGGCAAGACCACCACCATGAAGGCCATCACCGGCACGCTGCCGGCCGGCGCGGGCGACATCGAGTTCCTGGGCCGCAGCATCAAGGGCCGCGGCGCCTGGGACCTCGTGGGCGAGGGCCTCGTGATGGTGCCCGAGGGCCGCGGCGTGTTCACGCGCATGACGATCACCGAGAACCTGCAGATCGGCGCCTACATCCGCAACGACAAGGCCGAGATCGCGAGCGACATGGAGCGCGTGTTCGTGACCTTCCCGCGCCTGCGCGAGCGCAAGGACCAGCTGGCCGGCACGATGTCCGGCGGCGAACAGCAGATGCTGGCGATGGGCCGTGCGCTCATGGCGCGTCCGAAGGTGCTGCTGCTCGACGAGCCCACCATGGGCCTGTCGCCGATCATGTGCGACAAGATCTTCGAGGTGGTGCAGACCGTGGCCTCGCAGGGCGTCACGATCCTGCTGGTGGAGCAGAACGCCAACCGCGCGCTGCAACTGGCCGACCGTGGCTACGTCATGGAGTCGGGCCTCATCACGATGAACGGCGACGCCAAGGAACTGCTGCGCGATCCGCGCGTGCGCGCCGCCTACCTCGGCGAGTAAGCACCCGCCAGCGCCACCGGCCAGCACCGCAGAACGCGGTGGCTGGCCGTTTTTTCGTCCAGCCCTATCCCATCATCGCGGCGGCGGCCTTGATCGCCTCGCGGATGCGTCCGTAGGTGCCGCAGCGGCACACGTTCTCGATGGCGTCGATGTCGGCGTCCGTCGGGGTGCGCGTGCGGCGCAGGAGGTCGACCGCGGCCATGATCTGGCCCGGCTGGCAGAAGCCGCACTGCGGCACGTCCAGGTTCATCCAGGCCTGCTGCACCGGGTGCAGCGTGTTGCCGTTGGCCAGGCCCTCGATGGTCGTCACCTGGCGCCCGCGCACGTCGGACACGCGCACCGAGCAGGTCGTCACGGCCTTGCCGTCGACGTGGCAGGTGCAGGCCTTGCACACGTTGATGCCGCAGCCGTACTTCGGGCCGGTGATGCCGAGCTTGTCACGCAGCACCCACAGCAGCGCCAGGTCGTCGGGCGCCTCGACGTCCACGTTCTGGCCGTTCACCTTGAAAGATTGCACAGGCATGGCGGGTCTCCTCAAGCGGGGATCGGAACGTTGACGGGCGTGGGCAGCTTGCCCGGCGGGATCGGCGTGAAGTCGACCGGGAAGTTCAGCGGGAAGCTGCGCGGCTTGATGCCGGTGGCGCGCCCATAGGCGTTGGCAATGGCGCCCGAGCTCGCCGACAGGCCGACCTCGCCCAGGCCGCCGATGGCCTCGCCATTGGCCGGCAGGATGATGATCTTCACGTCCTTCGGGTAGTGCTTCATGCGCGAGAAGTGGTACTGCGAGTAGCTGCCTTCCAGCGGCAGGCCGTTCTGGATGTGCAGCCCCGCCGACAGCACCAGCGCGATCGATTCGCACAGGCCGCCCTGCAGTTGCGCCTCGATGCCCGAGGGGTTGATCGGCGTGCCCACGTCGATGGCGATGGTTGCGCGCACCACGCGGGCCTGCGCCGGCACGCGCGCGTCGATCTCGACGATGCAGGCCGTGAAGGACTTCGACTCCTGGTGCACGGCCACGCCCTGCGCAAAGCCCGCCGGCATCGCCTTGCCCCACTGCGCGGCCTCCGCCACCGCCTTCAGCACCGCGCGGGCGCGCGGCAGGCGCAGGTACTCGAGCCGGAAGGCGATCGGGTCCTTGCGCGCGGCGCGGGCCATCTCGTCGACCAGGATCTCTTCCACCAGCCGCGCGGGCTGGATGTGCACCGAGCGGTAGGAGCAGGTGTTCATGTCCATCGGCACCGGCGTCAGCAGCTTGGTCGTGACGCCGAAGTTGTAGGGCGAGGTCACCATGGTCTTGAACATGACCTGCTCGATCGCGAAGTTGCCCACCGTCTGCGGGAAGGCGTTGGGCAGCGCGATGGCGGCGGCCTCGAGCATGTTGCCGAAGCCGTGGCGCGTGTCCAGGCGCACGCTGGCGATGCGCTGTTCGAAGGCGATCACCTGGCCCAGCAGCATCGTGGCGCGCGCCTTCTGGTAGATCGGCGGGCGGATGCGCGTGTGGCGCATGTCGTCGGTGCGGTGGTACATCAGGCGGCAGGGGCGCCCCAGCGCCTTCGACACCTGGATCGCCTGCAGCACCGGGTCCCAGAACAGGCGCCGCCCGAAGGAGCCGCCCGAGGGCACCGCATGCACGACGACCTTGTTCAGCGGCAGGCCCAGCTCGGCGGCCACCGCCTGCTGGGTGACGATGGGGCTCTGCAGCCCGGCCCAGATCTCGGCGCGATCCGCTCGCACGTCGGCAATCGCGCATTCGACTTCCATCGGGCAATGCGCGGCCGGCGCGAACTCGAACTCGGCCTCGACCGTCAGCGCGCCCAGCGGCGGCAGCGCAAAGGGCAGCAGCGACGACTTCAGCTTGCGCATGATGGTGGCGTTCGACTCGCCGTCGAGCGGGCCGGCGGCCCAGGTCACGTCGAGCGCGTTCACCGCGGCCCAGGCCTGGCCGAAGGTCTCGGCCATCACCGCCACGCCGGGCGGCGTCGGCGTGATGCCGTTGGTGGCGGGAATCGGCACCACGCCGATCACGCCCGGCATGCCCATCACGGTGTTCAGGTTGTTGATGCCGACGAACTTGCCGTTGATGGTCGGCGGGCGCCGCACCATCGTCGGCTTGGCATTGGGCACTGCCTGGTCGAGCGTGAACTTCTTGCGCCCGGTGACGATGTCCAGCGCATCGAGCCGCGTCACGCGCTGGCCGACCACCGAGGGCGTCGAGCCGGAGAGCAGGCCGCCGAGGCCACCCAGCACTGGCATGCCGGCGTGCATCGAGCGCACGCTCGACGAGCCGCCCGTGAGCTGGTTCCAGATCAGCTCGGGGCTCGCGTCGGCCGACGTGACTTCGATGGCGCTCAGCGGCAGGCGCAGCTTGTCGGCCAGCATCATCGCGCTGGCCGTGGCGATGCCCTGGCCCACTTCGAGGCGCGGCAGCGCGAGGCGCACGCGGCCGTCGCCGGTGTTCGTCACCTTCACCAGCGGCATGGTCGGCAGCGAGGTCAGTGTGACCGCGTCGCCGATGTCGATCAGGTCGGTGGTGTCGGGCGGGGTCATGGGCAGCAGCGCGGCCACCGCGGAGGCGGGCGCCGTGAGGGCACCGAGCCCCGCGATGCCGGCCGCCGCCGATGCCAGCGGCGCGGCCGTGGCGTAGCCGAGCACGTCGCGCCGGCGCAGGCCGTGCGCATCCCCGTCGTCGGGTCCGCACGCGGGACGCGGGTCCTTGTTCGAACGCTTCATCGTTGTCTCCTTGTTGTTTGGCGAACGCGGATGACTGTGGCACCATCGCCGCGCCGAAGATGTCGTTGCAACGACATTTCTTACGGACCCCGCCGACCGGCGCCTGCGACGGATCGGCCGATGCGATGTCACGAGGGACGACAGCAGGAGGCGCGATGTCGAACGCGTTGGAGAACATGCTTCGCGAGAGCTTGTGGGCGCGCGCGCTCACGGACGACGAACTCGACCGCGTCGTCCAGGAGTCGCACGAGCGCGTGGTGCCGGCCGGCGGCTTCGTCGTGCGGCGCGGCGAGCCGGCCGATCACTGGATCGGCGTGATCGACGGCCTCATGAAGATGTCGGTGTCGCTGCCCGACGGGCGCGTGTCCACCTTCACCGGCGTGACCGCCGGCGGCTGGGGCGGCGAAGGCTCGCTGCTCACCCCCGGATGCTGGCGCTACGACGGCGTGGCGCTGCGGCCCACGCGCGTGGCCTGCGTGCCGCGGCACAGCTTCGAGCGGCTGATGTCCACCAGCATCGGCTTCAATCGGTTTCTGTTGTTACACATCAATGCGCGACTGAGCCTGTTCATCGGCCTCATGGAATTCGATCGCCTGCTCGGCCCCGACGCGCGCGTGGCGCGTTGCCTGGCCAGCCTGTTCGACCCCATCCTCTATCCGCGCGCCACCCGCTTCGTGCGGTTGAGCCAGGACGAGATCGGCCTCTTGTCGGCCGTGTCGCGCCAGCGTGCCAACCGCGCGCTGCATGCGCTGCAGCGCGACGGCCTGTTGCGCATCGAACATGGCGGCGTGGAAGTGCTCGACCTCGCGGGCCTGCGCACCTACCAGAGCGGGGCGGCCGAAGCGGCGGTGGCCGTGGCCGCGGCCACCGACACGCAGGCCGCAGCGCCCCTGGACGACCTCGTCAGTCCACCTTCGCCCCGGTGGCCTTGACCACCTTCTCGTACTTGGCGAGTTCGCTCTTCATGAAGGCGCCGAACTGCTCGGACGAGTTGCCGACCGGCTCGGCCAGCATCGAGGCGAAGCGGGTCTTCGTTTCCGGTGCGTTCAGCGCGGCGACGAAGGCCTGATTCAGTTTCGCAACCACCTCGGGCGGCGTGCCGGCCGGCGCGACCAGGCCCCACCAGGTGTCGATCGAGAAGCCCTTGAGCGTGTCGGCCACGGGCGGCACGTCGGGCAGGGCGCTGCTGCGCTTGAGCGTCGTGACCGCGATCGCCTTCAGCTTGCCCGAGCGGATGTTCGGCGCGGCCGTGGCGAGGTTGTCGAAGTTGAAGTCGACCTGGCCCGACAGCAGCGCCAGCTGCGCCGGGTTGCCGCCGTTGTACGGGATGTGCACCGCGAAGATGCCTGCTTCCTTCTTGAACAGCTCGCCCGCCAGGTGGCCGGCGCTGCCGTTGCCGCCGCTGGCGTAGTTGAGCTTGGCCGGGTTGGCCTTGGCGTAGCGGATCAGGTCGGCCAGCGTGCGGATGTTCAGGCGGTTGGCCGTGTCGGCGTTCATCACCAGCACGTTGGGCACGCGCACCATCTGCGTGATCGGCGCGAAGTCGGTCGCGGCGTTGAACGGCATCTTGCTGTACAGCCACGGGTTCACCGCGTTCGTGGCCGTGGCCGCGATGCCGATCGTGAGGCCGTCGGCCGGCGCCTTGGCGACGAAGTCGGCGCCGATGTTGCCGCCCGCGCCGGGCTTGTTGTCGATGATGACCGGGCCGCCCAGCGTGTCCTTCACCTGCTCGGCCAGGATGCGCGCGGTGTTGTCGATCGGGCCGCCGGCCGCGTAGGGCACGACGAGGCGGATCGGGCGGTGTTGTTGGGCTGCGGCATGGCCGGCGGTGAGCACGGCAGCGCCGGCGATCAGGGTCAGGAGGAAGTGTCTCGTCTTCATGTTGTTCTGCGTCACGTCTGCGAAAAGGGAAGGGGAGCGCGAAGGCTCAGGGCAGGGCCTTGTCGGCTTCGGTGGTGAAGGCGTCGGCGAAGAACTCTTCTTCGGGCAGGCCCGCGAGCGCCACGTAGTCGTGCTTGGCCGAGTCGACCACGATCGGCGCGCCGCAGGCATACACCTGGTGGCCCGACAGGTCCGTGAAGTCTTCCAGCACCGCCTGGTGGACGAAGCCGGTGCGGCCGGTCCAGTTGTCTTCCGGCGTGGCGTTCGACACCACGGGCACGTAGCGCAGGTTCGGCATCGCGGCCAGCTGCTCGCGCAGCCAGGCGTCCATGTACAGGTCTTCGGGGCGGCGTCCGCCCCAGTAGATCGCGGCGGGCCGCTCGATGCCCTTGAACTGCATGTGCTCCAGCAGCGCCTTGATCGGCGCGAAGCCCGTGCCCGAGGCCAGCAGGATCATCGGCTTGTCGGAGTCCTCGCGCAGGAAGAAGCTGCCGAACGGGCCTTCGATGCGCAGGATCTCTTTTTCCTTCATCGCGCCGAAGACGTGGTCGGTGAACTTGCCGCCCGGCAGGTGCCGCAGGTGCAGTTCGAGACCCGTGCCCGGCACGGCCACCGTGTGCGGCGCGTTGGCCATCGAGTAGCTGCGGCGCGCGCCGTCGCGCAGGATGAACTCCACGTACTGGCCCGCATAGAACTGCAGCGGCTCGCCGGCCGGCAGCTGCAGGCGCAGCATCATCACGTCGTGCGACTGGCGCGTGAGCGCCATCACGCGCACCGGCATCTTGCGGATCGGCAGCGCGCCGGCCTCGGTGACCTGGCGCGACTCGAGCACCACGTCGCTCGTCGGGTGGGCGCAGCAGGTCAGCACGTAGCCGGCCAGTTGCTCCTCGGCGCTCAGCGCCTTGCTCTGGTGTGGGCCGAGCGTGACCTCGCCCGACAGCTTCTTGCACTTGCAGGAACCGCAGGCGCCGTCCTTGCAGCCGTAGGGGAGGCCGATGCCCTGGCGGATGCCGGCCGCGAGGATGGTTTCGTCGCCCTGGACCACGAAGTGGCGCCCGCTGGGCTCGACGGTGATGGAAAAGCCCGCTTCGTGCGGCGCTGTAGCAGTCATCGGTATTCTTCGGGGGTGAACTTTCCCGGCTGCGTGCGGCCGGGACAACTGAATTGAGACAGGAAACCCGGATTTTGCCTTCAATCAATAGTCCCTCCGGCGCACTGCCGGCCCGGTTCCGGCGCGAGCGCCTGCTGATCGTCGGCTGCGGCGACGTCGGCCAGCGCGTGGCGCGCAACCTGCGCGGGCGCATGCAGCTGGTGGCGCTCACGTCCTCGGCCGACCGCGTCGCGGCGCTGCGCGCGGCCGGCATCCGGCCGCTGGTGGGCAACCTGGACGACCGCGCCACCCTGCGCCGCCTGGCAGGCATCGCCACCCGCGTGGTGCACCTGGCGCCGCCCGCCCGCGAAGGCGGCGCGGCCTGGTGGCGCGACCAGCGCACCGTGTCGCTGGCGCAGGCGCTGCGGCTGCGCTCGCTGCCCTCGGCGCTGGTCTACGGCTCCACCAGCGGCGTGTACGGCGACTGCGGCGGCGCGCGCGTGAGCGAAACGCGCGGCGTGCGGCCCGACACCCCGCGCTCCCACCGGCGCGTCGATGCCGAGCGCGCCGTGCGCTGGTTCGGCCGCAGCACCGGCGTGCGCACCAGCATCCTGCGCATCCCGGGCATCTACGCGCCCGACCGCGAGAACGGCACGCCGCGCGGCCGCCTGGAACGCGGCACGCCCGTGCTGCGCCGCGAGGACGACGTCTACACCAGCCACATCCACGCCGACGACCTCGCACGTGCCTGCGTGGCGGCGCTGTTCCGCGGCAAGCCCCAGCGCGTGGTGCACGCGTCGGACGACACCGAGCTGCGCATGGGCGACTACTTCGACCTGGCCGCCGACCTCTACGGCATGCCCCGCCCGCCGCGCGTGGCGCGCGATGAGGCGCAGCGGCAATTGCCGCTGCAACTGCTGAGCTTCATGGGCGAATCGCGCCGCCTCGACAACACGCGGCTCAAGCGCGAGCTGCGCGTGCGGCTCGCGCATCCGACGGTGCACACCGGCCTGCAGCCCGCAGAAGCCTGACAGGACGCAACCCGTGAACAAACAGAGCGTGCGCATCCCCGACGGCCATCCGACCTTCGGCTCGACCGCCGTCTTCGACACCTTCAAGTACGCGCCCGGCGTCAAGGCCGGCGGCCTGCTGTTCGTGGCAGGGCAGGTCGGCCTGCGTGCCGACGGCAGCGTGCCCGAGAGCGCTTCGGAACAGGCCGACTGGGCTTTCCGGCGGCTGGGCGTGGTGCTCGAAAGCGCGGGACTCGGCTTTGCCGACCTGGTGGAGATCGTGAGCTACCACGTCGACGTCGAGCACGAGCTGGCGGGCTTTCGCGAGGTGAAGGACCGCTACATCACCGAGGATTTCCCGGCCTGGACGATCCTCGGCGTGGCGGCGCTGGCGCGGCCGGCGCTGCGGGTGGAGATTCGTGCGGTGGTGGCGTTGAAGACCGCGCAAGCGGGCTGACACCGAAGCGGATGCCCAGGGGCCGGGCGTACCATCGCGGCACAGGTTCCAGATCGAACCGATCGAAGCGAAGCGGACGAAACGAATGCCCCAAACGATTGAAGCGTTGCTTGCCGATCAAGGCGCACAGGCTGTCCTCGCCTACTTGAACGCGCGCGTGCCGCATCGGTACACCGGGATCTACAGGATCCGCGCCGACCTGGTCACGAGCCTCTACCTGCACGACAAGCAAGGCGAACTGATCCCCGAGAACATCGCCGTCGTGCCCTTCGAGGCGAGCATCTGTCCCTTTGTCCTGCGCGACGGGTGGTTCCGCACCGACGACTCGAGCGTGGACGAGCGCTTTGCCACGCACCCCGGACGGGACTACACCATCAGTTACCACGGCGTTCCGCTCTTGAACTCCGCGGGCGCGGTCGCCGGCACCTTGTGCCACTTCAACTTCACGGCCGTGCCGCTGCCGGACGACGAGTTCGAGCTGCTGCACCAGGCTGCCTTGTCGCTGCAGGTGAAGCTGGCCGACGCTCTTTGCTAGGGCGGGGCTTTACCCGGCCTGAAAAGCTCCGAGGCAAAGAAAAACCCGCTGCGCCAGTGAAGCGAGCGGGTTTCTTGATGTGGGGGTGAGACGGTGTCGTCTCGTGGTGCGGGGCCGGAATCGCAAATAGGGCTGCAGGCCGCATGAATGCTGTATTTTTCAATCCGATGCGGTGAGGTGCCGACAAAAGTACCGACAAATGTCAAAGCATCCGGAACTGTTGCTCGATGTAGGTGCAGAGTTGCCTGATAGCTATCCCTAACCTCGCATGTTAGTGACTGCTAGCAAGGTGAGTGTTTGGGATAGTGGTGCCGCACTACATCCGCACTTGCCATGTAGTCCGTGAATCCGGTAAGCCACTCTGGCGCGCCGCCACAACACTCCCTTACGATTCCCCTTCTGTCGGTGAAGTCTTGAATGATTCCTTAAAGGTAGCATCTACAATGACCTATGCTCTGCGGGAACATCCCGCGAAGCCGGCTGAAGATCTGCGAACGCAGCAGGACCATCAGCGCGCTATACCAGGAGGACCTCTATGGTGCCTAGATACCATTCGTGCGGACCTTTCCAATTTGAGCCTTGTTTACTCAGGTACGGCCAAGTTAGACGCCGTGGAGAAGCTCGCGTGGACTGCTGACAACGCGAAAGCGTTCCTCTCGCAACTGTCGAAGGCTCGCTACTACACGTCCGAATGGTGCTATGCATCAAACGGCCAGACTCCGTATGCGGCGGACGCCTACGTAATGGGCTTCAATCGTCACCGCGGATGTGAAAACCAAAAAACTGACCCCTGGGTTTATTTCAAGTTTTCAATCTTGACCAAAACCCAAAAGATTTTGGTTCTCTCCGCACACCCAGAGAAAGCAAAATGACTACTCACATTTCCCCCATCGCCGAGCAGTACTGCCCCTTCTGCGAGTCGGAGGATGTAGTGGTGCGCGCGTTTGAGAGCGCGACGCCCATTGGGCGGAGAAAGCATGTTGTCACCGGCTTGCAGGAATGTGAATGTCTTGCATGCGGTGAAAAATTTGCAAGCGAATCGCAAAATGACTATAACGCTTTTTTAATTGAGAGCGCGACCAGAAAGGAGCAATCCTTTCTCTCGATTGGGATTCTGAAGAAATTCAGAGAAAAATTCTGCCTTAGCCAGCGGTCTGCTTCAAGACTATTCGGGGCTGGTGAATCCTCGGTAGGAAAGTGGGAATCGGGACAGCTGCCTAGTGGCCCGGCAGCGTTGTTGATTCAGTGCGCTATTCATGTCCCAGGAGTTGCTCAATTCCTGGGGGCGCTGGCCAATGTCGAGATCGAAGAATCGAAAGATGGCTTGCAGTGGTCCAAGGCCGAAACACCATTTGAGAATTCCCCGAGGGTGCTACATGCCTTTATCGTCTCATCTCGCGAACACCTAGAGCCTCGTGCGTCGCACGGGAGTGATTTTTCGCTTGAAGAACTTTATGGAGCTGCTGCATGAGGCAGTCTAAGATCCAACTATTGGACCTAGATCTCGAAAGAGTTACGTTCAAAAAGAATCCGCGATATCAAAAAACGTCTTCTAAATCAGAGGACGCCAGTGTTGAAAGTTTTGCGCTACAGAGCGCGAAGACAATTACTAAATCCCCGGAATTTTGGGACGATGATGATCAAGTGGATCCCGAGGCTAAAAAGCATACATACACGGTACGACTAGGAATTCGAACCCCCCTCAGGGAACCTACCGCTTATCCCTATCAATTTGAAGTGATATTTTCAGGTGTGGTCGTCAATTTTGATCACACCGATGGGGACTCAGATCAGCTCGCCGCAAAGTACGGATTGGCTTTGCTTTACGGCGCTGTACGTGATCAGGTCATCGCACTTTCTGCAAAAATGAAGCATGGGCGGTTGTTGCTTCCCACGATGTCGTTCGAGGACGAAAGATATGAGGAGCTTTCTGCCGCCCACGATGCTATGGCGAAGAAAAACGCAGAAGTCGCTTCTACCCGATTGGACTCTTGATAGTGCCCTTCTTCCTTATAGGCACTCGGGCATAGCGAGACGCAGTTGGATCGGTGTGGAGGAGGGAGCGACCAAACTAGATGCGACCCAGGATCTTGTCGGGGTGTGACTCAGGTTTGACTGGGAGCTTTCGTGGAGAGAGCTGCTCGAACTGGGCCCCGGCGACCTAAGCGTTGTTTCTCGACGGCTGAGTCGAACCTGATCCAAAGGTCGCGAGACGCGGGAGATTGGCCCCATTTCCCTCGGTTTTCGCCCAAGTGGCTAATAGCTGCTAAGTATTCTGGTAACAACTCGGAAGAATCGCTGTTTTCGGTCCGTGCGACTGATTGATAGTAGCCATGGCAACTAGCAATCGGTTGGCAAAACTCGTCACTTCGGTCCAGCACTCAGAGGCAACCACCCTCCATAGCCCACCGGACGTGTGAGGAGGTAGCCCACGGCTGTGTCGTGACGACTGACTGCGAGTGAGTTGCGCCCTACAGTAGTCGTCAACCGGCTCGACTATTGAGCGGCCAAGCGCTCCGCAATGTCACGCGCGCCTAGGCCTCGCACCGATGCCAGACTTTCAAGCTGCGCCGCACGTGGGCGCGCCTTGCCTTGCTCCCAGTGATAGATCGTCTGGCCCGAAACCCCGACGAGGCTTCCATAGCTCGCGGCGGACAGCCCCAGCTTGGTCCGATGTGCCGCGAGCCGAGCTGCACTGAATCGACGCTTGGTGTCTGAGCCGTTTGCATCGCCTGGTGTTTCCGCAGCAGCTTGGCGCATAGCGCCCTTGCTGACGCGCCGCAATTCCTTCTCCAGCGCGGTAACCTGCCGGCGCAGATCTGCAATTGCCGCGCGATGGCTTGTTGAGGCCTTCTTGAGCGTTTCGATCTCTGCGCGGACCTCTTTTCGAGCTACGCGAGAGATTTCAGCTTTGAGGATTGATGTGATGTCAGGCATGGCGGTATTGTGACCCGCAGCGCAAGGCATTGCCTTATCGGAAGCTCATGCTGCAGGATCAGCCCGAATATCTCGACCTAGGAGCCCTCCGAATGCCTCGCAAAATCACGCTACTTGCATGGGCTGCTCAGCAGTTCGACCCGCCGCCTGTCGAGAACACTTTGCGGATATGGGCTCGCAACGGTCGCATCATCCCGCCGCCTGTGAAGATTGGCCGAACCTACTGGGTTGAGCCGACGGCGAAGCACATTGCTGAAGTCATGGCCGACGATCGGTTGGTAAACCGGCTTAGGTGCAGGTAGTTCTCACGAAATGCTGACCACCCAGGAAACCTTCCATCGGGAGGGCTAAAAACCCAAAAATGGCGGTGCTGCGGCCACGTGGATCGGCGAAACTCATAACGCCGCGCCATTGTGTGCGCATGGAGCCTCGCGCTTTTTCGCAGCTCCCCCAGCCATTATTTACTCGTGAAAGACGGAAAATGACGGAAAAGAAAATCGACTGGGGCAAGGAAATTATTCAAGCGGGCAGTGATGTCGCCGCCTCGGCAAAAGAAATGGGCATCCCAGGGGTTGGCCTAATTGCCAAATTTGCCCAAACTTTTTACGACAAACATCTGCAAAAAAGATTTGAGAAATTCATATCCGATGCGGAGATCGATGGTGAGTTTATCGACAAGATTTTGTCAAACGAAAATTACTCAAATTGCTTTTACGCCACTCTTGAAGCCGTTCGGCAGACGCACTCCAAGATTGGTGTGGTAGCACTCGCATTAATTTATAAAGAGCATTGGAATGATGAGGCGTATCTCCTTGCCGCAACACAGGCTTTTTCCCAAGTAAGCGACGCGACTTTAGAGGCCTTCATGGCTCTTTATTTGTCTATGACCGATGAAGACACGCACCTGGTGCTGAAGGTTCAAAAAGAAGGGGAAAACCACTTTCACGAGTACTACATTGAGGCCGTAGAGTTGGTCCGTCGTAACTTTTTTGTTCTCAGTACTGGCCCAGGGAATCATGCTAATGGACCGATCCAGGCTATGAAATGGGAACATACCGCTTCATACTATGTCTACTGCCAGAGAGCTTTGGCGCGAAAAAATAGTGTTTGATCCGAGGTGCGCCCCTTTTCAATTTCGAAGAGCACTGCGGATCTTCTTGGTTAGGTTAGGGCGTCCATCGCATCACGTTGTTCACGGAGCAGGGCATTCAATCCCTTGGAAAGCTCCCGTATCTCGCGCCAAGTTCCACCGGTATAGGCGTTACGCGACACCTTGGCTTTTCCTTCTGGGCTTGTCGGCCCGGTGGCCTTGTCCCACGGTCGCCAGGTGCGGATGAGTAGGGATTGCCGTTCGCGGCGCTCCTGTGTCCAGCCATTGGCCATCGTCGCTCTCCAATTTTTTGATTTGCGAGGATTCAGCTTGCTCCGCCTGAGCGGGAACCCCGTTGTTGATCTGCTGCTGCCCGTTGTTGATGTTCGCGTTCTTCGAATACACCACTTGGCGCGGGAACTTCAGTTCGACTAGTGCCTGCACCGTGGCCCGGCTTTGCGCCTGTGCCTTGAGCGCCATGCCGAAGAACGCTTCAAGATTGCGCTGTCCGGTCTGGAGCTGGGCACGGTTGGCGAAGTTTGCAGCCATGGTCTGCAGCGCCACCGCTTGACCGACCAACATCCCCTCAAGGTCCGAGAGGTCGCCGTCCTTCACCGCCGCGGTGATTCGCCGTACTTCGGCAATGTTGGCATTGACCGAGCTTCCTCCGCCAATGTGTGAGTTGTAGGCCATCGCCATCAGGCCGGCGCTGATTGCGGAATCGGCCAAGGAGCGGCCCACCACCTCGGCCTCTGTCTCCTTGGTGCCGTCAGCGCGTGTCTGCATAACAAGCTGCAAGGCGAAGCCTGGTTTCGCTGGAGTTGTCATTCTGTGCCCTCCTCGTTGTGTTTTCGGTCTATTGCCATGCCACGAATCCTTCTAAGATCCAAGACCATGAGCTTCGAGCTATTCGGATTCGAGATCCCGGCATTCCTGTTGTGGAAAGTGCTTGGCTTGTGTGCGCTCGCGTTCATCGTAAATTTTCTTTACACCCTCAAGACTGGCCGGAGTCTTACCTCTGACCGGAACCGGCTGGCAGAACAGGAAGCGTCCGAGCCAGCCCAATCCAAGCGGGATCGAGTAGGCCGATAGGTTGGTGTGACGACTGGCTGAGGTATTGAGCCAACGCCAGATCGAGGGCTTCGGGGTCGGCAAGAAGCCCTCCGATACGTTCTACCTTGCCCTTCTTCGCAGTCGCCTTCAGCCCTTCCAGAATTGGACCAGTGATCGATCCAATGAACGGGATTCGGCGAGCTGCCATGTCCACAAACTTGTTGTCTAGCGCACCGAGGTTCAGAGCGTTTTGTACCGTCGGCGACCCCTTTGCCATGTTCAGGGTTGCGGCGTTGTCAGCGCGCATCAGGTCTGCAGCCACACCTTGAAGCTGTGCCCGTTCGCCTTCGGTCATCAATCCATCAATCGCGCCGCTGCGAGCCTTCAGCCATGCGTTGAACTTTGCATTTGTGAGGTTGCCCAGGCGCTCAGTCTGGTTCGCGGCGTCAGTGACCGCGTAGTTCTTCAGCGCCTCCCGCGTTTCGGGCGTGGCGATCTTGTTGAAGGACGCAATGTCTGACGATTGCGACATGCGCGGGCTGAAGAACTTCCCAGCCAATTCTGCGCCCTGTGCCTGCGGCAGGCCATCTCCGGAGTTACGGAACATGGACGCCTGTGGGCCGGTGTGGAACTTGTTCATCTTGGCGGCGTGTAGCTGAACCGCCTCCTGCCATGCCTTCACGATGTCACTGGGAAAGTACTCACCCAGTCCTCCGCGGCCAGCTGCAACCTGTGCCGTTTGGTCGTCCAAGTCGGCAATCATCTGCCTTAAGGCTGCCGCCTCTTTGTTCGCGCCTTTCTCGCTCGCTTGCTGGGCAGCTTCCCCAAGCGAAGAACGCATGTTTTGAATCTCTCGGAAGGCAACCGGCCTAGGCAACTGCGAGCCCGCGCCTGGGGCCTTGGTCCCAGCTTCTGCAGGCAGCTCCGCAATGCCGATTCGGCGCGCCTCCGCCAGCGCTGCCTCTGCCTTGCTACCTGTCCCGAAAGTGCCCGGACCTAGGAATTTGTCGCGTGCCTGCTGCATCGCGTCGAGCGGGAGATTGATGCGGGTTTCATTGAACGGATCCACTGCGTCAAACGCTGCGTTCACGCGTCGCGACGCTTGCGCTTCTGCGGGGAGGACTGTGGCCGCAACGCTGTTGCCGAAGTTCTCTGCCGATTGCTGCACCGTGCCAGTCACCGGGGAGATTCGGTCCAACGCGGCAAGGCGGGCCACGTTCTGTGCCGCCTCCCTCTGCGTGATCGCGCTGCCGCCCGCGTTCTGAACTGTCCTGGCCAACTGACTGACGCCGGGGTTTTGGAGAATCTGCGGAACAGTCGGCCCCTCCGCGATGAGGTGCGGGCCCATTTGCCCGACTGCTGCGCGAACCGCCGCAATCTCTTGTGGGTTGCTCAGGCCGCCTGCTTCGAGGATGGCTTTCGCTGCGCGTACCTCGTCGGGAGTACGAAGCGCACGGATGCCATGGGCTACCAACGACCCGACCTTACCGGCCCCCGCAACCAAAGGGGGGAGGACCGCTCCGACGGCTGCGCCGATCTTGGCCGATGCCGGATCAATGAGTGCAGTGGATGTGCCGCCACTGATTGCGCCGCCCGTCATGCGCAATGCGATATTGCCGACTTGCCCGGCCACGCCAGAAGGTGCGAGCCCCGTAGCCATACCTCCCGTGCGAATGGACTCGCCAACCGCATTCAAAGCAGGAGCTGCCCGCGTGAGGCCGGGAAGCGCGCCCGCGCCTTTGACGGCACTTCCAATGACACCGCCAACGGGCATTGTTGCGATGACATTGCCACCGATCCGACCAGCGGTGAAAGGCAAGGAGGCGTTCTCGGCGTTGAAGCCTGCGAGCCCCGCCGCACGTTCTGCGTTCTCTCGCTCTGCCTGGCTCATTGCCGGCTCGCCAGGACGGCCCGAGGTCCGCTTCAGCCTTGGATCGATTAGGCCGTTCGGATCATCGATGCCGGACCACAAGTCGGCGCCGGCTCTTGTCCCAGAGTTGATGATCGTATTTCCAATGTCCGCGAAACCAGATGCCAGCCCCTTAGCGATCTTGTTCTCGGTGCTACCTGGTGTCACGGCGTTAACGAGCATGCCCGCAGGAGTCAGGCCCGCCACGGCCCGGATACCCGCAGCGACGACATCCGAAGAAGGCGCCCCAGTCTCTTGAACGGCTTGCTGACGGCGTTGCTGCGGATGATTGGAGGCAGGCGCCACCGTGGGCGCGAACTGTGCGTTCAATTCAGCCCACGGGTCGGCCTTGGCCTGTGTTGATTGCACATTGGGCGCGAACTGGGCATTCAGTTGCTGCCACTCAGGGGAGATGCTGTCTTCGGTAGGCTGGGCCATGTTCGGCTTCTGCGTGTTTTGTTGCGGCTGTGCGTTCGCCGAGGGGATGAGGGCGCTAACCCCCTTGCCGATGGCGTTCATCACCCGCCCTGGTGTGCCGCCTGCCATGCGTGAGGCCTGAATCAGCTTGTCGGCATAGCGCGGGTCTTCCGCATAGCCGCGTAGACCTGCTGCGAACTTGGCGGGATCACTACCAGCACCAACAGCGCCGGGATACTTGCGTTGAATCAGGCTTGCGTAGTCAGACGCGAAGGCTTCAGGCGATGCATACGTGCGGTACTTGTCCCGGCTTCCGGTCATGTTGTCCACCGCTGCGACGCCGCTGCCCGCAAAGTCCTTGATGTTGCCGAGATTGTTGGTTCCCGGAATGATCGACCGGCCCCACCCAGTCTCTACCCCCCATTGCCCGAGCAGAATCTTTGGATCGACGCCGAGCGTGCGGCCCGCCGCGATGGCGGCATCCGCGTACGTGTTGACGAAATCGGCGCGGTTGTTCACGCGTGGGATGCTTGCCATCTCCATCACTTGCTCCACTTCTGCAAGATCGGGTCATTCCAGATTGACCCTTGAACCTTGCGCCACATGCGATCCACTTTCGTCAGGTCGCCTTCGACTTGAGCTAGAGGCATGGCCTGCTCGTAATACTCTGCCTTGCGTCGGTCTTGGTTGGCTTGCGCTTCGGCCAGGTCAAGGATGAATTGATTTGCACCAGGCGTGTTCTTGAGCGCTACGAACGTCTGATTCAGCCGCTTCGCATCGCCCTCAGTGGCTGTACCCTTTTGCTCGATCTGTTTCTTCATGAGGCGATCCATCGCCACCGCCTGGAACTTCTGCGCGTTGGCCGCGTAAAGGTCTGAATTTGCGGTGCCCATGCCAAGCCCCTGAAGCACTGCCGCTGCATTCGCTTTGGCCTCGCTACCCCAGCCGGACTGGAAATCGATGTTGCGCAGCGCTTGCACGTTCGTTTGCAGATCTGTCGCGGCGCTGCCTGCTTCCTTCACGGGGTTGAACGAGGTCTTTATCCAGTTGTCGTTAAGTGCGGTGGCTGATTGCTGCTTGATCGGATTGCGTGCAGCGATATATGGGCTCTGACCTTGTGCTTGTCCCCCGATTGCACCGCCGAAGCCACCCACTCCGGGCTGCGCGCCAACAAGAGAGGCGCGGGGTACAAAGTCGGTGTCGCCCGTTCGCTGGTTTATCGCCTGCACTGGATCCAGTTCGGCCTGAAGGAACTGACGCGCGCGGTCGGCGGCAATGTCTGCGGGGGCCTTGGCCCATGCAGTCGCGCCTGCTTTCTCACCTTCCAGGCTTGCCAAGGCGCTTGCGCCAGGAAGACGAGACACCGTGCCATTTCTGAAGTCCACGCCCTTGGTCGGGTCGGGCAAGTACTGTGGAGCTTGGCCGGGAAGTTGCGTGTAGCCGCCTGCGCTGAGCTGCGTTGGCACATTGGCGAGCTTCCAAGCTTCGAGTAAGTCGGCGCCGCCTTCCGCCTTGAGTTGTGCTACCGCCTCCAGCGGGACGCCGCGTAGGCCTGCGGCTTGCTGCGGGGTCACGCTCTGACCGGTTGGCGACTGCATTGAAACGCCCGGGTTGATGCCAACCGAAAAACCCTCGCCCACGCCGCCCGGCGACGAGCCAAAAGAACCAGCTCCACCAAAAAGGCCGCTGGTCATGGATTGCAGGCGCGCGGCTCTTGCGATCTGCGATTGACGCAGTGCGTTCTGTGAGGCGTTTTCTTCCATCTGCGATTGCAGCAGCTTGCGCCTCATTTCCGCATCTTGCCGAGCCGCAACGCCCTGCATCGCCACCTGTACGCGCTGCCCGACGTTCATGGGCGTCGTGGATGGGCCACCAGCCGCGAGCAGGCCGATACCGAGCTGAGCGCTCGGGTCACTTAGAAGGGATTCAAAAAGGCCAGCCATGATTTTCCTTAGTGCTTTACTTCGTGAGGCTCGGCCCACGGCAAGAGGTTGATGTGTTCAGCCATTCGGTCCACCTCGAACCAGAGGCCTGGTGTGGATGGCATGGAGAATGCGCAGATGCCAACACCGACCAGGAGCTGCGCATTCGTTCCATCGAGGAATCGGTACAGCCAAGGCGACTCCTGACGAATCAGACAGAGCGCGAAGTCTGCGAAGGCTTCATGCTTTGCCAGATCGGGCTCTGAGCCGTCGATAGGCGTATTCCATTCGGTACGGACATCCAGTGCCATCAGAAGCCCCTTACCAGCTGCCACCGGGGCCTGCGCTATTGGCGCCACCAGGCGCACCAGCACTCGGACCTTCGCCTTCGCCAGGTGCTCCGCCAGCAAACCCACTCGTCCACATGTAGGCGCGCGGATCCGCGTTCGGATCCTTGTAGTCGGCGCCCTTGCCGTAGTAGTTGTTCGGGTCAACACCGCCATTGGCGAAGTAGGCCGACATATCGCGGTATTGCTGCGTGCCAGGCTGTGGCGTCGGCATGCCGTACTTGAACGTGCCATAGCCACCATTGCCGTACATGCTCGTCCCATCGAAGCTGGACATATTCATGCCAGAGACGATGCCGTTCTGCTGCGTGAAGGTGCCTTCTTCGGGCTTCGGTGTAGTCACCTGAGGCGTGTTGGCATAGGGGTTGCTGTTGGCGCCTGTCCCCGCGCTGAGGAGTGCCAGCAGACCGCCTTGACTGCCACCCGCCGCACCCGTCCCGTTGAAGTTGAAAGCGGTCGGTCGTGCGTTTGGATTGGAGCGATCAAAGCCGACCTGTTGGCCGCTGAGCTGACCGAGCAGCGACGGAACAGCAGCACGCATGTATGCGCTCTGGTTGCCCTGATTCGCATACGCCTGGTTCTGCAAGGCGCTGAACGGCTGCGCGGTATAGGCGTTCTGCAGGTTTTGTCCCTGCATCAGGTTGTTCATGATCCACGGTTGAGCGGGTCCCCACGGCTCCTTGCTTTGCGTCTGCGATCCTGCGCCGCCTCCACCACCGCCGCTATCGGAAAGCGCGCTACTTGCAACCGCGCCGATTACTGGCGCTGCAATGCTCCATGGCATATCAGTTACTCCCCGTCTTGATGCAGACGATCATGGTGATTCGGTCGCGCTGGCTGTCGTTCGTGACCCAATGCGTGAACGAGTTGTCAAACCAAAACAGGTCGCCCGGCTTGGTCACAAGTGACTGCCCGTCGAAATGAAAGGTCTGCTCGGGTGCTGCCTCGATCTGGATGGCGTACTTGTCGTAGTAACGGGCGTGCCATCCTGGATCTGTGTGAGGCTTGCAAATCTGGCCGGGCTTGATGCGGGTAATTAGGACACCCCCGAGGCGTTCGCCACGTACCGCAGCCATCAGCCCGTAGACAAGATCCTTGACCGCTAGGAGATCGGCGCAGGGATACCAGATCGATTCGTGGGAACCGTCTTCTTTCATCGTGGCCGGGTCTGCATAGCGTGCCCAAATGTCAGACAGGCCGTGATGAGGCGAAGCCTTCGGGGCAGTTCTGCCGGTGTTCTGGTCCCACAGTTCCGGATGCATTGCGAGCGCGTTCTGGATGGCCGACACGTCGAGCCCCTCAGCTAGCAACTTGATGCGCGCATTCGTCATTGAAGCGCCTGGATCATCGAGGCCATTTGCGCATCGTCGGGGGATGCAATCAGCACCTCATCAACTTCGCTTTCGTCGGTGCAGTCAGTCGCGTGGATGCAGTACCAAACCACATTGGTGAGGGCCTTCACGCCATGGTGCTTGCCAGCCGTGATGGTGATGCAGGCGGGGCCGGTCATCTCGCTCCGTACGCCGTCAATCAGCAGTTCGACGGTGCCGGAAGCAAGCACGGAAAGATGATCGTGTTCGTGCTTGTGCTGGACAAGAATCAAGCCTGCGGCAATGCGCGTTTCTTTGGCGTAAACCCCGCCGCCGAAGTGGTGCGAGATGGGTAAGTCTTCAAGGCTCGGGGGGCAATGCATGCCAAGTAGGTTAGGCAATGCATCGCACTTTTTCCATGCCGAAAGATGGCGATTAATGCGCTTTGGTTGCAGCAACTACCAGCTTTCGCGGCGTTGCTCGATCCAGATCGCCAGATCCATCAGGCGGTAACTGATCTTCGATCCGGAAACTGGCCTGTTGTAGTAGATTGGTCCTTTACCTTCACCGCGAAGGTTCTTGAACGATCCAGGCGCATAGCCAACCAACTTTGCAGCATCCTTCTCGCCAACTCTCATATCGGCACTCGTTGGAATGACGTCTCGGGTCACTACGTGCAAGAGCATCCCCATAGTGCTCTCCACGAGGTTTTGTAGCTCCTCCGGTGTTCGCTCCACAATCATTTGAAAGCCTCCGAGAAAAGCGGTCCCGCGATGGAATCATCCGAATCGCTAGATGTCCTCCGAGCCATTTCTCGGTTGCCATCTGATTTTCGAAGTGCGATAGCTTGTGTACTCCCCATACTGACGGGAACATAGGGCGCTGGGTCGTGTGACGTGAAGTCATCTACGAAGTCGTCCACGGCCATATCCAGTAGATCCACGAGCGAGTTGATCTGGCCCATTTCGAAGGTGAGATCTGCATGCTTCCAGTCTGCGCCGGTCGCGAACTGTTCCTGTAGTTGCAGGGCGTGTTGTCGGACACGAAGCATGTTCCGCTTCAACCGATCAAGATCGCGCTCCTGCTCCGCAAGGGTTGGCTGTTCCGCATCTGCTTCATGAGCGTTCGCGATCAGGCCGAGCCGTTCAGCAAGAAGGCGGACGTGGATCGGATGAAGGTCCACAACGTAGCTGTCGCCCATCGATTCGTTTTCCAGCCTCAGGTTGCCGTTGTCCAAAGTCTCGATGCTCAAGTGCGGGATGTGTTCGTTCATGACTTTCTTTCAATGCGAGGTTCTCAATGCAGGAGATGGCTTCTCTAGATGGTTTCCGCGAGACGGTGTAGAGAGAGCTTGAAAATGGGGGCTGATAGCACCGTGAGACGGTGTAGAGCGGGCCTTCCCTACACCGTGAGGCGGTGCAATAGAGTGGCCCTCTACACCGTGAGACGGTCTAAGGCTTGCGTTTTGGTAGGCGCCTCTCACAAAGGTCTGAGCCGCTCCATCGTCGTAGCCGGGCAGCCGATCCAATGCCCGCCACGTGACGGCGTACCAGCTTGCTTTATTTGGTCGGTGGCCCATCACGGTCTCGTGGATGAAGCCGGCCGCCAACAATTCGCGCTTGGCACGGGTGATCACGTCAGCGCTGTTCCATCCCCGTTTGGAAAGGTGGGTAGCAGAGGCCAGCAGTCGCCCGTTGTTATCGCGGACGAACTGCCGTGCAATCTCCAGCAGCAGGGAGCGCGCAGGATGGCTTAGAGCGGCGTAGGCTGGGCAATCGAGCACGGACCAAGGGAGGGCGACGAACCCACCCG